>MGLY01000025.1:316-4598 GCA_001794935.1 Chlamydiae bacterium RIFCSPHIGHO2_12_FULL_49_9 | reverse complement strand
TCACTTTTACCTTTAATGACAACTGCCGCTACGGCCTCACCGGTCCCAACGGCTCGGGCAAATCGACCCTCCTTAAAATCGTCATGGGCACGGAATCTCAGACAACCGGTACCGTTACCCTGCCCAAGAAAGTGGGCTTCCTCAAGCAGAGAATTGAGGATTTTCGAGATTTTGACATCATCGACACTGTGATCATGGGCAATGCACGCCTTTGGGACGCCTTTGCCGAACGGGACCGGCTCTACGGAGAGGAGATGACAGATAGCGTTGGCATGCGTTTGGGAGCGCTCGAAGAGATCATCGCGGAAGAAGATGGGTACTCCGCCGAATCGGAAGCCGAGGTTCTCCTCATCGGGATGGGAATTCCCGAAACGCAGCATCGAAAAAAAATGCACGAAATCCCAACCGATAGACAATTCCGAGTCCTTCTTTGCCAAGCGCTCTTTGGCCACCCGCAAGCGCTTCTTCTCGATGAACCGACAAACCACCTCGATCTCGAATCGATCTCTTGGTTAGAGGAGTTCCTACATAATTACGACGGCACGCTCGTCGTCGTCAGCCACGATAGACATTTTCTCAACTCGATCTGCACCCACATCGCCGACATCGACTACGAGACGATCATCACTTACCCCGGCAACTACAACTCGATGCTCGTCGCTAAAACAGCTGTCCGCGCGAGGGCCGACGATGAAAACAAAGCCAAAGAGAAAAAGATCTCCCAGCTCAAAGAATTCGTCGCCAAATTCGGAGCGGGAACAAGAGCAAGCCAGGTGCAGTCGCGCATCCGCGAGATCGATCGCCTTCAGCCGATGGAGCTGAAAAAGTCAAACATCCAGCGCCCCTATATCCGCTTCCCCCTCTCTGAAAGGCAGTCGGGACAAGTCGTCTTCAAATTAGACGGCCTGACAAAGGGGTATGGCTCAGATCCAGTGATTCGGAAATTTTCCTGCGAGATCCACCGCGGCGATAAAGTCGCCGTCATCGGAAACAACGGTCGAGGAAAAACAACTCTTCTTAAACTCCTCGCCGGCCTCTACACGCCGGACAGCGGCAAAATCACCGTCGGTCACGCCGTTGAAATCGGCTACTGTCCACAAAACCACGGCGAAGTGCTCAACAAACACACCGATGAAACGGCCTTTGACTGGCTGAAGGCCCGCAAAGACGTCGTCTTCGATCAAGATGTGCGCGGCGTTCTCGGCAAGATGCTCTTTGGCGGCGATGACGCCTTCAAAGCACTGAAAAGCCTCTCCGGCGGCGAGACAGCCCGTCTCATTCTCGGCGGTCTCATGCTGACAACGCCGAATGTTCTTATTCTCGACGAGCCGAATAACCATCTCGATCTCGAGGCGGTCTCCGCGATGGCTTGGGGCCTTGAAGACTATAAGGGAACGGCGATTGTCGCAACGCATGACCGCGATCTCATGAAATTTGCAAGCAAAATCATCGCAATCGAAGAGGATGGCATCCATTTCCACCAAGGCTCGCTCGATGAATATCTCGAAAAAAAAGTTCCTTCAGCTAGACCCTAAACAAAGGCACAAAAAATGCGCGGAATACTTGCGCATCCTCTACGAAAAAAAAGCCCCCTCTCCGGAAGAGCTCCAATATTACGCCTCGCTCCTCTCTTGGATGGGGGGCCCTTCCTATGTTCATACCGATCTCAAAGAGCTCTCCGACCGCTACCACTGGCACCTTTCCAAAGCCGGGCTCAATCTCAAAGAGCACAACCTTCTCCCCACTCTCCGCACTCACGACAGACCTGCAAAACTCCCCTTTCCCGATATTGCCATCTACCTCGACAATGTCCGTTCCGCCTACAATGTGGGCAGCATCCTCCGGACGACCGAAGCGCTCCGCATCGGCTCTGTCTATTTTTCCGAAAAGACTCCCTTCATCGACAATGAAAAGGTGCAAAGAACGGCGATGGGAGCAGCTGAAATCGTCCCCTCATTTCAAAACTGCCCCCTCTCCTCGCTTCCCCGCCCCATCATCGCCCTCGATACGTGCGATGAGGCAATTCCCCTCTCTGACTTTATCTTCCCCGCCTCTTTCACCCTCATCCTCGGCAACGAGGAATATGGCATCTCTAACGACTCTTTAAGGCTCGCCGACTACATTCTCGAGATCCCCCTCTTCGGGGCGAAAAACTCGCTCAATGTCGCCTGCGCGTTTGCGATCGCCGCCTCACAAATCCGCAAGCAGCTTCCTGTAAATGCTGACTTTGGCAAGCTCGGGCCTCATTGAAAGATCCCACGCAATATCTCCCTCGTTCGTCGTTCGAATCGGACCGAATTCCGTAATCAACAAAAAAGATCCGTCGGGAGAAAAAGCGATTCCGTGGGGAAAACAAAGCCCTGCTTTAGGGTTTTGCAAAACAAAGCAAGGGGTCGTCTGAGTGATTCGATTCAAAACTTTGTCAAAGCGGTAAAACGAGATTGTGTGCTGGTCGCTATTGGAAACTGCGCAAAGAGCTCCATCCGGAGAAATTTTTACATCTTCAGGACGAGAAATTTCCGTTTCTGCTCCCTGAACTATCTGTTTTGGCAAGGGAAAAATTCTCCTTCCCTCTTCCACAAGATCGAAAATTACAAGGCTATTTTGGTCGGCAAAAGTGACAAGAAGAGACATTCCGTCCGGAGAAAATGCGATCCCCTTCGGAATCCCCGGAAGTTCATTTTCAAGAACGCTGAGAAGTTCACACTCACTTGTCTCAAATAGGGCAACCGCTCTTCCGTGATACTTGGCGGCGCCGTAGGCAATGGCAAAGCGATCTCCCGATGGGGAAAAAGCAACGCCGTGGGGCTTATGGGAAATCAGACGCGCAGGCGGCGAAAAGACCCTACCCGGAAAGGCGCGATACAGCCCGTGTTCTCCCCGAGAATAAACGGCAAGCGTCTGATTCGTCCAATTGGCCACTAGAATTCTTTCTCCGTCAGGAGAAAAGACGGCGTGTTGCGGCTCGCTTAAAAGCGCGGATGGGTTTTTGATCCTCTGAAGCACCCGAGGATTTCCCTCGTTATCCATTTCATATAAAACCAACTCATTTGCATGGGTGAGCGTGATGCAAAAGAGGTTCCTCGTCGGGTGAAAATCGACACTATTCATGAGGCTGTATCGGCGCGCCGGGCTGAAAGCGACTGCCGATGGCCTCTCCTCAAAAGAAAAAATTAAGAAAGCCCAAGCGATTGAAGCCAAGTCCAAAAAAGACTCCCCGGTTTATGCGTTAGTCTATCGTGAAACTCTCCGAGCCTTAAAAGCTGATCTTCGAGGAGAAAATTCTCTTTAAAAATCTGATTGGCCTTTTTGGCCATTTCCAATGCCTTTAGCTTGTTTTCCCGTATCCAGTTCATGTGCCCACGAATTTGATTGAAAATTGAAACGGCATCCTCCCCGGTATTGATATATAAGACGTTATCTCCAAATGTGTTTTGAACAAATGCATTCCGATCCGAGATGATGATGCAAGAGGCCGCCGCAGCCTCAAAAATCCTTCCCGAAGGAATCCCGTGCTGATTGTGATCCGAGGAGTGGAGCACCAATGCAACCCCTGCATTTGCCGCCATCTCGTAGAGACTCTCGTCATCATAGGCGATCTCTCCTCGATAGCTTTCCGGATAAGCGGATTGAAATATTGAGCTTCCGTAAAAACGGGTGTAGGGTTCGCTGTCGAGCCTTTTCAAAAAGTTTTGAAATTTTTCATCTTCAAACCGATTTCCCCAAGAGCAGCAGATATAAAAAAGGGAAGAGGGATCTGCCGCTTTTGCATTTTGCTTTTGCACAGTGGGATACCAGCTCATAAAAGGGTACTTGCGAGGATTCGCGAAACTTTTTCTCTTCTTTCCCAAAGCTGCCGGGGAATAAGTGAGCAAATATCCGTCATAAGAGCAGTACTTTCTAAACAAGAATCCTTTTTTATTGAAGTAGTGGTGTAAAGGGTGAAAAATAGCGAGGTAGTTTTTGCAGCCCGCATGTTTATAGGCTCCGGGGATGAGGTTGATGACAAAATCGTATTTTTTATCTCGAAATTCCCCCCTTTTCCGGATGTCGATGACGTCGGCCTTCCAGCCAATATTTCTACACGCAAATTGAATCCGATAGGCAAACGAGAGCTCCCCCCTAAAATCTCTATTTACGAAAAGACCGACGTACTTTTCCGATGCTTCCAGGCCCGACAAAAACAACAGAGAGAAAAGAATGAGGCTTTTGATCCCCATATTGGAAGATCTCTTTTTGACTGAGATGCAAGCGAGGACCCACTCTATAGAGCTCTTTAATT
>MGLY01000025.1:0-287 GCA_001794935.1 Chlamydiae bacterium RIFCSPHIGHO2_12_FULL_49_9 | reverse complement strand
CTTTTTATAAATTAACTATCTAATAATAAGAAGTTTATCGCAGATTGGAAAATTGCAAAAATCAAAAACTGTCTATGAAACATCAAAAAACCGGTAGTGGTAAACATGTAATGCTGCCATCCCAGAGATTTGCTCCCTAGGTCAGGTCAACGATAAGAACGATGTAACGATATAACGATGCAGGCGCACCTGCAACCCATTAAAAAGGGGGTTCGGGGCCTCCCCGACGTTATATCGTTAGCTGCGCCTCGCAGCGTTCATCCTTAGCCACGCTTCGTGGCGTAATC
>MGLY01000024.1:3339-10551 GCA_001794935.1 Chlamydiae bacterium RIFCSPHIGHO2_12_FULL_49_9 | reverse complement strand
TCTCTTATGTCAATGATGGACAAGAACAGCTTCTCGCAGTCCAACAAAAGCTCAAAGATATTTCCGCCTCAGGCGAAGACATACGCCCCGGCGATATGATGCTCATCCAAGTCAAAATGAGCCAAGCCCAGCAAGAAATCGAATACTCGTCTGTTCTTTTGAGTAAAGTGATCGACTCGATTAAAACAATCCTCAATACGCAATTATAATGGAACAATCGCCATCTTTCGATAAGCTCATGAGCCATCTCGAAGATGTCGAGTTGACCACCGTGCATGGCCGCATCACCGAGGTGATCGGCATGCTGATCCGCGCCGTCGTTCCCCAAGTGAAGATGGGAGAGGTCTGTTTAATCAAGCGCCAGGGAGAGCCGCTCGCGGCCGAAGTCGTCGGCTTTACAAAAGACGAAGTTCTCCTCTCTCCCCTCGGCGATATGTTGGGGATCGGCCCCTCTTCTGAAGTCGTCCCTCTCCGCATGCCGATGCATATCAAAGTGGGCCCTCAGCTCTTGGGGCGCGTACTCAATGGCCTCGGACAACCTCTGGATGAAGATGAAAAAGGCCCCCTTGAATTAGAAGACAGCGTTCCCGTCATAGCGTCTCCTCCCGATCCGCTTAAAAGACAACTCATCGAAGAGCCGATCTCTGTCGGTGTCCGCAGTATCGATGCGGTGCTCACCTGCGGAAAAGGGCAGCGCGTCGGCATTTTTGCAGCGGCAGGCGTCGGTAAGTCGACCCTTCTCGGCATGATCGCCCGCAATGCAAAGGCCGATGTCAATGTGATCTCGCTCATCGGAGAGAGGGGCCGCGAGGTGCGCGAATTTCTCATCAACGATCTAGGCGTTGAGGGCATGAAGCGCTCCGTCATCATCGTCTCAACGTCTGATCAAGCAGCCCAAATGCGTCTCAACGCAGCCTATGTTGGAACTGCCATTGCGGAATACTTCCGCGATCAGGGCAAATCGGTCATCTTGATGATGGACTCGGTAACTCGCTACGCAAGAGCTCTTCGAGAAATCGGCCTTGCCGCCGGAGAGCCGCCTGCAAGAGCCGGCTATACACCCTCCGTTTTTGCCACACTGCCCCGCCTTCTCGAGCGCTCCGGCAACTCGGAAAAAGGCTCCATTACCGCTTTCTACACGATCCTCGTCGCAGGAGACGATCTCAACGAACCTGTCGCAGATGAAGTTCGCTCCATTCTCGATGGGCACATCATCCTCTCATCCGAACTTGCGCGCCAATACCACTACCCTGCCGTCGACGTCCTCGCCTCCATCAGCCGAATCCTACCTCAGATCGTCGATAGGCCCCATCTCGATCTCATCGCCAAGCTGCGCGAAGTGCTCTCCAACTACAAGAAAAACGAGCTTCTCATCCGCATCGGCGAGTACAAGCCGGGCTCAGACAAAAACGCCGACTTTGCCCTCAAGTACATCGACAAAGTCAACCGCTTCCTCAAGCAGCAAATCGATGAAAAAGTCTCATTCGAAGAATCGATCCGCCAGCTCAAGGCTCTTTTTTCTTAGAGACTGTTAATAGATTGATTTATTTGAGGA
Organism: Chlamydiae bacterium RIFCSPHIGHO2_12_FULL_49_9; assembly: GCA_001794935.1. Taxonomy (GTDB): domain Bacteria; phylum Chlamydiota; class Chlamydiia; order Chlamydiales; family SM23-39; genus O2-12-FULL-49-9. The sequence goes on along the minus strand of MGLY01000024.1, from coordinate 8,996 downwards.
TAAATTTTTTCTGCGGATCAAAGGCATGGGTGGATATTTCAGAGACAAGTCCCTCTTCGACCATTTTCCTTAAGCGAACCCTTGCTGCGCGGTCTGTGATTTTCCAAAAAGTTGCTGCGTCTTTTGTGGTGATTTCTTTTCGCTTCCCAACCAAATCCATTAGGTCTTTTCTCCATCCACGGACAACAAGGACTGCCTCTCTGCGATTAAATAGGGTGACACGGAAAAAATGACCTAATTCTTCAAACTTCGGAATAGCTATTCCCGATTTTTGGCATTGAGAAATCATTCGCTTCAGGCCAGATCCCCACAGCTCGATCAGTTCCAGTTCTCGAAAGCAACGACCGATGACTCTGTTTCTCAGTTGAGAGACTCCTTGAAGGGCGTCTTCCATATTGAGACCAAAAGGTAGAGCCCCTGGATTGGTGATCTCGATCCGATCATCAAAAATAGCCACTTGGGTTTGACTGCCAGCGGCGCTGTAGTCGGTGTGGATCAAAGCATTGGTAACGGCCTCTTTCACTACAACGGGTGGATATTCTGCGATATTTTTTCGGATCGATGGGCCAATCTCTGCACCCAATTTGGTATTGCGTTGCACAAACGATGTAATTTTATCCAAAGCGAGCGGGAGATAGTCGTCGACATCCTGATGATCTAAGACTTCATCCCTGGCTATCCCTGAAAAGCGAACGCAGCGAATGGTCGCATGAGGAAAGATTTCCGTTCGGTTTTTGCCAAATAGCAGGATAGCCCCTTTGCTTGGGATCGATTTGGATTGTTTTTTCAGATACAAATGAAGAGAAAAGGCTTTGGATTCTTCGAATTTCTTGCCCACTTTTTTAAAACACGCCTTGATGGCCTCAAGGTCAAGGTCTTGGATTGAGCAGCCGGAGGTTGGCATCTCATCAAAGCATTCGTTCTCTCCTAATCTTTCCAGCTCTGCTAAAATGGCCGCATCTGCCAGTCGATTTGTGGAACCCAGTCGAATGTAAGTTCCTTTTTTCAATCCTTTGGCCTTCGCGTAGTAGGGGCCTACGCTGTGGGGAACTTGAATGAGTAGAAATTCTTTATTTCTCCATGACACCACGTGAATGTCTGGGTTGAAAAGGGGTTCTATAGAATCTGCGATTGCGTTTGCGAGCCGCATCTCTTCTTGGACGGGGTCTTGCAGCCCCACGATCTCTTTCGTCTTATCCTTGACCCCAATAAGAACTTTTCCACCTGCGGTATTCGCGAACGCGATGATCGTATGGATGATTCTATCCAAGCTTTTGCTGTTCTCTTTAAACTCTAGGGTTTTTCCTTCTTCCTGCTGAAGCAACTCTTCTATCATGACATTTCTCAAAGTAAGCACCCGGAAGATAACCCGGAAGCTACCCGGAAGTCAAGAGCTTCCGGGTTCAGCCTGCTTGTTTGATAGAGAGAGTTTGTAAACTCATTTTTTTAAGGCCGTAATTTTTGTCCAAGCCGCTCTAATTGCAGACAGGTGAAATGGTTGGCCAACCATTTCGGAGATCCTCCGCCAACTCAAGGCTCTCTTCCCTTAATTTACTTCCGAGAAATTATCAAACCTACTAAAATCCTCGGATTATTAAGATAAAATTAAAACAAAACATCTCTCCAATTTAAAAATTTAATTTAGCGAGCTCGAAGTGAAAAGTGCATCGAATACATCTACTGAAAGCGTAGCGGAGGCTGAAAAGAACCTCGATACCGCTAAAAAAGAATATGAAGAGACGCACGAGACCTATAAAGACCAATTCATTGACCGTATCCGCGACATCCGTAAAGACATCCTTAACCGCGACTATGGGGATGCTCTTGAGAAAGCCGAAGATCTTACTAGAGATAAACTCGAAGAAGATCGCGCCGCTAGAGAGTTTAACAGACGTGAAATGGAATACTGGCAGGAGCGAATCGAAAGTAATTATGAGGATCGTTCAATTGAGCACAAAGGGGAGCGCGAAAGCGATCTAAGATGATAAGAGAAATCGTACAAAGTCCTCTCTCTCAGTGTTTCGGCGTCGGGTTTTTATTTTCGATTGGATTGCATCTTTGGGATAGAGAGTCTTTCCCATTTCGCTGGCGACGAGTATTTTCTATTTTTTTTCTTATATTGTCCTTGACTTCTCTGTTTGACGTTTTGAAATAAAAGTTTCCCTTGAATGCATCCCGAAATTCTCAACAATCAATTTTCGTGCCCTTTTGGCATAATTTTGCCCTTCCAACTCCTCAAAGAATAACTTCTTAGAACCCTTTATCAGTTGTACGGAAAAATCGTACAGCTGAAGATCGGAGGAAAACCCGCAAACAACTCTGTTCGCCTATCAGTTGTACCCAAAAACGGTACAACCGAAAACCTTTTATTCGACTGTACGCAAAAATCGTACATTTGACAGTCTGAAAGAAATGAATCTATCCGATCTCCAGTTGCCTTCAATCGCCTCTATTCGCTAGAGTTGGCTTTGGAACCTATCCCGATAAAAAGTTTCAGTCGGTTTTTAGGTTCTTTTGGGCCGATTTTTGCTTAAATTTCCTGGGGCAATATCGACAAAAAGTATATGACCCCAGGAAATTTAAACGAAAATCGGCCAAAATAATCCAAAAAACCGACGAAAAATTTTATCGGGATAGGTTCTGAGGTTTTATCAAATGTCCAGCAATCCGCTCAGTTATCCCCTCGAACAAATGATGGAGATCAAAAAGACCCGCTTTGATCAGGCCGTCAAAACGTTGGAGGAAAAAAAAGCGATCCTTGAAAAAGCCTACGAAAAGCTTTACGATCTGACAGAGGAGCGAAATATTGTCGCAAAGCACAAAGCCGATAAACTCGCGCAGCTGAGAGACGCTTTAGATGAGGGAACCTCAACCGATAAGATCCAGCAGATGAAGGTCTACATTAAGACCGTAGACGAAAAGCTCGCAGAAAGACAAAAAAAAGTTGCAGAGCAGCAAAAGCTCGTCGATCTCGCGCAAAAACAGGTCGATTTAGCCACCGAAGATCTCTTTCAGAAAAAAAAGGATCTCGAAAAACTCGAGATGCACAAACAGGAGTGGGAAAAAGAGGTTCGCTACTGGACTGAGCAGAAGGAAGCCGCCCTCCACGATGAGCAGGGGTCCGCTACCCACACGATCCGAAAGGGCGCCGAATCGAGAAGAAAAAGCCGTGAAAAAGAGTAAAAATATGGGTACAGAACGCACACCTCCAATCGGGCCTGGAAGAGGCCAACCTCACGATTCGAAAGTCTCGCGCGAAGAAAAGCAGAAAATCGAAAAGGTCCGCGAGGTCGATCCCGACGAAGAGACGCAGCGGCGAAAAAAGTTCCGCAGCATGATGGGCGATGATGCGCAGCCCTCCGAATTCGAAGGTGTGAAAAGAGGGCGCACCCCCTACGAGATTCAGTTTCATTTAAACGAGGGAGAAAAAGAGCTCAACGCGATTAAAAATAATGCCGTGCCCAATCCCTCTTATTCAGCGCAACCGAACGTATCGGAGACTCCCGAAGAAGATGAAGAGCCCTCCGGAGATCTTCCCCGCTCGGCAAACTTTTGGGAAGAGGCGGATCTCCCCCCTGACACTCCCACTCCGCCCAAGCAATATCAGGAAACGAAACGCTCAATTGCGAGATCGAACGAGGAAGCGGATAAGAAAAAAGCGGCTCCTTTTGGAGCCAAGCCGGATGAAGCGGCGCCTCTTGGGCGCTCGATGAAGAAAGAGGAGAAGGAATCTCCTTTAAAATCGAATAAAAAAGAAAAGGAAGAGTCTCTCTCTCCTTTTGCCAAGCAGGACCAGGCAGAATCCTTTTTGCAGACCAGGGGCAAAAAAGAAAAAGACGAAAAGCGAGATAAGCGAGAGGAAAAAGAGCCCCAGCTTGCCCCCATAAATTTTTCTCCAGACATTCAGGCGGCAGTTCAGACGGCAGCCACTCAAGCTGCTCCCTACATCAGCCCACACACGGTTCCCCTTTTCGCCCAGATGGTTGGAACGATGTACTTCATGATCGCCCCTCCCGGAGTCAGCCGAACGGAGATCGTGTTGAACAACCCCCTCTTTGAAGGATCGAAATTTTTCGGATCGATAATTACTATTGAAAAATATTCGACTGCGCCTAATTCTTTTAACGTTCGGCTCAGCGGCCCTGATGCCGCAGTTGCGGCTTTTAAGGCAAATATTCCAAGCCTTATGACTGCATTCCAAAACGGAAAATTTAATTTCCGGGTTCATCGATTGGAGGCGGAATACCGAACGGAAAAACCTGTTTTCCACAGAAAGGAAAAAGGGAAAGGAAAAGGCTCCACAGGAGACTTTGAAGGGAAGAAAAAATGATGCAGGCCCATCTCAGAAAAATTTCCGATGCGCTGTTAAAGAAAGACGCAGTTCCCCTTTTCGGCAACGCTCCCTCTTTTGATTTTAAGAGGCTATCTTCCGTGCTCGCCTCGAGGTTCGGCGTCCAGAGCCTCTCCATTCACACAAAAGAGCAGGGCTGGAAAAAAGAGAGCGAGATCAAGGCCGGTCTCGGCCGCAATTTGATGACAACGCCTCTCGGGCTCACTCCGCTAGAGGGGCTCATTTTCTGGATTATGCCCGAGGCAGACATCGCGAAACTCACCGCCTGGATGCTCCACGGGAAGACGAAAACGCGCTCTTTGACCTCGGAGATTTTGCAAGAGGGGTTTTATCGCTATCTTCTTCTGCAAACTTTAGACGCCCTCCAAAATGAGGAGCCCTTCCAAGGACTGACTCTCCACTTGTCGGAAGACGGATCTCCCTTTGAAACGGCCTCTTTTTGCATCGATATCGAGATCGCTTTTGAAAACCACTCTTGCTGGGGCAGACTCGTTCTTCCTCCATCCTTTCGCAAGTCGTGGGTCCGCCATTTCGCAGGCAAGCCGCCTCACCCTTCGGCTGAGACAGCAAAATCGACGGAAGTCTTTGCGAGCATTAAAACGGGATCGGTCTCTTTAACGCTGGATCAGTGGGGAAATTTGAGCGAAGGGGACTTCGTTCTTCTTGACGAAGGGGGCTACGATGCGAGAAAATCGATGGGCACCGCCCATTTGACTTTTGGCAATACTCCCCTTTTTAACGTCAAAATCAAACACAACAAGATCGAGATTCTCGATTACGCTTTTTACTATGAGGAACCCATGACGCAAAAGAGCCGCCCGGCTGAATCCAAAGAAGAGATGGCCTCAATCAAAGAGATGCCCCTAACTGTTAGCGTAGAGCTGGCCCGCCTTCGGATCACTCTCGATCAGCTGATGCATTTAAAACCGGGGAACATGCTGGAACTTCCGGTCCAATCAGACCAGGATGTAGCCCTCACCGTCAACGGACAAAAAGTGGGAAGAGCGGAGCTCGTTTACCTCGGAGAGGCGCTGGGGATCCGGATTTTAGAAATCGGCTAGGTGCAATGTCGGATGATTTTCACAAGCAAATCACTTTGCCCGATCTTCACGATGGCACAGCCTCCCCGATACCTCAAAAAATCGGCCCCTACAAAATCGAAAGCCTTCTGAATAAGGGAGGTATGAGCCTCCTTTACCTCGCTGCCCACCCCGGCACATCGCAGCCGATTGTCATCAAAGTCCTCGTCCCGAAATACGTGCAAAATAAAGAGATGGCGCACCGCTTTTTGAAAGAGGCGCAAATC
>MGLY01000024.1:0-3298 GCA_001794935.1 Chlamydiae bacterium RIFCSPHIGHO2_12_FULL_49_9 | reverse complement strand
ATCGCTCCGCCAATTCATCCAGCAAAAATCGCTCTCCCAAAAAAGGGCCCTCGAGATCATCCTCCAAGTCGCCTATGCGCTCTGCCATCTCCACACCCACGGAGTGATCCACCGCGATTTAAAACCGGAAAACATTTTGATCACAGAATCGGGCGAGATCAAAGTGATCGACTTTGGAATCGCCCAGCTCCAAGGGGAAACGGAAGAGGAAAGGCCCCACATTCGGCGGATGATGGGAACTCCCGTCTACATGAGTCCCGAGCAAAAAGACAATCCGCTCCACGTTACCTACTCCTCCGACATCTATTCGCTCGGCGTGATTGCCTACGAGCTCATTTTGGGAAGACTCAGCCACGGAGTGATCCACCTGGGACTCCTCTCCAAATCGCTGAGAACCATTATCGAAAACGCTCTGAAACCGGACCCAAAAGAGCGTTATCAAGACATCGTCGATTTCATCACGGACGTCTCTCAATACATCAAAACTCAAACGGAAGAAAGAGAGGAGAGCAAAGAGGAGACCTCTGATGAGATCCTCAACATGATCCAAGAGACAAGATCGGCTCTAATTCCCCAAAAAGGGCCCAAATGGCCTCCTGTCGAGATCGGAATCGCAGTGCATGAAGGGATGTCTTTAAGCGGCCTTTATCTCGACTTTTTCCGCCTGTCCGAGAATCGATTCGCAATTGTTCTCGCAGAGCCGCTTGAATCATCCAATAGCTCCCTCTACAAGTGCGCGACCCTAAAGGGAATGATCCGCATGGCAGTGGAGCTTTTCTTTCAAAACGGGAAAAAAGATCAACATCCAATCAAAATGCTCCATGCGCTCAACAAAACACTCGGGCTTGATTCGAATCAAAAAATAGGGCTCTGTCTTCTCCTCTTGAATCCCGACAAAGATCAGCTCTCTTTTATCTCCTGCGACTACACAAGTCTTTGGCATATTCCCGAAGGGAGCAAAAAGTCGCGCGTTTTGGCAACGCCCAATCCTCCGCTGGGCCTCGATCCTGCCGCTACGCTTTTAGAGACGGCGGACAATTGGAACTCGGGCGATACGCTGATCCTTCGCTCGCTCGGAGCTGCTCTTGCAAAACCCGACGGCGTTGAAGAGGTTTTGCTCTTGTCTCCGCAGCATCAATCGGAAAAGCTTTTGCAAAAAAACCAAATCGAGAGCGCATCATTGCCTGCTCGAGCCTCCGCCATCTTGAGTATTCAGAGGATTTTTTAATGTTCAGCGCCTCCTCGGAAAGGTTGCATTAATATGCAGGGTATTTTACGATTCAAAAGAGGTCGACGATGCCCTGGATACACTTCAGGCGTAAAAAGTTGCATGCAACGAACATGGGTTGGATGAAAACCAATCTCTTATTTTTCTTTTCTGTCAATCTGTTTTCCCTTGTAGCAGCTCCCCTTTGCGCAGATGAGGGTGGCAAGGAGCCGCTTGAATCAAAAGACGGCTATACAATCAATTACAACACGCTTTCGATTCTCGAATACATCCGCTTCGCGAGCAAAATCGCAAAAGTGAATTTTATCTACGAGGAGGCCGATCTCAACTTCACCGTCACCGTCGTATCCGATGAGCCGATCACGCCGCAAAATGTCATGGCAACGCTCATCCAGGTTCTCCGCATCCACGGCCTCACTCTGCTCGAGCAGGGGAATAACCTCGTCATTCACAAATCGCCAAATGTCGCCCAAATCGCAACTTTAGTCACGGAAGATGGTCAAGGGGGCTCCTCCCCCATCGTCACCCGCATCTTCCGAATCTCGACTGCCAAACCCGAGTCGATCGCGGCCATCATCAAACCGATGATCTCAAGCTCTGCAATTTTAGAGACCTCTCCCGAAACGCGCCAAATCATTTTGACCGACATCACGGCGAACGTAAACAAAGTCGCAGACCTCATCAAAAATATCGACGCTCCTCATGCACCGGTTGAGATGAAAACATACCAGGTGCAGCACAATAAGCCCGCTTTTCTCGTGAATCTTGCCACCCAGATCATGACCCCGATGGTGCAAGGCCATCCGTTCAACCTCGTCCCTCAGCCGCTCTCCCATTCCATCTTCATCGTCTCGACTCCCGAGCTCACCGAAAAGGCGCTCGCCATCTTGCAAACGCTCGACACTCCCCCCAAAGGAGAGCTTGATTTCGGCGATCTATCCGAGGCTGAAAGAATCGCTTTAGCCTCCAAATCGGAAAAGAGATTTTTCCTCTATCAGCTCAAATACGCCTCCCACGAAAAAACAGAAACAGCCCTCAAACAGATCGGCAGCCATTTGGACAAACGGGGAGAAGCTGATCTCATTGAGACGATTCACACAATGAAATGGATCGAGCCTTCCCAGTCATTTCTCTTCCAAGGAAATGAGGCGTCGCTTACTCGCGTAAAAGAGCTGCTCAAAAATTTCGATACTCCGGAAGAACAAACAAAAAAACCGAGCTACTACATTTACAAAGTCCAAAACACAACTGGTGATGAGATTGAAGACGATCTGGATACTCTCGCCAAAAATTTCTCCTCGTCCGGACTGAAAGATGTAAAAATTGTCGACGTGATCGAAAATATGCGCTACGTCAAGGAGACCAACTCCCTTCTTCTCTCCGGCGATCCGCAAGCGATTGAAGAAGTCAAAAAGCTCATCGCGGAGTACGACTATCCGCGCAAGCCTAAGGGTCCGATGAAGACCAACTTCTATATGTATAAGCCTCAACATCTTAAAGCCCAAGAAATCGAAAAATCCCTGAGAGATGTCGCGCTCAACCTGAAGAAAGCGGATCTTGCGGACCCGACGCTTCTGCAATCAATCGACTCGGCCAAATATGTAGAGACGACAAACTCCCTCATCTTTACAGGTCCTCCCGAGACGCTCAAAAAAATTGAAGCATTGATTAAAGACATCGATATCCCGCCCCAAAAACATGCGCCGATCCAACATGTGGGAAAAACGACCTTCCTTCTCTACAAATTGAAAAATGCGAACGGACCTCAAGTGATGGACGCCTTAAAGGCGATGAGTTCCGATCTGAAAAAATCGAAAACAGCGGACAAAGAACTTCTTTCCGCCTTAAACAGCATGAAATACATGAAGGACACCAACTCGATTCTCTTTACGGGAACCGAGGAAGCGCTAAACAGAATCCAGGGGCTCGTTGAAAAATTCGATGTGACAGGCCTTGCCGGCCCTTCAAAAGGGGAAGCGCTCCCTCATGCCGGCAACTCAAACTTCCTCGTGTACAAGCCCCAGTCTCTCGGCGGCCCTGAGCTTGAAAAAATCGTCGACGACTTTGCGG
>MGLY01000023.1:18299-19209 GCA_001794935.1 Chlamydiae bacterium RIFCSPHIGHO2_12_FULL_49_9 | reverse complement strand
AGCTCAACCTGAAAGGTTGGGCGATGGAGACGGGTCTCAAATTCGATGGCTGTCCGACGCAGTCAGAACCGATCCTTGAATCACGAGCGGTATAAGATTTGTCGTCAAAAATTACAATCAGATTTTTTTTATTTTTAATAATTATTGTTGAATAAAAAATAAATAAAAATGTAGAGGGTGGTTTATATGGAAACTAAAATGAAGAAGCTGATTTTAGCAGTTGTTGGTTTAGCCTTCGCCTTTGCAATGTCTTCCTGCAACGAGCAAAACGGCCAATCTAACGATTGCCGCAAGAATGCGGAGAAGCAAGAGAAGCACTCGTCTCGCAGATGGTAGGGCCGATGAGAAGACGGGCCATCTCGAGTGTGTCGGGAAAGAGCTCCTCTTCCATTTGCAAGAGATCTTTCCATTCAAACCACTGAAATTCATTTAAATAAGTTTTAGCTTTGATGGGCTTTGCGACATAGATGAAGTCCATGTGCTGATGGGCTGGTTTTTCTTTGTGCGCGGGGATGTTTTCGAGAAGACAGAGGAAGGGGCGCTCGAAGCTGACTGCGTTATAGGCATTGATCTTGAGGTTTTCCTGCTCGATGAAGTCGATATCAAGACCTGTTTCTTCTTTAGTTTCGCGTCTTGCAGCTTCAGGAGGCGTTTCATTGGGCTCGACATGGCCTCCCGGGGGAAGCCACTTTCCGAGCTTGGCGTGTTTATGGAGGAGGAGTCTTTGTCCGGAGATAATGTAGACAGTTGCAGTGAAGTGCCGTTCCATCTTTTATATGAACGCTGACATGGATCGGGTGGCGACAGCATGGAGGGTGCCGGGCTGAAGAGCCAGCATACAAATCTGGTCGAATAGTTCAGTGACTCTTGTTGTCACCATGTTTTCCCCAAACTGTTTTACTCCCGGCTT
>MGLY01000023.1:14654-18279 GCA_001794935.1 Chlamydiae bacterium RIFCSPHIGHO2_12_FULL_49_9 | reverse complement strand
TGGTCAGAGCCGCTGCGGCCACTATCAGAGCCGGAGGGGAAGAAATTGCAGCTACCCCGGCGGCGGCTATGGCAGAGGTTCCCACGGCGAGCATTGCTGGCCAACTTCTTTTCTTTAAACCTTCGAGTTGATGGGTGGCCACATAAGAGCCAGCGCCAATCAAAGCGGCTAAAGGCGCCCCATAAACCATTCCGGTAGCTCCCCCCAGAGCAGCTCCTGCAACAGAAGGACTTACTTCAACTGCTTCAGGTCCAGGTTTTAAGCTTTTTAGATGATTTTGTAAAGAGCCGAGAAAACCTTGAGAATCTGCGAGAACTAAATCGATATTTCGCAGGTGATCGGATTGAAGTTCTCTATGAGCAGCAAGGAGCTCTTCGACTCGACTGCGGAAGGAGGCAGCGGCATCGCGCATTTTGCGGATCTGTTTTTGTTGGAAAGAGCCATAGCGATCTCGAATTTCTTGCATCGTGTGCTGAAGGTCGTTCCAGCTTGCGGTATTTCGCTGTTTGATGAAGTTGTCGATCGCATCGAGGAGTGTTTTTGCCGCTCTTTCTTGCCCAAGCTCTTGCATTTGTTTGAGAACCAGACGAATCGGATCGAGATGGAGTCTTTTAGGAGATTTCCCGGAAGAAAGGGCCGTTTTTAAGGCATCGAGCGGATGGGAAAGCCCGTCTAGTTCAAGCAGAAGAGATCGGATGACTCTGAAGGGTTCGGTAGAAGAAGAGAGGATGGATAGCCCCTCGTCGATCTCCCTCACTTCTAACGGGATGCGGGGGGATCTATTCGGGCGAACAGTCATCGAGATCATTCGCCGATAGTTGCGAATCTCTTCAATTTGAGGGTTAAGATGAAAGTCTGACAGAAGGTCTCTGATTCCTTGCAGCGAATCTCCGACTGCCTTGTGGAAAGTATGCGCGTGCGCTTTGGTGTGCAAAAGGGAAATTTTTTTGATGGAAGAATCGATCTCTTTATCGATGGAACCAAATGCGGACTCGAGGGAGGCTTTTTCCAAATCGGAGAGGATCTCCGGGGGGCGCCATTCGGCAAATCGCCGAATGATCTGCGCTGCAGCTCCGAGCTCTGATTGGATATTTGACTGTCTTTGCTCAGTTACAGATCTGGAAATGGACTTAAAAAGAGTTTTGAGAGAGAAGAGAGTTTGTTCGGCCTCTATCTTTCTCTCTTCAAAAGCCTGAGCTGTCCTCGCAGGATCTTTTTCCCCTTCCATTTTTTTGTGAACTACTGGCGGAATGATCATGGAGAAGACCTTTCTGGCCTCCTCCTTCATGCTCTTTTGGGCGATCTCGTAATCTCCGGGCGTGTAGACTTTTCCTCCTCTTGCCAAAAGGGTCAAAGAAAGCGTTGACAGGCGGCCTAAAATTTCGGGGGAGCGGTCGGTCAGGTAGTGGAAAAGGCGATGGGCGCTGTCTGAAACCTCATCTGAGATCCCCTTATCGATTTGAGTATCGATAGACTCTTCCGGACGCAGCCTCTCGCGCTCATTTCTCTCTTCAAGCAATCTTCGCATTGAGGCGGCGTTCTCTGTTCCGCTCATCAAAGAAGCTGTTCCGATTAAATGGCGGGCGATTCTTGGAAGCCTTTCTGTACCCTCGAGATGCTGCAGCGGGCGGGTGGGCTTTGATCCGTTAGCGCCAAATTGAACGAATTGATCTTTGATAAAGTTGACGAGGTTGGTTTTAAAAGAAAGGGTATTTGCCGCATCAAAACTTCCCGATACCGCGGAATGAAGAACAGAAGGTAAAATGCGTTCTTTCATCAAGTAGCGAACAACTTTGTTTATCCACCCTTCAATCCATTTGAAGGGGAAGCGGGAAGCAAGTGCATCCTTGAAAAAAGCGACCCGGATCGGATATCGGTCGATGAGAGCTTGTGCAAACCGGCGGCAAAGAGCAGGGAGGTCTCCTTGGTATCTGGCTTGAATTTCTTCGAGCAGGCAAGTTTCAAACGCCGCTCCCGGAGTCGTGGCAAATCGGTGAGCTGCTCGATCGAGATCGGAAAGGAACGCCTCGCCATTTTCTAAACCGGTTCTTAAGAGAGGGCCCAGATTTCTTGGGTTTTCTGAAAATTCTCGCCGAATTCCGTTTAAAACACCTTTCAAATAGGAGCGAGTTACATTCGGGATGAGAGAGGTCAATGAGTAGCCGAAAAAATAGACAAATCCCGCTTTCCACCAACTGAGCTGAGTCCATCGGATCTGGTAGCGCTCCGTAAAAAGGATCCAAAGAGAAGGAGGCTTTGCAGAAGAGGCTTCATGAACGAGGTCTAAAAGCTGGGCATTGTTATCGCGACTTTTGATCCCGGAGAGATGGCTCATATACCAAAGGAGGCCGAATTGAGAAAGCTTTTGACTCATCAACTCAACGTTGTTTCCGAACTTTCTTTCCCAATTGGTCTCTTCATAGATTCTAACAGGAGGACGAGCAAGAGAAAGTTCAAGGGGGGGCGGCTTCACGGGCGCCGGGGAGGGAGGCAAAGAGGCGGGTGGAACGGGTGTGCGGGCCAGCTCAACTTGGAGTCCCTCTACGATCCCGGTGAGCACTCCAGCGGCTGCACGTGCTGTCGACTCCCGAACTTGAGGATTCCCTCCGGCCGAGAAGGGGTTGATGCTTTTACCCATGAGGCTGACTTGAGTGGAATAAATCTCGTCCCTTTTGCCCCAGATTCCTTTGGCCCTTTCTACAAGGGAAGAGGTGGCCTCGACGGACTTTTGCCAAAAAGAACCTAAGTAAGAAGCCGCTGCTCGGGAGACCATAAAATAGCTTTGGTTAATAAAAATTGGTGCCGATAGTATGGAGCTTTTTGATGAAAATAACAACAGCGGTTTTATGAAAGAATTCGAGGAATTACTTAACATTGCGGATCGGCTTCTCGGTCCCGGCGGCTGCTCCTGGGATCAGGAGCAAACGCTACTCACCCTGCAGCCCTATCTTTTAGAGGAGGCGCATGAGTTGATCGAGGCGATCGATCAACTGTCCGACGAGAAAATGAAAGAGGAGCTGGGAGATGTTCTATATGCTCTTATTTTTATCGGCAGACTCGGCGAAAAAGAGGGAAAATTTACCTTAAAAGAAGCGATCCGATCGGTCTCTGAAAAATTGATTCGGAGACATCCCCATGTCTTCGGAGAAGAAAAAGTGAACTCCAATGACGACATCATCAAAAATTGGGAAGAGATCAAAAAGAAAGAGGGGAAGAAAAACCCGATCGACGGGATCCCTCCCACTTTGCCATCCCTCGCAAGGGCGCAAAAAGTCATTCACAAGCTAAGACGGGCCAAGAGTCCCCTTGTTTTGGGGAAAAGCGGCTCAAGAGATCTCGGGGAGAGGCTCTGGGAGCTCGTCAAAGAGGCGGATGAGCAGGGAATCGATGCAGAGAGTCTTTTGAGAAGAGTCTGTCAGGGGTATGAGGAGAAATTTTTAAAAAGTTTTGTTAGCTAGATTTGCAAGAAGAGAGAGAGAAAAGAGAGAAGAGGAAATAGACGTCGGGCATGTTACGCGCGTCTACGCGCGCTGCACCCCCGCGGCCCAGCAGGCTCCATCTCGCTTTGACTTTCCGCCTACTCGCTTCGGGGCTGTGCAGAGCACTATCCCCTTCGAGCCTGCCA
>MGLY01000023.1:0-14604 GCA_001794935.1 Chlamydiae bacterium RIFCSPHIGHO2_12_FULL_49_9 | reverse complement strand
CTGGCGCGCGTGTCTCAACTTCGTTGAGAACTCACTCGCGCGCCAGAAATGTCAGGGGAAGCCCCTGACACCCCAACTCCTCCAATTGCTTGCGCAATCGGCGTCGCGTAAATAAGCCTTTCCTATTTCTCAGAGAAATAAAAGAACTTTGGATGCGTGAAGCGGGTTGCGCTAGCAATCCCGCGAAACTGGGGTGCGAGGGGCTTCCCCTTAGCTTTGGCGCGCGAGTGAGTTCTCAGCGAAGCTGAGACACGCGCGCCAGCCCTTGGCTTCATATCGCAAAGAATTTTCGCGGCGCAGCGAAGCCGGCAGGTACGGGGACAGTGCTTTGCATGGACCCGGAGCGAGCACGCGAAAAGTCGAAGCGAGATGAAGCCTGCTGGGCGCGGGGGTGCAGCGCGCGTAGACGCGCGTAACATGCCCGACGTCTATTTCTTTCTCTCTTTTTATCTTTCTATGGGGAAAAAACACCGGAGATGGACTCGTGGCATGAGGAGGGGTCCCTAAGGCTGCTGCCTTCCGGCCCTGACCTGGTTCGGACTTCTCATTCCGCGAGGTCCCCGGTGACAGATTATTATATCACCTGGGTGCGATTAACGGCTAGCCTCCAGCTCTCCCGGGGGCAAAGCGTTGAGGTTGTAGAGATATGTTTCGGGGAAGAATTTAGAGAGGATTTTTACCGCATTTTCCCCATTTTGAGCCAGCGCGCTTGCAGAGTAGAGGCAAAGCCCAACTCCGTGTCCTTTGCCAAATCCTGTAAACTGCACCATGTCGTCTTTGATCGAGACGGTGAAATCAGAGCTTTGGAGGTGGTTGGGGCCAATTTGGTTTTGCAGTGAGAAGAAATCGATGTCGTGGGTCTCACTTACATCTTTTACGCGAACCGCATAGACTTTATTAGATCCCTTGTCGACAAAAAGCTCGATCCCTTTGATCTGACCCACATCGAGAAGTTGGGCCAGACTTTTCTTCGATATCTGATAGCTCCACTTCGACTCTTGGCGAGCGAGCGCAGCGTGAGGCGCTTCCACCCCTTTTTCGGGAGCAAAAGCCTCTTTTCTAAAGATCGACTCGTAAGGAGCTGTTTTGCCGGCGCTATTTTCCGTCCAGGCTGTCGCAAAGGGAAGGTTCTTTCCATTTTCCGGATGGACGAGGATGAGATGGCGCGTTGCATCGACTGCCTTTTCGGCAGGTGAATTCGACACGACGAGGGCCGATCCTTGATAATTCCCGTCTTGCGCCGCTACATGCCAGAAGCTCGTAGAGGCTTTTGTCGCATTGTAGTAGGCGTTTGTTCTTGTCAAAATGGCGAGCGCGGACATCACCTCGGGCTCCAGAGGAGTCGGGAACTGCGTCGTTAAGACGGCTTTGACGTAAGATTCAATGTCGAGGTCATTGACGATATTGATCGAGCCGGCAACGCCATAAACTGCAACGGCTCCGCTATATTGAATGCCATTGATGAAGATCGTAGTTTCCGGCGATCTCGGCTTGATGTAGATCTGGTGGATGCCGGGAAACTCTTCGCCCCATTTGAGTCCTGCTTCGAGCTCGCGGATCATGAATCTTTTGCCGAGAAGCCCTGAGGCGACGCGAGAGCCGTCATGCGGATTGAAGATGTAGTAGGGGCCTTTGACTTCCAAAAGGGCTTCTTTCGCATCTTTTTCCAGAAGGATTTGAATGTTTCGAGGAGCGATCGGCTCTGCGATCCTTTCAAAAAGAGCTCCTTCTTGCGCTTGCGCCCGAGGAAGGATGGCGCTGCACAAAATGGCTGCTGCAACAATGGACTTCATAGTATTCACTCCGGTAAGTTAGGGCATTTTTTCCCTAGATGTTCATATGCGACTCGGGTGGCGACGCGTCCTCGCGGGGTTCTCTTAATCATCCCCTGCAAGATCAAAAAGGGCTCATACACCTCTTCTACCGTGTGCGCCTCTTCTCCTACCGCCAATGCTAAATTGCTCAGGCCAACAGGCCCTCCCTGATGATGGTCAATCATAACAGTCAGGATTTTTTTGTCCATCTCATCCAAGCCAAGCTCATCGATTGCGAGCATGTCGAGCGCTTTTTGGGCAAGCAGGTCATCAATTTGGGACCTTTTTTGGATTTGGGCGCAGTCTCTGACCCAGCGGAGCAAATTATTCGCAATTCTCGGCGTTCCTCTCGAGCGCTTGGCGATTTCCAAAGAGGCCTCTTCAGTGATTTTTAGATTCAAAAGGGAAGCGGATCTCGCGATGATGGTCTTGAGCGTATTCGGATCGTAATAATCGAGTCTGAGCGTGATTAAAAAGCGAGAGCGCATCGGCGCGCTCAAAAGTCCCGACCTTGTCGTTGCGCCGACGAGCGTAAACGGATTGAGTTTGACCTGAACGCTTCGCGCGTTCGGCCCTGTGTCGATCATGAGATCGAGTGAAAAATCTTCCATTGCAGAATAGAGATATTCTTCCGCCGTTTTGGAGAGGCGGTGGATCTCATCGATGAAGAGGACATCTCCCTTCTTTAAGTTGGTGAGAAGTCCGGCCAAATCGCCCGGTTTTTCAATCGCGGGCCCCGATGTCACTGTGAGCTGGGTTCCCATCGATTTGGAGATGATGTGGGCGAGCGTCGTTTTCCCAAGGCCCGGAGGCCCGGAGAAAAGACAATGTCCGAGAGCCTCTACCCGATTTTTCGCAGCTTCCATAAAAATTTCAAGGCGCGAGCGAACCGCTTCTTGCCCGATAAAGTCGCTCAAAAGCTGCGGCCTCAGCGGCGCTTCAAAAGGAACATCGGGTTTTGTCCAGGAGGACTCTATAAACGGCTCATCCATACTTAAAAACTGTAGCAGGAAAAGGAATTGAAAAGCTATATCTAAACATACATTCCCCGAACACACACAAGTTGAGATTTTATGACTCTTCGTTCAGATCGATGGATTCGCCGCATGGCGGTAGAACACAAAATGATTGAACCGTTTGCCGACGGACTTATCCGCGAGCAAAAGGGAAAGAAACTCGTCAGCTATGGCTTATCCAGTTACGGATACGATCTTCGCGTCGCGAAGAAATTCAAAGTCTTCACAAATGTCTACAACTCGATCGTCGATCCAAAAGATTTTAGAGATGACGCTTTTGTCGACATTGAGGCAGACACTTGCATCATTCCGCCGAATTCGTTTGCTCTCGCAGTCAGCGTTGAATATTTCCGCATCCCGAGAAATATTCTCACTCTTTGCATCGGAAAATCGACCTACGCCAGATGCGGCATCATCGTGAACGTCACTCCGTTTGAGCCAGAGTGGGAGGGGTATGTGACTCTCGAGATCTCCAATACGACGCCCCTTCCCGCTAAAATTTATGCAGGGGAGGGGCTTGCCCAGGTTCTCTTCTTTCTCGCTGACGAAGAGTGCGAAACTTCCTATGCGGATCGAAAAGGAAAGTACATGAAACAGCTTGAAATTACAGTTCCAAGGATCTGAAAGCGCTGAAAATGAGCATGTTCTGGAAATAATATCCAAAAAAACAAGAAGTCGAAATAATACGATTTGAGAGGCTTGAAAATATGGGCGATGCGGGCTTTAAAATGTGGCGAAAATCGTGGTGGGTGGTTCTCTTTTGTCTGACTACGGGATTTGCCTATTTTGATGTCGTCAAAGAGAAAAAAGCGGCCCTTCGAGAACTTGCATTTCGCTTAGGTGAAATGGAAAAAGAAAAAATTCTCGCTCTTCAAGAAAAAGAAGACCTTCAGCTCCGCATCGCCTCAGAGAGCGATCCTTCCTGGATTGAGATGATCCTCATGCGCGATCTCGGCGTTGTTCCGGAAGGCTTTTTGAAAGTGCACTTTACAAAATGACATTTTTTCTCATTGCGTTTCTCGTCTTGGCTGTTCTCCTTTCGGGGTTTCTGTCAGGATCTGAAACCGCTTTTTTTTCCCTCTCTCCGCATACGATCAGATCTTGCAAACACTCCTCTGATTTGAGATCCGCTTTGGTCGGCCACCTGATGGAAAGGCCGAGAGAGCTTCTCGTCACGATTTTAATGCTCAATATCTTTGCGAACATATTGATCCAGAACACAGTTTCGACGCTCTTCGACAATTTTTCGAGCTGGGCGCTGAAGGTCGGCGTGCCGCTCGCTTTGACTCTGATTTTCGGCGAGGTTTTGCCCAAGTCGTTGAGCTTGCCGAGCAACCTCTCAATTGCCTATCGCGTGGCTCCCATTTTAAGCCGCCTGACCCGTTTGTTAAAGCCTTTGAGAGACCCTCTCACCCGCATGACGAGCTGGATTTCGAGAATTTTATTCTTTTTCCTCCGGAAGGAAGAAGAGATTTCTCCTGAGGAGCTGCGCCACCTGATCTCGATGTCCCATAAGAGAGGGATCCTGCTCAAGCAAGAGTCCGAGCTCATCAAAGGCTCGCTCGATCTCAGAGAGACGATCGTCAAAGAGAGGATGCGCCCGAGAGAGGAGATCCTCTTTTACGATATCCAGGAGCCCCTGGCCAGACTCACGCACCTTTTTGTCGATCAGGAGACAACCCGCGTTCCCGTTTGCGACGGCTCATTGGAAAACCTTCTCGGCATCCTCTCGACGCGGCGCTACTTTTTTCATCAAAAAGAGATTGAGTCATCCTCCCAACTCCTTCCGATCTTGAAAAAGCCCTATTACGTTCCGGAGACGACGAAGAGCTGGACGCTCTTAAAAAACCTAAGAGAGAGGGGAGAGAGCTTGGCGATGGTTGTCGATGAGTATGGCTCGATTTCCGGCCTCATCACCCAAGAGGATTTAATTGAAGCGGTAGTCGGCGAAATCGCCGACATCCGGGATCAAAAGAGCAAATTCACAAGATCCGGACACGATGTGATCATCGCGAGCGGCAAGCTGGAGCTTTCCGAGTTCAACGAAATTTTCGGCTCTGCTTTAAAATCGAAGGAAAACATCGTTACTCTTGGCGGCTGGCTGATCGAGCAGATGGGAGATATCCCGACCACGGGAGCTAAATACGCAACCGATGAGTTTCTCTTTTATGTGCTCGCCGCCGAGCCGAATCGAGTCCGGCGCCTCTACGTAAGACGGCTTTCCAAAGAGGCTCTATGAGTCTATTTTTAGCGCTCACTCTCCTCTCTGTGGCGATTCAGGGGGTTTTTGCCTGCTTTGAGATGGCCTCTGTCTCTTTTAACAAAGTGCGCCTCGAGTATTTAGCGAGTCTCGGAAAAAGAAGAGCTCTTTGGCTGCAGCACCTTTTGAAGAACCCCTCCCGTCTCTTTGGCACTACGCTCATCGGCATCAACACAGCCCTTGTGATCGGCTCTGAGTGCGCAAGGAGATTCTACGAGTCGATGCAGATCGATCCCGACTGGGCTCCCTTAACTCAAGTTGCGATTGTGCTCATCTTGGGCGAGCTCGCTCCGATGTTTGCCGCTCGGCGCCACTCAGAGCAAGTCGCAATGTTTTTCGTCCCTGTGATGATGTTCCTCTCGCGCCTGCTCAGTCCCATTATTTGGGGCTTTGACTCGATCTCAAAATGGATCCATCAGGGCAAAGAGGTGTCCCTCTTCCTCTCTCGCGAAGAGGTCAAAATGGCCTTCGAGGAAAAAGAGGCGGGAGAAGATGAGTTCAGCTCGGTTATCCAACAGATCTTTCAGCTAAAAAATCTGACAGCGCGACAGTGGATGGTTCCGATCAAAGATGTCCTCATGGTTCCTTCCCACACAAACCTCGACGAGATGAGAGCGCTCCTCAGCGCCCACTATGCGCCCATCGTCCCGATCTATCACAAAATCCGCCACAACGTCGTAGGGATCGTTCATCTCCGAGATCTTCTCAGAATGAAAGAGGGAAAAAAGATCCTCGATCAAGCCCATTCCCCCTGGTTTGTTACCGAAGATACCTCCGTCCTGCAGATCCTCGAGCAGTTCCGCCGCAATAATCAAAGCGCGGCAGTCATACTCGATCCCCTCGGCCTTACCGCAGGAATCCTCACCCTCGATGAAATCCTCTCCAAAATCTTCGGCGAGGAAGAAAACCTCGCCTCTCCGGAGCTGCTCCATCCCTTTTATGTAGAGAGAACCCTCTCCGCAAATATGTCTGTCCGCGAGTTCAATCGCCAATTTAAGAGCGATCTCTCATCTAAAGAGGGAGCCACCCTTGAGGATCTCATGCTAAACGAACTGGACCATCCCCCTGTCCGGGGAGAAGTTGTTCGACTCGGCGCTTTCGAATTTACCGTAACCGAGCTGACTTTGAGAGGGATCAAAACTCTCTCCGTTCGTTCTATCACGCTGACAAACAGATACTGAGGACGGCTTTAAGAAGTTGAAGTTCTTCTGATGTGATCAGTCTACACCACTTGTCTGCGATCTGTCCGCCTCTCATCGAGTCACAGTCGCGGAGATCAAGCGCTGTGAGCCGGTGGTTCCTTAATAGGAGATGAAGCCCTTTGTTTGTGATCTGTGTACATCCAGAGAGATTGAGAACTCTGAGCTGAGTGAAGCGACTTAATTGCTCAAGCGTTTCGTCTGTGAGCTTACACCCGGCGAGATTGAGAGATGTGATCTGATCGGAGATGTGAGGAAGTATTTCTTCTGCGTTTTTACACATAGAGAGATTGAGATCTCTGAGCTGAGTGAGGCGGTCTAATTGCTGAAGCGGTTTGCCTGCGATGCTACACCCGTCGAGATTGAGATACGTGATCCGATCGGAGACGCGCTCAAGTATTTCGTCTGTGAGGTTACGCCCAGAGAGATTGAGAATGATCTGATCAGAGGCACACTTAGGTATTTTGCTTGTGTTTTGATACATAGAAAGATCAAGAAATCTGAGCCGAGCGAAGCGGCATAATCGCTCAAGTACTCTGCCTGTGAGCTTACACCCGGCGAGATTGAGAGATGTGGTCTGATCGGAAATGCGCAGAAGTTCTTCGTCTATGTCTCTACGTGTAGAGAGATCAACATGTATGCGAGCTGAACTGCTTAATTGCTGGTCTTCAAAACGATCGATTAGGGGCCGGCCTGATGCGGCGCTTGAAAGTGAAACTCCGGAAGCGCTCATTTTGTAAAAACCTATCTTTATTTCCCCAAATATTTTATACTCCTTCCACGTTTTTTTCAAGCGCCACTCTGTAGCAGCGGCTCTGTACACGACAAAAAATGATTTGAAGAAAGAAACTCGCTGAACTAGAACCAAAGGAACATGATAACGACTCGCTCTGCGAGTGGGCAAGATCCATCCGCCGGATGGCGGACTAGCAGGATATAGAGGAAGGGGGAGCGCCGGGCGCAAGCGAAGCTTGCAACTGCGCCCACGGCGCAGTTCCGACCTTTGGTCGGGCCCGGCGCATCTCCGCTTCGCGTATCATTGAGGCGCGGGGCTTACCCGCATCCTGTAAGCCTGCTATCAAGCAGGCGAATCCTGCCCACTCGCCGAGCGAGTGGACATCCTTAGACTCGCAGAGCGAGTCGTTATCATGTTCCTTTGCCCTCCATGGATAGACTTGTGGGTAGCAGTCAGCCCATAAATCTGCGAGCCTTTTTTCTATACAGAAATTTCCAATTTAATTAGACTTCTCTTCCCTATCGAGAGATTTCATGGCAGCTCTTGCAATTCCTGCTCACGTCAAAGTAAAAAAAAGAGCGAAGAGAGATCATGCGCTCGATTTTATTGAGAGCATTGAGAGCTCCTGGAAGGGCCATGAGCGATTTGCCATGTGGCTCGTTCAGAGGCTAAAGCCAAAGACTGTTGTCGATCTGGGTTTTGATAGAGGCTTATCGACGGTGGCTTTTGCCTATAAAGGGCGCGGTCAGGTCTTTGGCATCGACTGGTTCGAGGAGGGCAATTATGCGGACAAGTGCATTGCGTGGGATGTCGCTTTCGGGAATGTGTCGAATGCCCTTCGATTCCACTACGTGAAAAATGTTCATCTGATTGTAGGCCCCTTTCGAGATATCGCCAGGAAATGGAAGCGGAAAGTCGATATCTTGCACATCGACTGGGCCCATTCCTATGAGTCGGCCAAACACCACTATGAAAATTGGTTTCCCTATTTAAATCCGGGCGCTCTGATTTTGATTCACGATGTCGCTGCATTTCCCGATGGCGCGGGAAGGTTTTTTGAGGAGCTGTCGATGTCTAAAGCTCTTATCTCCCATTCATGCGGATTGGGGATTGCGAGCACAGACCATTTGCTCATCGAAGAAATCAGGCAGAAATTTTGCGGAGCTTCTTGACGAGGGTCGAGATGATTTGGACTGCCCGATCGATCTCTTCTACTCTATTCATACGGCTAAAAGAAAAACGGATTGAGGAGCGGGCTCTTTTCCGGTCGATCCCCATTTCAAGAAGGATGCGGGACGGCTCGAGGGAACCGGATGCGCAAGCAGAGCCGTGGCTCGCTGCGATGTGATTTAGGTCGAGATGGAGAAGGAGCGATTCTCCATCGACGCCAAAGAATGCGATATTCGATGCATTGGCAATTCTTGGCCCTTCCCCATTGATAGCGATATCGGGAAGGGAGTCAAAGAGCCCTTTTTCAAAGCGGTTTCTTAAAAAGAGGAGATGTTCTGTGATGGAGGGTTGCTTTTCCTGGAGGAGTTCGATCGCTTTGGCAAGGCCTATAATGCCGGCGAGATTTTCTGTTCCCGCTCGCAAGTTTAATTCCTGGGCGCCGCCTGTGAGAAGGGGCGAGGGCTTGTGGGGAGAGCGAAGAAGAAGCGCGCCGACGCCTTTCGGCCCATGGAACTTGTGGGCGCTAAGCGCAAGAGCTGAGACGCCTTTGGGAAGGTCGAGTCTCTCTTTGCCGATGGCTGACACGGCATCGATGAAGAGGGGGACGTTTTTTTCTCTCGCGATTTGAGCGATGGCTGTGAGATCGATTTTAACGCCGGTCTCTCCATTGGAGTAGGAGAGGAGGATCCCTTTCGTGTCGGGGCGGATGGCCGATTCGATTTGGGCCGGGGTGGGGGCGCCTTTGGTGCCTACTGGGAGGTAAGTCACATCGAGATCGAGCGATTTTAGGGTCTCGTGGATGGCCGAGTGTTCCAGCCTGGTAGTGAGAAGATGGCTTTTGGGTTTGAGGCCGCGGAGGAGGAGGTTGAGGCTTTCCGTACCGCCGGAGGTGAAAGTCACTTCTTCAGGTTTTGCATGGAAGAAGTCAGCGACTGTTTTACGAGCTGAGGTAAGAAGCTTTCGGGCATCGATGCCGAACGAGTGGACGCTCGAGGGGTTAGCCGGAGGCCCTTTCAGCTCTTTGAGCATCGCTTCCAACACGCTCGGATCGAGCTCCGTCGTCGCGTTGTTGTCTAAGTAGATCCTCTGGGAATACATGGATTTCTATTTGTTTGATTAAGAGGAGCGTAATGTTATCAGAACTCCCCTTAATTTTCGCCTTTTGAATCAGCCTTTTACACGCATCTTCGAGATTCGGGGAGCGATTTAAAATTTTTTCCATATCGTCTGTCGAGAGGACGTCGGTCAGTCCATCGGTAGAGAGGAAGTAGAGATCGTTTGGCTTAGGAAGGGAAAAGGCGATCTCCGGATTGGCTTTGGGAGAGGTGCCGACTGCCCTCGTGATCACATTTTTATAGGGGAAAGGGGTCTCGCATTTTTGGGCGAGCTCGCCTGTGTCGAGCCATTTGCTGAGGAGAGAGTGGTCTTTGGTGAGAAGCTCCAGCTTTTGATCTCTGAGGCGGTATAGGCGGCTATCTCCCACATGGGCATAGACGATCCCGAGTTCGGTCCAAAAAAGACAGCAAAGGGTGGTTCCCATCCCGTTGAGGGCGTTTTGGGATTTGCCCATCCGATAGATCGATTGATTCGTCTTTTCGATGGCGCTTTTCAATTCGATAATGAGCTCCACCGGATCGCGGGATCGCACCTTTTTGGCCCAGTTGCAAAGGTGGGCAACGGTCTCTTTGGCGGCGATCTCTCCCGCTTGGTGGCCTCCCATCCCGTCGGCAAGGGCGAAAAATCCCACCTCGGGCAGAGCTTCCCAGACGTCCTCGTTATTTGGGCGTGTCAAACCGATATCGGAAAGACCAAACGCCAAAAATTGAGGTCGGAGAATTCCGATTTTCATATTCCGCCTGAAAACCCTCCGAGAAAATAGAGATTCAGCACGCTGATCGAATTGAAAAGAGCGTGCAGAATAATCGGCGCGAGAAGCGAGCGCTGTCTTTCATATAAAAATCCGAGGAAAAGAGAGAGGATGAAAAGAGAGCCGACGATCGGGAGATTGCCGAGGCCTTGCTGAGAGGAGTAGTGAAAGAGAGAAAAGCACGCCGATGTGATGATCACCGCCTGTTTAACCCCTAAATGCTGTCTGATAAAACTTTGTAAAAATCCTCGAAAAAGAGTCTCTTCGGTGAGTGGGGCGAGCACAATGATCGCGCTTGTCGCAAGCAAGAGATAAAGAGGATGGCCGAACGTCGCTTTGAGGTAGCGGACGGCGAGCTGATCGGGGATTTGGGTGATCTGAAAAACATAGGTGAGGGTCAATTCGATCAGCTGATTTAAAAATAGAACGAGAGGAAATGCGGCGAGAAGAGCCAAAAGGGCAAAGAAGCAATCTTTGCCGAACTCATCTTTTTCAAACGCCCTTCCGGCAACCCCCATCTTGGCTCTCTCGGGCAGTATTTTCCAATAGATGAAAAGAGAGGCAAAGACGCAAGAGGAGGCGATGAAACTAAACCAGTTTGACACTTTTAAGAAATTGTTCTGATTTACCTGGAAGACCGAATGGAAGAGAAAAGAGACTAAAAACGAGAAGAAAAAATAGAGGGAAAAGGCGCCGATCACGTGGGGCAGGCGAATGGGAATCTCCCATTTTTCGCCAAACGGGAGGCTGAAAAGATTGTTGCGCCAGCTGATCCAGAAGCCCAAAAGGGCGAGCGCCCCTAAAGCGAGCGCTCCCACCAGTTCAGTCATCTGCTTTTTGCCAGAAGGACGTAGTCGGTGATGCGCGCTACGATTTCCTGCATGAGCTGGGCGTGGGCAATACCCATCGGAGACTTGCGATATTCATCCGTTCCCCAAACAACTTGTGAGTAGTCAGTGGGAAGAAGAGTTTTCGGAACAAAATAGCTCTCGCGCACCATCTCTTGTAAAACGATCTTCGGCTCGCTGCCTCTTAAATCGACAACGCGGATGCGAACGGCCATGTTGAGATTGGTGGAGACTTCTTGCGGAGGCAAGTTTCTCTTCGCCTTTGATGCAGGAACCGCTTCGTGTTCAACCATCTCCATAAAGACGACGAACTCGTGCTCCTGGAATTCCCGCTTCATCCAGGAGAGATCATTGCCAAAGGGGTTTTCAGTGAAAGGACAATCTTCTTGGGCTTGAACGAAAATCGTTCCCGTTTGAGAGATTTGGCCCACGATGCTCGTTGTAAACTCTTCAGAGAGGCTCCAGGGAGCATCGAAAGAAGTCGTGTCGATTAGGGAGGCCACGGCGACAACTGGCTTGGCTCTTCCATCTTCGTGAAAGCGGCTCATTTGATCGTTATTGCGCGCGCAGCTTGCAGCGAAAAGTCCAATCATAAGTGCGGAAATATAACGCATGGTTTTTCCTCCAGGAAATCAAAATTCGAATATATCAGACAGATTTGATTTTGGAGAAGATCAAAGAACAATTCCAAGGAATGCAGAGTGGGGAGCGAGTTCAATTTGAGCGGGCGCTTCAGAACTCTCGTTCCAATCGACAAGATGATGCTGATCCCAATCGAGATTTGTGTTGACGAGCGTGCACCATTTTTTGTCTTGAGGCAGTGCAATTGTTATGGGGCGGAAATCGGCGTTGAATGCGGCGTAAAGAGGAGGTTCCCCTTTTAGGGTAAAGGCGACGAGACGAATCGATCTGCTCCAATTCGGAAGGTGGGGCTGCGTGCCGTGCCAATCGACATCTTGGTTTGTGAGAAAACGGGTGTGGCGAAGAGAGGCTACTTTTTTTCTCAACGAGATAAGCCCCGAGACAAAAGAGAAGATCTTTTCATTTTTTTCTAAATGATCCCATAAAAACCAGTTGATCTCGTTATCTTGCACAAACGGATTGTTGTTGCCGTGTCTTGTGTGGCCATATTCGTCTCCCATGAGCATCATCGGGATTCCCTGCGAGAGAAATAAAGAGAGAAAAAAGTTGCGCATTTGTCTTTCTCTCAATTCCTGGATGGCATGGTTGTTTGTGGGGCCTTCAGCTCCGCAGTTCCAGCTGTCGTTTTGAGAAAGGCCGTCGTGATTCATTTCGCCGTTGCCCAGATTGTGCTTTTGCTGATAGGTGACGAGATCGCGAAGAGAGTAGCCGTCGTGCGCCGTGATGAAATTGACGCTGTGAAGAGGCGTTTTTGTGTAGCCGTAGATCGTCTCGCTGCCCGACAGGACATTTGCAAAGAATCCCGCCTCTCCGTCTGTTCCCTTTAAAAATCTCCGCACGTGGTCCCTATAAGGGCCGTTCCATTCCATCCAGGGTCCCCACTTGGGAAAAGAGCCCACCTGGTAGAGTCCTGCTGCATCCCAGGCCTCTGCGATGAGTTTTACTTGAGAGATCAGCGGATCTTTGGCCATTAAAGCGAGAATGGGCGGATGGAGAATGAAGTGCCCTTTTTGATCCCTTGTGAAAATCGAGGCGAGATCGAATCGAAACCCGTCGACGTGCATCTCCTCGATCCAGTAGCGAAGGCTGTCGAGGATGAGCTCAGATACAGCCGGGTGGTTGGTGTTAAAAGTGTTGCCGCACCCGGTAAAATTGCGATACCCGCCCCTTTCATCGACCATGTAATAGGTGGGGTTGTCGATCCCCCGAAAGCTTGTGTGGCAATCTTCTTTTTTCCCCTCTCCTGTGTGGTTGTAGACGACATCGAGGAGAACCTCAATCCCATTTTTGTGGAGCTCTCTTATCATCGTTTTAAATTCGAGGATGGGAGATGTTTCGGCGTATCTTCTCATGGGGGCGAAATAGTGAAGAGGATTGTAGCCCCAATAGTTTGGAAGGTGTTTGCCCGTTTTGGGATCGACATTTTTGGTATGAGTTTCATCGAACTCGAAAACAGGGAGAAGGCTCACTGCGTTGATGCCGAGTTTTTTCAGGTGGGGGATTTTTTCAATGAGGCCGAGAAAGGTGCCCGGAGATTTCGTTTTGCTCGAGGGGTGTTGGGTAAACCCGCGCACATGCATCTCGTAGATGATGAGATCTTCCTGTTTGATTTTGGGAGGAGATGTCCCTTGCCAGTCAAAAGCAGGCAGGGGGGCGGCCCTTGATCGCGTGTGGGTTTGGATCCCTTTGGAGGCTGGCGCGCCCCATTTTAAGGGGGTATCGGGCATTTTGGCGTAAGGGTCGGATAGCCAATGATCGCTTTTAAAAAGAAGTCCTTTTGAGAGGTCGTAGGGCCCTTCGCACCGAAAGGCGTAATCGATCTCTTTGGGCAGGTTTTCTATCCCGATATGCCAAACATCGCCTGTTCGGTTTAGGGGAAACTCTTTATCGGGATGGGAGGACCCCGGAGCAAATAGCCCCAGACAGACCTTTGTCGCATGGGCTGAATAGAGGGCGAAATTCCCTCCGGCTCCCTGGGGAGTAAAGCCTAATGGGGAAGGAGTTCCTTTAGAGGTGTTATCCATATGCCTTTTTAATATAGATTTATAGTTTAGTTTCAAGTAAAATATTACTAATAGGATTTGGGGAATTTTTAGGTCTTCTCTAGAACCTATCCGCAATGTCGGAACAAAAAGGCGGGGAGAGATTTCGAGATGATTTTTTCATTTTCCGACGAGGGGAATATTGCCTCAATATTTCCGAGGAGAAAAAGGGAAAAAGCGCTCGAAAGATCCCCCGAGTTTTTGTTCCCACATTGCGGATAGGTTCAAAAAATTCTTGCCACTTTTTGCGCCGAAAGCATATACAGGTTTCTGCGAATTTGTAATCCACTATTTTTTTGAGTGTTTTTCCGATGGGAAAAGCCTTTACTCGAGATAGATAGAAAGATATGATATTAAAAAACGATTCAGGAGGAACACAATGTCCTACGAAAATGCCAAAGCGAATCTAAGAGAGTTTGGCAAGGAACTCAATCTCGAAAATTTGAACTTTGATGAAAATAATACCTGTATTCTCGGCATCGACAATACGTTTTCGCTCCACATCACCTACGAGCCCAATTCAGATAGACTCTATCTCTACTCCCCAATTCTCGACGGGCTTCCCAAAGATGACAAGATCCGTCTAAAACTCTACGAGCGCCTTCTTGAAGGATCGATGCTCGGCGGTCAAATGGCCGGCGGCGGTATCGGCGTGGCTCCCAAAGAAGAGCTGATCCTCATGCACTGCGTGATTGACATGGGTCTTGGCGTAGACGCTTCCGCTCTTCGCAGATTTGCGGCCCTTTTTGTCGAAACGGTTGAGAAGTGGCGCGAGATGGTGAACAAGATCATCAACGGCGAAGATCCCGGCCAATTCCAATTCCCAACGCCCGGCGGCGACAAAGGAATCGGCTTGCCCAGCGGTCCAAAGCCCGGCGACAAATACATCAAGATCTAATCATTCAAAAGAGACAGAGGGCAAGCCTTCTGTCTCTTTCTGATAGTAAAGTTCACCACATTTTGATGAGGCGGAGGTAGGCGCACCTCCTTTCAGTGGTAAACGGCTTTTT
>MGLY01000022.1:21910-24787 GCA_001794935.1 Chlamydiae bacterium RIFCSPHIGHO2_12_FULL_49_9 | reverse complement strand
CGTCCACGCCGAGGGGCAATCGGTCAGCTTTAGCATCTCCAAAGAGATCGATCCCTATCGGCTCTTGGGAGGGCTCAACGCGGCCCTGCCCGCAGATATCCGCGTTTTAGAGCTCCTCCCTTGCGAAATCACATTCCACCCAACTCTCGATGCGAGCTCGAAAGAATACCGCTACAGCCTCTGTCTCGGCCCGGTGCAAAACCCGATCCATAGGCTTTACTCGTGGCACGTGAAAGCAGCTCTCGATCTCAACAAAATGGAGCGGGCGGCGAAGGATCTATTAGGGCAAAAAGATTTTAGCGCTTTTGCCAATGAAAAAGCGGAAAATCCGATTTGCGCGATTGAGAAAATCACCTTTGATCAGATGTCCGATCGACTCCAAATCTGCCTTGTCGGAGACCGGTTCCTCTACAAAATGGTCCGCAATCTCGTCGGCACTCTCGTCTACATCGGCATGGGCAAACTCTGCGATGGTTGCATACCCGCTCTTCTAGCCTCTAAAGACAGAAAGGCTGCAGGGGTCACTGCTCCCGCCCACGGCCTATTTTTGCATCGAATATTTTACGATAGTTTGGTAGACTTGGAGCCATGATTTCAAGAAATGATCTTTGTTGGTGCGGAAGCGGGAAAAAATGGAAAAAATGCCATTATCCCAACGCGCCCGATTTAGCGGCGCTAAATAAACAATACAAGGCGAAGTACGGCATCTTCATTAAGACTCCCGAACAGATCGAAGGGATTAAGGCCGCATGCCTTGTCACAGCTGAGATTTTGGACGCCCTTTGCCGCCATGCGAAAGCGGGAATCACGACGCTTGAGCTCGATGAGCTCTCCCGCAAACTCCACAAAGAAAAGGGCGCCACCCCTGCGCCTCTTGGCTATGGCTCTCCCCCCTATCCAAAGACGATCTGCACCTCGCTTAACGAAGTGATCTGCCACGGAATACCCGATCAGCGCCCCCTTCAAACAGGCGATATTTTAAATATCGACGTCTCTTGCATCCTGGATGGGTATTTTGGCGACTGCAGCCGCATGGTGGCAATTGGGCCCGTTTCCGAGGACAAGAAGCGAGTGATGGACGCCTCGTTAGAGTGTCTCAATCAATCAATCAAGGTATGTAGGCCTGGAAACTTTGTCTATCAAATCGGAGATGTGATCGAAGAGGTCGCAAAAAAATATGGATGCTCCGTCGTCAATCAATTTGTCGGACACGGCGTCGGACTCCAGTTCCACGAGCCTCCCGAAATCCCCCACCACTACAACGATCTGAAAATCGCATTTGTCCCGGGAATGACATTTACCATCGAGCCCATGATCAATGCAGGAAAGAGAGAGGGAGTCATCGACGAGAAAGATGGCTGGACAGTAAGAACAAAAGACGGCAAGCCGTCCGCTCAGTGGGAACACACGATTTTAATCACACAGTCAGGTCCTGAGATCCTGACTGCTTTTTAAAACAGCATGTCCTGATCGCTCGGAGGAGCGCTCTTGGGCCTTTTTTTAGACTTATCAGGAGGAGTTTCTCCTGTCATCTGAGAAATGAGTTCTTGAAGCTGCTGATTCTCTTCTTCGAGGGCGGCAATTTCCCGATCGAGTCGCTCGAGTTCCTGCTTGGTCTCTTCAAAGCTGACGACAGGAGTCAAGGAGATTTGCTCTTTTTCCAGTTTGAGAGCCTGGAGCTCCGTATCTGCTTTAAATAGATCGGCGCGGGTCTGCTGGAGAATTTCATTTTTCTCGGCAAATTGCTTCTTTAGTTGGATATAAAGGGGTTCTACCTGAGAGAGCGTCTGGATCTTTTCCTGGGCTAAGACCAGCATCTCCGAGAGGCTGTCGCGCTCTTTTTTGAGAGCTTCCATCGCCGCCGGATCGACTGATTTTTCGCGAAAATGCGCGATCTCCGACTCATTCTTGTGCACCTGTTCCAACAGCTCTGCTTTTTCTTTCTGGAGAGCTCCCAGCTCATCAGCCCCTTCTTGGGCGCGCGCAACTTTTTCTCTCAAAACTTCGAGCTCAATTTCCTGGGCCGAGGCTTTCGTTGAAAGGGCCGCTTTTTCCTCTTCGAGTGTTTGGAGTCTCTCCTGATCTTTCTCATAAGAGGCTGTTTTATTTTGAAGCGCTGCAAACTCTTCTTCCGCTTTTGAGAGCCGGTCGGCAAGGACTGTCTTTTCTTGTTGCAGAGCAATGAGAGCTTCTTTGTCCTTTTGATAGGAGACAGTTTTGTCTCGAAGAGCCGCTAGATCGGCGTCTGCTTTGGCAAGTCTTTCTATGAGGACAATTTTTTCTTTTTTAAGAGCGTGGAGCGCCTCAGCCTCTTTCGCCGCAGGGCCCGCTTTGACAAGGGCGATCTCCATCTCTGCTTTTTTAAGCCGCTCCTGGAGGAAATTTCGCTCAGTTTGGACGTCCTGGATTTCCTCTTTTTTGATACGCGCGCGCTCCAGCTCAACTGTTGTCTGTTCCAAATGCTCTGAAAGGGTTGCCACTTCGACGCGGGCAGCAGAGAGGTTTGCGAGGAGCTCTCCTTTTTCCTCCTTGAGCGCCTGGATCTCTTCAATGGCCTCTTTTGCCTTGAGCGCCTCTTTTGCATGGAGTTTGACGACAGTCTCATTGACCTGGTGGGTTTGCTCTTTTTGGCAGCGGAGCCCGTTGATCTCATCTTGGAGCTTTTTATTTTCTATCGAGAGCGGATCGCTGCTTCTCAGGCGATTGAGTTCCGCCCGAGCCGCATCGATATCGCTGAGTAGATGCATCAGACGCGCTTCTTGAGCTAGAGAATCGGTGGAAAGAGTCTCTTTTTCTTGCTCGGTATGAGCAGAAGTTTTTCTCAACACTTCGTTGAGGATCAAGATCGAAGAGTGGTCCGATTTGAGATCTTCGAAT
>MGLY01000022.1:15873-21895 GCA_001794935.1 Chlamydiae bacterium RIFCSPHIGHO2_12_FULL_49_9 | reverse complement strand
AGGGCTGTAATGAGAAGACAGCAGGCAAGCGAACCTTCAAGACCGAGGGCCCAAAGATGGTTTGTTTCCAAGAAAGTGTGTTTTAAGCCGGCGCTAACGGCTAATAGAGCAAAGCTCCATGCGCAGCCTCTCATTCCCCAGCGGGCGCTGAGATAAAGTCCTACGCCCCCGATGAGGAGGAGATCAAACGGGATCGACTGGGCGGCGACCGCCAGGGTGGAGAGGAGGAAGAGAGGGCCGAGAATCTGCCAGAAGGAGACCATCTCCTTTTCTTCTTTCTCTTCCAGAAAATCGACCACTTTCTCTATTGCGCTCATATGTCTATCCCGCTGTATAGTTCAAATGCCCTTGCCAAGGTTAAAAAACCCTTTTCAAAGCGATCCATGCTAAAATGCTCGTTCGGAGCATGAATGTTATCTGTAGGCAGTCCGTAGCCCATCCCAACCATCTCCGCCTGAATTGTCTTTAAAAGAGCGGCTATAATCGGTATCGAACCCCCGGAAAGAGTATTGACCGTCTTTTTGCCCATCACTTCAGTGGATGCTTGAGCAACCGCCTTGGCAATTACAGAATCGGGTCTTGCCCGAAATGCTTTTTCCCCGCCGTGTTGGGTGATCTCGATCTTCATGCCGGATGGGGTGTTTTTTTCCATAAACTCTGCGACGAGACGCCCTATTTTTTTCGGGTCTTGGTTCGGAACAAGACGGCAGGTAATTTTGACGTTTGCCCTGGCAGGGATGACTGTCTTTATGCCGGCGCCCGCGTATCCGCCCGATAAGCCGTTGATCTCCAAGGTGGGACGCGCTGAGACCGCCTCGCCCAAAAAGCGCCCTTTTTCCTTCCCATAGGAGCGGATCCCAAATTCTTTGGCCACTCTCTCCTCGTCTAGTGAAAAAGCAAACTGTTTCAGATCGGCCTCTTTCATCTCGGCAACATCGTCGTAGAAACCCTCTACGGCAATGCGTCCATCCTTATCCCAAAACTTCGCAATCAGTTCAGAGAGCGCCCGGTTCGGATTGTAAGCGGCTCCTCCATAAAGACCGGAGTGAAGATCGCTGTTCGATCCGATGATTGTCGCCTCTAGAGCGACAAGACCTCTGGCCCCCATTGAAAGAGCCGGCGTCTTCTCATCAAACTGATCGAAGTCCACAACTACAAGAGCGTCTGCCTTGAGCTTCTCTTTCAAAGAGGGAAGCGCGCCTGCAAGCCCCCTGCTGGAGGACTCCTCTTCCCCCTCGATACAGAATTTGAGATTAATTGCCAATGGGCGTCCTAGTACCCTCCCACAAAAATTTTCAGGAATTTGACCCATCTTTTCCCGCCCAGCTTTGCGCTCGCGCTCGACAACTTGATGCAAGTTGCCGTCGCTCTCCGCGCTTTGCTGGACAGAAAAATCTGGGCGCAAATTCTTCTGAAAATTTTTGTGGTCAGGTACTAACTCATGCCAGCATCTGGCAGCGACAATGGCATAAAAAATCTGCCCCTTGTCATCGACTGCTCCCCTCGCAAATATCTTCCCCTCTCTCTCTACGGGTTCAAAGGGATCGCTTTTCCAAAGATCCAAAGGATCAACAGGCTGCACATCGTAGTGGCCGTAGATGAGAAGGGTTTTGGCTTTTGGAACGAATTTGCTCTCCGCGTAAACGAGCGGATAGCCATCTGTCGGGATGAGCTCTGCTTTTAGATCTGTTTTTTCAGCGATGTAGTTTTTGAGCCACTCTGCACAAGCAGCCATCTCTTTTTTGTAGGCGGGATCGGCGCTGATCGAGCGGAAGCGCAAAAACTCAAAGTACTCTTTTTTGATTTCGGGAAGGTGGCTTTTCAGCCAGTTTTTGTATTTAAAAAGAGCAGTCATGGCGCTCGAATCATAGATCGCATCAAAATTCGAATCAAGAAAGGTTAATTTATTTTGATTCGCGGCGAAGAAGCCTCTCATCGAAAACTTGAGCGGCGTTTTCTACAAGAAATGCAGCGAGACTCTCGTCCCCTTCATAATTCATTTCGACGTTCATTTTTCCGTCTGATGCCGGCGTACTGCAAGATATCAAAACAAAACAGGCGCAATCATCTCCCATCGCTTTTTTGACCTTGCTCAGTTGAATTTCGCCCCATTTCGGTTTAATCCCTATTTTACCCATTGACCCCTGCAATCTCTCAAGATTTTTTTCAAAACCCGCTTTGACGTGCCTCTCAACGAAGTTTTTCAGCGAATAGATGACAGAAAGAAAATTTTCGCGCAATCAAAAGCGTGCGCCTTGCAAAACTTTCCCCTTTTTTGCTATACTGTGCCCGCTTAGAGGCGCGAGTATAAACTCGCCTCCGGAGAAAACATCATGACTTTTGCAAAAAGAATTTTTCTTTTCCTCGCTTTAAACTTCGTTGTCGTTTTGACGATTTCAACGGTTTTAAGTCTGCTCAACATCCGCCCCTACTTTCAGGCATATGGGCTCGACTACTCCTCTTTGATGGCCTTCTGTTTGATCTGGGGAATGGGCGGGGCTCTCATCTCGCTCGCCCTCTCCAGAAAGATCGCCAAGTGGATGATGGGCGTCAAAGTAATCAGCCCCAATACGATGAACCCCGAAGAGAGGATGCTGCTGAATCTGATTGGGCGCCTCGCCCGGAGCGCAAATCTCCCTTCTGCCCCTGAGGTCGGCGTCTATTCTTCCAATGAGGCAAATGCCTTCGCGACGGGTCCGAGCAGGAAGAGATCCCTCGTCGCCGTATCCACCGGCCTTCTCGCCCGGATGAAAGGACAAGAGCTCGAAGGGGTGCTCGCCCATGAGATCTCCCACATCGCGAGCGGCGACATGGTGACGATGACCCTTCTTCAAGGGGTGGTCAACGCCTTCGTCATGTTCCTCGCAAGAGTTTTGGCCTATGCCATCTCCGGCATGGGCAGGAGCCGAGACAACAGTTCAAATAATAGCTATATGAGCTACCGCATCTTTGTCTATCTCTTCGAGGTGGTCTTCATGATCCTCGGCTCTCTTGTCATTGCAGCCTACTCTCGCTTTAGAGAATTTAGGGCGGATGCCGGCGGGGCAAGACTTGCTGGCAAGACTTCGATGATCTCAGCCCTTCAGGTGCTGCGCAATTTCCAGGACATCCAAAATCCGGAGGAGAGCCCCGCGATGGCGGCCTTTAAGATCTCCCACACTGGGAGAAAGGGACTCCTCCGGCTCTTTGCGAGTCACCCCCCTCTGGAAGAGCGGATTGAAAGATTGAAAAGCTACTCTCAATAGAGCATAATATGCCGCATGCAAAAAACAGTTGTCGTTGGAATGTCCGGGGGGGTCGATTCCTCTGTCTCCGCCTATCTCTTGAAAGCCCAGGGCTATCGAGTCATCGGCCTCTTCATGAAAAATTGGGCGGAGACCGATGAGCATGGCGTCTGCAAGGCGAGCCGCGAATTCGAAGATGTCATCTCCGTTTGCAACCTTCTAAAGATCCCCTACTATAGCGTCAACTTCGTCGAAGAGTATCGAGAGTCGGTCTTTGCCGAGTTCCTGCAGGGTTATAAGGCCGGCCTCACCCCCAATCCCGACGTCCTCTGCAATCGGGAGATCAAATTCAAAGTTTTTCTAGACAAAGCAATGGAGCTCGGCGCCGATTACCTTGCGACCGGCCATTACTGTAGGCTCGACGGTGAAGGGCGCCTTTTAAAGGGGCTCGATCCAGAAAAAGACCAAAGTTATTTTCTTCACCTTGTGAAGCGAGAGGCCTTTCAAAAAGTGCTCTTCCCCATCGGCCATTTGACCAAAAAAGAGGTTCGGGCGATTGCGAGACAACAAAAAATCCCCACCTCCGAGAAAAAAGACAGCACCGGCATCTGCTTTATCGGCAAAAGGGATTTTAAGCCCTTTTTATCGAACTACCTCGGTCTAAAGCAGGGACCTTTTAAAACACTTGGCGGCGAAACGGTGGGTCAGCACGACGGCTCCGCTTTTTATACGATCGGCCAGAGAAAAGGGATGGGTCTTGGCGGCGAGGGAGATGCCTGGTACGTCGTCGGCAAAGACTCTGAGAAAAATATCGTCTTCGTAGAAAGAGGAGCCGATCATCCGGCGCTCTACTCAAATGAGCTCATCTGCTCGAATATAAGCTGGGTCGCGGAAGCGCCTCCCTCTTTCCCCTATAAATGCAAAGCGAAAGTTCGATATCGGCAAGCAGATGAAAGCTGCGCTATCTACCCGCTGGAAAATGGGCTCTTCCACATTCTTTTTGATCGCCCTCAAAGAGCGATCAGTCCGGGTCAATCGGTCGTCTTTTACAATAGCGATCTTTGCTTGGGCGGAGGAATGATTGAAAATAAAAAGTTGACAGCTTAAGATCTCGCCTCCTTTTATTCCGGAGGGTCGTGCGCTATCTCTTCCACCTTTTGTTTGTTTGCTCGCTATTTACAGCCGAGGCGAAAAAGACGATCTGTCTCAACATGATCGTCAAAAACGAGAGCCACGTCATTTTAAACAGCCTCTCCTCTGTGAAAGATCTCATCGACTATTGGGTCATCGTCGATACGGGATCAACCGATGGGACTCAAGAGATCATCCAAAACTACATGAGAGATATCCCCGGAGAGCTCTTTGAGAGGCCCTGGTTGAATTTTGAAGTGAACAGAAATCAGGCGTTAGATCTTGCAAAAGACAAATGCGACTACGTCTGGTTCATGGATGCAGATGAGGAGCTGATGCGCTTCGAAGATTTTCATTTGCCCGACCTCTCAAAGGACTCCTATCAATTTACCATCAGACAGGTAGGCCATAATCTGGATTATGGCCGCATTCTCATAATCGATCCCAAAAAAGAGTGGAGATGGAAAGGAGTCGTCCATGAAACCCTCTTGAGCGATCGGGCAAAAACATGGGAGCTCGTTAAACACTGCGTGATTCTATCTCACACAACCGGTTCGAGATCTTCCGATCCTCAAAAATATCTCAAAGACGCAAAGCTGCTCGAAAAAGCTCTTGAAGAAGCGCCTGATAACACCCGATATGTCTACTATCTGGCGCAGAGCTATCTCAATGTTCCCGATTATCCACTGGCGCTCAAATGGTATGAAAAGAGATCCAAAATGCAGGGCTGGGACGAGGAGATCTTCCACTCACTGCTCCAGGTAGGGGTGCTCCAGGAAGCGCTTCATATGCCCCCGGAGATATTTACCCAAAGCTATCTCAAAGCCTACGAAAATAGGCCCTCGAGGGTAGAGCCTCTTTACCATCTCATCCGTCACCACATCTATAGTAAAAATTATTACATGGGGTATGTCCTTTCCAAATACGCTCTTCCCATTCCAAAATCAAATGACGCCACTTTTGTGAGCTACTGGATGTACGACTGGGGCATTTTACTTCAATTTGCCGAATGCAGCTATTGTCTCGGCAAATACGACGAGGCAAAAGAGGCTCTCGATCTCCTCATCTCGAAGCCCGACATCCCTCAAGAATTTATGATAGCCATCCAAAAGAACAGAGAAAAATTAGTTTACAAAGAAAACTGATGATATCTAAAACTAGTTTTGTTAAAATTCCACCCAATTTCAAATTAATGAGGTTTTTATGACAGTAAATCAAGCAGCTTTTTTTACAGTTACAGCGCTGGCCATCGCAACAGGCGGATCCGTCTTCGCCGCAGCTGCGGCAGCGAAAACGGCCGCCACAGTAGCCACAGTCGCCTATTCGATCCTGGCCATTGGACTTGGAGCAGTATCGATCGCGTCGATTACTGCCTGGCTTGATAAAGATTCTACATCAGCAGAAGATTACTTTAGCAACATCGGCAGGCATGCAGCTATCGCGATACCGGCTGCAGCGCAAGTGGTCGCTCAGACACTTCTGCAAGCTCTGATTCAAGGGCTTGCCGACCTGGTCCGCAATGCAATCAGCGGCAACCGCCAATACGCCTAAGCAGAAAAATTGGGATGTCTTCTTTTTATACCGGGAGTGATTCAAGAATCGGGAAATGGCAAGGAGGCGCCTTCAATTTGAGCCAGGCGTAGCCGGCGTCGAAGCAACCCAACCTA
>MGLY01000022.1:3465-15804 GCA_001794935.1 Chlamydiae bacterium RIFCSPHIGHO2_12_FULL_49_9 | reverse complement strand
CGGCTGCCCGACGACGCCAGAACCGATTCTTGAATCACGAGCGGTATAGACGTCCCCAATATCAATAGCCTGCCGTAATTCCGACATGGACTCTGCCTGAATGGGAATCTCCAAAGACGCTGTGGAGGTTAAACCCATAATCGATCCGGGCGGATACGAAAGGAGAGTAGGTGTATCTGATCCCCGGACCCACGCCCATGAGGTACTGAGACGAAGGCACTCCATCTCCCATATCGCGGTTGTGGCCAAAGCCATAGTCGAAGAAGGCGAGAATAGTCAGCGCATCTTTCCTTGTGCTGGAAAAATGGCGAGGCGGAGATCGGATTTCCAGGTTCACGCAGACCGCGCTGTCTGAGTTGTAGACTCTTTCGTCATAGCCGCGGACCGTATCGTACCCTCCAAGAGGGAACTGTTCGCTCGCAATCAGGGCCGTTGATGAATATTGGCCTCGCAGTGTGTATGCGAAAGAAAAATCTCTCGGTATTTTGATCACATCGCTGAGCATTCCCTTTCCATATGCATATCTCGCCTCGGCGCCAGGACGGAGCGCCTGGAACGCCGCATCGTTTTGTTTTGGCACCATCTCGGCAGGACTGAAGAATAGTTCGAGCTTCATGAAGGGCTTAAGCCTCTCCCCCTCGTATTGGAGCTGATATCCCACAACAAATTGGGAAATTTGGACTGTGCTCTGAACGACGGGGAAAAGGGTTTCGCCTACAAAAAAGAGGCTGTTATTCAAGTTCTTAAAGTCGTAACCAAAGAGAACCTCGTGACTCAAAGCCGTATAAAGGGGTTTGAACGGAATCGTGTATCTGCCGCTCATCTGTCCGTTTTGACCTTCGCTCTTAAAACTTGAGATGTCGGGATGGATCGTCGCATAGCCGCCGAAAAGGATCAACGTGTGTTTCCAGGGCAGATAGCAAGTGTAGTTGCCATAGTAGGATTTAAATCTGTGGAAGTCGGGAGATCCGGTGTATTGAAAAGAGAGCAAATCGCCTCTTCCAAAAAAATTCCCCCAGGTAAATCCGGTAAAAAGACGCCCCTGCTCAATAAAAGAGGTCCCTGTGTTGTCTGCCCCGACATAAAAACGGACCGGGAAGCGATCCCTCACCTGAAAGGCAATATCGGTCATCCCCGGTTTTTCGCCAGGGCTGACAACTGCGGACACAAACTGAAATGGGTTCCTGTTGATCCAGGCAATATTATTTAACATGGCCTCTTTATCGATGACGCTCCCCTCGGGCATGTAGAGTCTTTTTTGATAGTAATCGGGAGTAAACCAATAGCTGTCGGGATAGGTCACCTTGCCCACTTTCGCTTTTAAAAGGTTCATTGTGACAACGCCCGAAGAGACCTCTTGAATGGGATATTCGACTGCAGCTAAAAACTGCTCTTCTTGATTAAAGTAGGAGAGAATTTCCTTTCGGATCTCCATCAAGATTGTTTCAGTAAGAGGCTGGTTGAAGTATTTTTCCTCTAAAAGCGCCTTAAGGCTCGGATAAGAATCGAGGTCTACTTCTTTTCCAGAGACAGAATCCTCGGTAGCGTCCGCTAAAACGAGCTGCTTCAAAAAAACCGGAGCCTCTTCCTCTGGATTGGGAGGAATGCTGGACACAAATGGCGCTTCTTCTTCAGCGATTGCCAAAAGGGGAAGAGCCGCAAGAACGGTTTTTAAAAAAATATTCATTCTCAACATACAAGTCAATTATGCGGATTTCAAAAAAAAACAATACTGTTTTTTTTAGAGAAAAAATCGGAGGGGGAGACAATTTTTTCTTCCTTTAAAAGATATACTGAGTAAGGACTTGCCGTATGCATGAGCTTTTGAAGCCCCTCTTTTTTTAAAACGATCGAATCGACCTCGTTGAGTGAATTGAGCAGTGAGACGAGTTCATCTTCAGGGTGGCTCTCTGGCGCGTAAACAATGAGCTCCTCATCTTGTTTCCCGGAACATTTCCGTATGGCTGAAAAAAGGGCGCTTGTTATCTTTTGCTTCGGCTCTAAAACAAGTAGATTGTAGCGCCGCTCTTTTAGCGCCTGATGAAAAGCAGGGGATCTCCCCTCATCGAAGATTTTCCCATCTGCCTCGTATTCCAAAAGACGCCTGGCCACTTCCGACAAGGTGATCTGCGCGCAGCCGAGCCGCTCGATCGATAGCCCTGCGCCGATATTGGCGAGCTGAACAGCCAATTCGATCTCAATTCCGCTTGCAACAGCCAGACAGATCATCGCAAGAACAGTATCTCCTGCCCCTGTGACATCTTTGACCTCTTTTGAGCGAACCGGAAAATCGCTCCTTTTGCCCCCTTTGTCGAAAAGGGAGATCCCCGCCTCGGATCTTGTGATCAAAAGAAGATCTGCCTCCGACATATCCAAAACTATACGAGCGACCTCATCGAGGTAAATATGAGGTCCCTTTTTTGCCGCCGCATAGGCTTCGGAAAGATTCGGCTTGAGGATCTTGGCGCCCTTGTATTTGGCAAAATCGATCCCCTTTGGATCGACAATAGCCGGCACTTTTGCCTCTCTTGCAATCTGAAGGGCTCTTTGGGTCACTCGATCAGTCAAAAACCCTTTTCCATAATCAGAAACGGCGAGAACTTCTACTTTAGAAATCAAATTCTCCAGCTGCCTGCACACCTTCTCTTCCAAACTTTTTGCAAGAGGCGAAATCGATTCAAAATCGACTCTCAAGAGCTGCTGGCTATCGGCAATGAGTCTATTTTTGATGGTCGTTTGATAACCGGGCTCAACAACTAAAGAACTTGCGTCAATCCCCTTCTCTTCCAGCCTGGATCGGATCTCCTCTCCGGCCTGATCCGGTCCGATCCGCCCTAGCGCAACCACCTCGCCGCCAAGCGCAGCCAGATTGAGAGCGACATTGCCGGCGCCGCCGGGCCTGGACTCTTGCCTCAACACTTCCACGACGGGGACTGGCGCCTCAGGAGAAATCCGCTTGACTCTCCCCGTCGTATAACTATCGAGCATGAGATCGCCGAGAACGAGCGCCTTAAACTTCCTAAATCGGCCAAACGCTCTTTCCAACTTCACCATCTTGCGCCCGTTTTCAAAAAGCCCATATAATCAGCGACGCTCGTCTCTATTGACATCCATTTTGTCTGGAAAATCCGGCAGAGTTTCCCCATATCGGCGCAGGTGTAGTTTTGGTACTGGCGGCTCATCTCTTGGGGCATATCGATGTAGTGAATATTCGGCTCTTTTTGCATCGCTTTAAAAAGAGCGGCTCCCAACTCGTTCCAGGTCGTTGCTCTTCCCTGACCGATATTGAAAATGCCGCCTATCTTTGGCTGATCTAAAAAACCACACGTCATCCGAACGGCATCTTTCAAATAGATGAAATCTCTCATCTGTCCGCCGTCCGAATATCTCTTCGGATCATTCGACTTATAGAGCTTGATAACCCCTTCCGTCTCGACCTTCTCCTTCATTTTGAAGATCATCGAAGCCATCTGCCCTTTGTGATATTCGTTGGGGCCAAAGACGTTGAAGTATTTAAGTCCGACAACCCTGCCTAACACCCCTTCCCTCTTCATCCAAAGATCGACCAGGTGCTTTGAGTAGCCGTACATGTTGAGAGGCCTTAAGCTCTCCAAGCTCGCCTCGTCATCTGAAAAGCCAAGACTGCCACTTCCATATGTCGCAGCGGAAGATGCGTAAATAAATCGCTTATTCGCCTCTAGCGCCCAACTAGCCAAACGAATGGTGAACCGGTAATTGTTCTCAAGCAGATAGTCGGCGTCCGTTTCCACAGTGCTGGAGCAAGCGCCCAAATGGATGATGGCATCCACTTCGCCCCCTCTTTCCTCCAGCCACTCGAAGATCTTGTGCTTGGAGATGATCTCTTTAAACTGTTTGCCGACGAGATTTTTCCACTTGTCGCCGCTCTTCAGATCGTCGACGAGAATCAAATGATCAAAACCAAGATCGTTGAGATGGCGAACAACACCTGAGCCAATCATGCCGGCAGCGCCGGTAATGAGAATTTCCATAAGGAGGAGATCTTAACAGAATTTCTCTTCTCTCTACAAGCTCGGGTTTGATCTCCATTCTGCATCAAAGACTACGCAGTACCAGGCCTTTTTAAAAAACGGCTCTACTTTCACTGTCTGCTCTCGAGTGAGAAGTGTCATAGATCTCTTCTCCCAACAACATCGCCCTGTCCGCCAAACGATCCCTATGTCTATGTATTTATATTTCGAAGGAAATTGCTGTTTCATCCTGGTTTGGAGATCGCCTACTGTGGTATCAGAGTCATAGGTGAAATCTACGGTGCCCTCAGGCAGAGGAGGAACCTCTTCCTGGAGTTTTTTGTATTCCCAAGTTGATTCTATAGTTGATTCTATTGGCGAAGACATAGGACCTTCCTTGTTAAGGAATTTTTTAGATTTGGCCAGTGTAGCGATAAGCTTATTTTTCCTGCGAACAAAAAAGCCTGTCTCTTATTATTAACAGCAACACGACCGTCTAGATGGCGGCGGTGGTGGTTCTTGTTCGCCCGTATTGCGTTTGATTTTATCGAGGTAGTATCTGACTTTTCGAACGATACGATCGGTCCAATCACCCCTTAAAGATCCACCCGAGCCCTCCCGGAACGTTTCCGCTTTTCGGCGCTTCACAGGGCCAATACCCCTGACTGCTTTGTTCGGATGATGGAGAGATATGGGTCTTTGATTGATCGAAAGAGATCTGACTGGCTGGGACATAAAAACTCCATAAAGAACTTTTAAAGAAAAGTTTTACAGAAGTTAATTTTTCATGTCAATTTCTTAAA
This sequence comes from Chlamydiae bacterium RIFCSPHIGHO2_12_FULL_49_9, assembly GCA_001794935.1. GTDB lineage: Bacteria > Chlamydiota > Chlamydiia > Chlamydiales > SM23-39 > O2-12-FULL-49-9. The sequence goes on along the minus strand of MGLY01000022.1, from coordinate 11,012 downwards.
GAAAAAAGGCGGTCCGGATGACCGGATCGCCTTTTTGAGCTTTGAGAAAAAAAGAGCTTATTCGCTCTTTTCCTCTTCCGGCTTCTCTTCTGTAGGAAGAGGCGCTACGACTGCAGCTGCGCTCGGGGCGATGCCTCCTTCTGCCGAGATCGTGACATCGCAGGATGCGAGAACGCCCTCTTTCAATTTGAAAGAGATCTTGTGCGCGCCGATCTGTTTGATCGGTCGAGAAAGCAAAACGTTCTTTCTTTCGACTGGGATCCCTCTTTCCTGGAAGAGAAGAGCGATGTCAGCGGCAGATACGGAGCCATACATGTGTCCGTCCGGATCGACTTTGACTTTCGTCTCAACGACTGCAGATTCGATCTGACGGGCAAGCGCTTCCGCTTCCTGCTTGTCGACGACTGCCTGTTTTTCCCTTTCCGCTCTCAAGCGCTCTTGCTTGCGGAGCATATTCGCATTAGCGATAACGGCAAAGCCTTTGGGGAGGAGAAAGTTACGAGTATAACCCGGTCTTGCGGAGACAACTTCCCCTTTTTTCCCGAGAGCTTCAACATCTTCGAGTAAAAGCAATTGTTGTTTCATCTTGAACTCCTCTTACTCTTCCGCTACGAAGGGAAGAAGCGCCATGTGACGGGCCTGCTTAATCGCCTTTTTGAGCAGTTTTTGATAATAATAGGAAACGCCTGTAATGCGGCGCGGCAGGATTTTGCCCCGTTCCGTGATAAAAAGACGGAGCGTTTCAATATCTTTGTAGTCAATTCCATCGACTTTCGATGCGGTAAACGGACAGCTTTTCTTCTTCTTTGCAAAAGGAGAGTCAGCTACAGCTGTTGGGTTTGCGGGAGTCGTTGTTCTTCTATTTGGAAACATGCTTAACCTACCGCTTTGAGGGGTTTAAATTCGAGCGTCTCTTGCACTTTCTCCACTTTCATCGTGAGGAAGCGGATGAGATCTTCGTGGAGGTGATACTCCTTCCAAAGCTCGAGGATTGCCTGGGTAGGCGCAGTGAAATAAAGCACGTAGTAGTACCCTTCGCGCTTGCCATCGATCGAATAGGCCATCTTGCGTCTGCCCTGCTCGTGAATCTTGTGGATTTCTCCCCCTTTCTGGGAGATACCATCCGTAATTTTTTCAAAGGCTTTCTTGCGAGAGTCATCGCTGAGCGTAGCGCTCAGGATATACATCCCTTCATAGAGCCCTTTTCTCTCTTTCTTCATACATTCTCCAATGCTCGGGGTGTGATGGATTTATATACGCACATTGGCAAAATCCATCGCACTGGTTATTCCTTTGTCCAGCCAAATTTCAACTGACTGGACAGCCCTTTCCAGAACGCCCGGAATGAGCTTTTCTTCCACTTCAGAAAATCTGCCGAGCACATGACTCGTCAAATCTCCCTCTTCGCGGTCGCCGACTCCAATTCGGAGCCTCGCATACCGGTTGGTCTGTAAATGATCCTCAATGCTTTTGAGGCCGTTATGGCCGCCGCTTCCGCTATTGATTTTCATTCTAAGCTGCCCTAAAGGCAGCGCCACGTCATCGGTTAGGACGAGGAGGCGGGACAGATCGATCTGATAGTAGCGCACAATCTGCGCTACGGCCTCGCCGCTTTCGTTCATGAACGTCAGAGGCATCAGCAACAAGACGGGAGCTGTGCCAATCTGTCCTTCGGCCACACTCCCCTTAAAATCGGCTCTCTTGCGGAACTCGAGGCCGTGTTTTCGGGCGAGTTCCTGAAGAGCTCTAAATCCAATATTATGGCGGGTCTTATCGTAGGATTTGCCCGGGTTCCCGAGGCCTACAATGAGATACCGGTCCATCACGCGCTAACAGCTCCGGCTTTCTTGCCGATCATTACCGCCACTTCACTCATCTTCGCAAGAGGGCGAACATTCGCCGGAATTGCGATATCGGAGAGTCTTTTCGACTGATTGACATCGAGGCTTGTAATGTCCAACGTAAACTCTTGCGGAATGTCTTTCGGCAGGCAAGAGACGCGAAGCGTGCGAATGACCTGGCGCGGGAAGCCGCCGAGCTTAACACCTGCGCACTCGGCAGATCCTAGAATCTGGATCGGAACGTTCACCGACACTGGAGCATTGTCAGAGAGAATCGCAAAATCGATGTGCTGGATCGCATAAGAGGTCACGTGATATTGGACGTCTTTGATGACCGCCTTATGCGTCTTTTTTCCATCGACAAGCTCGAATACGGTCGTCGCGAGAAGACCGCTTTTCAGCCCCCTTAAAATCGCCTGCATCTCATCGTTTTTGAGATAGACGTTTTCATTCGACTGGGAAGCGCCATAGAGCACGGCCGGAATATTTCCTTCGCGGCGCAGTCTTTTCGTATCGCCTTTCTTCAGTGTTTCTCTTTTAAAAATCGCTAATTTCATAACTCCTCAAAATCTAATCCTTAAAAAGCGAAGCAATCGATTTGGCCGATACGACACAATCAATCGCCGCGCTTAAGAGCGGGGCTATAGAGACCGTCCGAATGGAAGAGCTCTTCCCTTCCAATGGAACGGAGTTGGTCACCCACATCTCATCGATTCCTTCCATCGGTGCGCCGCCTATAAACAGTGCGTGCGATATCACGCCAATCACTCTTTTAGCGCCCTCTTTTCTACATACCTTCGCGGCAGCCAAGAGCGTGCCGCCCGTCGAACAAATATCATCGACGATAATCGCTTTCTTGCCTTTCACATTGCCGATCAGCGCATTCGTTTCAATCTTGTGCGCATTGACCCTGCGTTTGTCGACAATCGCGAGATCTATTTTCAAATCTTCGGCGTACTTCCTCGCCATTCTGCTGCTGCCCACATCTGGAGACACAACAACAGCGTCTTTTAAATTTTCTTTCCTCAAAGCCTTCACAAACAAAGGCCGAGCATACAAATTATCTACAGGGATATCAAAAAATCCCTGAATCTGCTCCGTATGCAGATCCATTGTGAGGAGCCGGGTTACGCCCGCTCTTTCCAAGAGGTCCGCGACCAGCTTCGCTGTAATCGGGACTCGCCCTTTCTCCTTCCGATCCTGCCGCGCGTACGGGTAATAAGGGACAACCGCGACAATGCTTCGGGCCGACGCGCGCTTCAGCGCATCGACGAGAATCAAAAGCTCCACGAGGTAGTCGTTCGGGCGGCGCGCCGGCGCCTGGAGAACAAATACGTCTTTCCCTCTCACGTTCTCAAGAACCTGGACTCCGGTTTCACCATCGGGAAAAGTCTCTATGAGAACCTTGCCGAGATGAACACCCAAAGACTGAGCCACTTCCTTGGCCAGCTCCTCGTGGGAAGATCCGGCAAACAACATAAAAGAGGCGTCCACTTGCTTCATCTAGCTCTCAAAAAGTTGGGGCGGAAGGATTCGAACCTCCGAGTGGCGGTACCAAAAACCGCTGCCTTACCACTTGGCGACGCCCCATCATCGCCGTGCGATGAGAAAATTTAAAAACAGGAGCCATGTTATCTCGCCAGATAAATATTTTGCAAGGACCGAGAAAAGTCTTGCAAAAGTTAAAAAAAATCCTTGATGCTGGACTTATGAGGATCATTCACCTAGCTGCTGAGTTTGCGCCGATAGCGAAGGCCGGAGGCCTCGGAGAGGTCGTGACCGGCCTTGCCCGAGAAGAGACTAGAGCCGGCGAAACGGTTGAGGTGATCATCCCCAAATACGATTTCATCAATATCCCCAGCCTTCAGCTCGAAGTCCCTGAGTTCAAATGCCTCCAGAGCGGACAGCTACATAGCAATGCCATGTGGTCCACAACCCAAGAGGGCTGCAGCCTCCACCTCCTTGAAGCTCGCCATCCGGCAGGCTACTTCCACCGCAGCAAGATCTATGGCTGCGAGGATGACATCCCCCGCTTCATCTACTTCACAAAGGCCGCTCTCGAATACCTCTCCCTCAAAAAAGAGCCAATTGACACTCTCCACATCCACGACTGGCACGTAGCCCTCGCTGCTCCGCTTCTCAAAGATTTATTTAAACATCTCCCTGTCAAATCGGTCCTGCTCACCATCCACAACCTCGAGCATCAAGGAAAATGCGCCGCCTGGGATCTCGATGCGATCAACCTAAATGGCACTTCCTACCTCGCTCCTGCAAAACTCCAAGACAATAGCCCGCTTTATCCCCAAACGATCAATCTCCTCAAAGGCGGTATTGTCTATGCAGACGCCATCACAACCGTCTCCCCTACCTACGCTAAAGAGATCCTCACACCCGCTTACGGCTTCACCCTCGACACAACCCTTCGCCAGCACATGAAAAAACTCACCGGCATCCTCAACGGGATCGATCCGAACCTCTGGGACCCTGCCAAAGACCCGGTCCTTCCCAAGCCCTACGGCAGGGAGAGCTCCCTCTCAGCCATCCTCTCGGCGAAAGAAACCGCTCGCGAATCGCTCCAAAAAAAGCTCGGCTTACCCGCCAACAAACGCCCCTGGATCGGCGCCATCACGCGCCTCGTCCCCCAAAAAGGGCCCGAGCTCATCGAGGCCGCCCTTTCCCACACCCTCGAAAGAGACGGCGCATTTCTTCTCCTCGGCTCTTCCCCCATCCCCGACATCCAGACCCATTTCCAAACGCTCAAAGAAAAGTACGCCTCGAACAAACAAGCCTTTCTCCACTTTGAATACGATGAAAACCTCGCCCATCTCATTTTCGCGGCGCTCGATTTTCTGATCGTCCCCTCCCACTTTGAGCCGTGCGGACTCACGCAGATTATCGCCATGCGCTACGGCACGCTTCCGATCGTCCGCGCAACAGGCGGACTCAAGGACACTGTCTTTGACTGTGAGGATCCAACGATCCCTTCCGCAAAGCGAAACGGATTCCTCTTTGAAAAGCCCACCCCCTCCGCAATTCACCAAACGATCGACCGAGCGATCAATCTCATGCACTCAGATCAAGCAACCTTCCAATCGGTCATCCGAAGAGCAATCCAAATTGATTCAAGCTGGAAAGCACCCTCTCGCGAGTACCTTCAGCTCTATAGAGAGATCATTAAAAAGTAGAAAATTTTTCCACAAAATAACTACCATCGACCATGTTTTGGAAATGTCAAGTCCTTGCGCAAGCAATGATTTACCTGAAACAGTTCGTTCTTTGGCTCATATGAGCGATGCCAGAATACCGAATCAACATTGGCTATCCGCTTTTCAGCTCTCAACTACTCCATGATGAACAAACTCGATTCAAGACCTTTGTATGCTGCCGCTTCCCTGGCGCATAACAGCCAAAAAGAAGCTCTAGCCAGTTTAGTCAAAAAGCCTTTCTGATGTAGGTCCAGTTGGCGTAGACGTAATCGCCAACGGAGATCACCGTATAAAGAGCTGCAATGAGAACAGAAAAGAGGCTGATCTGCTGGAAGATGATGAGCGGCAAAAAGCCCATGGTGTAAGGGATCATCAGCAAGATGATGAGAAAGGCGGTAAATCCTTGGATTGCCGCTTTCACTTTTCCGCTAAAACGAGCGGCAAGCACAACTCCTCTCATCGCGCAGAGCGTTCTCAGCGTGCTGATGAAAAGGTCCCGATAGAGAAAAACGAGGACAAGCAAGAGCGGCAGAGCCACCATCCCTTGGGTAAAGGTGAGAAAAAGGGAGATATGGGTTATGCTATCTGCCATCGGATCTAACACTTTGCCGAGATCGGTCACTTCGTTGCGCCGCCTTGCGAGCTTTCCGTCGAGATAGTCGGAAAACTCGCAAATGATCAAGAGAAAAAGGAGGATATAGGGCAGCGCCTTGACCGAGATTCCAAACCAATCGTGCTGTAAATAAAAGAGCGGGAAGATGGGGCTGATAAAAATTCTTAAAAGAGTTAGATAATGGGCTGGATTCATAACAAGAGGAGACTAAAGATCCTTCCCAAATAAATCAATCCTTCTGCGAGCCTCTCGAAAGGAGAGCGGGCTTAAAGAAGAGCCGTTTTCTCTCAGGAATTTTCTCAAAGACTCGGGATTGGTTTTCCCATATTCTCGAAGGGCCCAGCCGATTGCTTTCCGGATGAAAAATTCCTTCTCAGAGGCTCTTTTTAGACAAAAAGAAAATAGCCTCTTCTCATCGGTTTTCTCTTTTCGCCCGAGCTGGAAGATGATCGCAGATCTGCGGATCCACATGTACTCATCGTCGATCCACTCATCTGTGCAAGACACCAGCTCCGGGTGTCTTTCAAAAAGAGACCCGACGAGATGCGGCGCGAGTGTATCTACTGTATCCCACCACGATTTCGTTCGGATCATTCTTTCAAAAAGAGCGAGTGTCCTCGAAGTCCATCTCTTTTTGCAAAAGAGGGCAAGGTCGATCGCTGCATACTGAAATTCTCTCTCCCCACACTCCCAAAGCTCTTCAACAAGAGATTCGAAAGAGCTCAAGTCCGCTTTTTTAAATACTTCAGTCGATACTTTTTTCTGGAGAGGTCTTGCTATTCCGAGAAAGGGAAATTGCCCTCTCATGTAACTATGCTGCCACTCGGCCCTTGCAATCTCAAGGTGGGGTTGGAATGCGTCTTTAAGCTGCTCAATCATTATTTGTGAAGGGCGAGCTGTCCGCAGGCAGCTGCGATATCTTTGCCTTTGGTGTAGCGCCAGGTCGTATTGATCCCCGCATTTTCCAAAATGGCCCTAAAATCTTCTATCGCTTCTTTTTCGGGGCGTCTTAGTCTCAGTCCATCGACCGGATTATAGGGAATCAAATTGACTGTGCACTGCTTGCCTCTCACAAGTTCCGCCAGCTCTTCTGCATGGGCGGGATGATCATTTATGTTGGCAAGGAGAGTATATTCATAGGTGATATCGCGCTTGGTGTCTCTTGAGTAGCCGTCCATCGCCATCAAAATCTCTTCCAGCGGATATTTTCTTGCGTAAGGGATGATCTTTTTGCGGATATTTTGGTTCGGCGCATGGAGCGAGAGGACGAGATTGACTTTCAGCTCTTCTTTTGCAAGCTTGTGGATTCCTTCGACAACGCCAACGGTTGATACGGTGATTCTTCTTTGAGAGATGTTGCACCCATTTGGATCGTGAAGAATCTGGATCGATTTGACAACGGCGTCATAGTTTTCAAGCGGCTCGCCCATCCCCATGAAGACGATGTGGGAGACTCTCTCCTCTTTTGGCTCTATTAACCCGCCAGTCAAATTTGAGACAAATGACTTGCTGCGGCTTTGCCATATTGATTCTCCATCATCGGCCATAGTTTTACTATGGCCTCTTCCTTCGAAGCGCTTCGCTTCAATCTGGCTTTGCCTCGCTAGCGTCCTTTGTCTCAAATTTGACTGGCGGGTTAATAAGAAGCGGTTGATGTGAAGCGCTTGCTCGACGATCTCGGCAGGGCTCAGGTTTCTCATGAGCCCCTCTTTGCCCGAGGCGCAAAAAGCGCATCTGGCAGGACATCCTACCTGACATGACACGCAAACGGTTCTCCTGTCGCCCGACATAATCAGGACCGACTCGACTTTTTTGCCATCTCGAAGCTCCCAGAGAAATTTAATCGTCTCCCCGTCTTCCGATTCCATCGTCTTGATGAGCTTAATG
>MGLY01000022.1:0-3448 GCA_001794935.1 Chlamydiae bacterium RIFCSPHIGHO2_12_FULL_49_9 | reverse complement strand
AGCGCCCTTGACGTGGATCCAATCAAATATTTGAACGGCTCTAAACGGCTTTTCGCCGATCAAGGCGAGCCGCTCTTTGAGATCTTCGAGTGTAAGCGAACAAATTTGTTGCATAGCGGCGAGGAGTATAGCACGATCTCTTTGTTTTTAAAAGCTCATCTGGTAAATTCGACTAAAAAATTTACATACAAGGTCTGAACCATGCTGACGAACCCCACCCTCCAAAAGCTCGATGTCCTCTATACCTGGGTCATCAAAACCGGAAGCAACCTGCAAAGCCTCCTCCTCTTCTACATGCGCCTTGTCTGGGGGCACCAGTTCTTCGTCATCGGCCTTGCCAAACTAAAAGATATCAACAAAGTGATCGAGGCCTTCAACGCCATCAACATCCCGGGCCCCGGCTTCCACGCTTACCTTGTAGCAAGTCTCGAAATGGTCTGCGGCTTTCTCATCTTGATCGGCCTCGCATCGCGCCTCGCTGCCGTCCCTCTCGCTATCATCATGTTTGTCGCCCTGGCCACCGCCCACGCGCCCAACCTCTCCGACTTTCAGTTCCTCACCCAACCCCTTCTCCTCGTCAAAGAAGCCCCCTATCCCTTCCTCCTCATGAGCCTCATGGTCCTCGCCTTCGGCCCGGGAAGGATCTCGGTCGATGCCTGGATCAAGCGCTGGGTGGAAAACCAGCCGAGGTATTAACCCTCTGGTATCTCTAGAGGCCTGGGAACCTCTCTACCGAGATTGGGCAAGCAACACCCTTCGATGAAGCGACGGTAGATTGTCGATTTTGGCCTGCATGACAGGCTCATCTGTCAGTAGAGAGGCATGAATTTCTCCTTTTTGAATAAGACATCTGAGAAATTCCATTTCTTGATCAGTAAAAGGAAATAGCCTCGCAAGAGCCTCCTTGCATTCTTGGAACCTGATCTCTTTCCAAAACTGATGATCTTCCTGGGTTTTCGCATTTCGCAAAACGGGTAGAAGCTTCTGCTGAAAATCACCTTCATCAAACGAAAGGAACTCAGGGGAGATCTTGTGAAAATCTATCATTGAACTCATGCCGATATAGAGAATAAAGGCTAGCCGCAGACGCTCTGAGTTAAGCCGTGTCTTGGTTAACAAATAATGGGCATCAAATAGATCGCGCGATGCATTGCGAGCAAACAAGGCAGTCAGCTTCCCAGCTGCAAGCTCGTGAAGATCAAGAATGGGGATCCCATTTATTTGATGGTGGCCAATGAATTTAGACGAGCATTTCTGGATATCCCAAAGAGGAACCCTGAACATGAAATTTAAATCTATCTCGAGATTGCCTTGATTGCCCAGAACGCTCTGATACTTGAGCTGCCACTTCCCTCCGGCATACCTGTCAGGAATACGGCGCACAATGAGATTTTCTCGTTGAAAAACAGCCTCCATGGCCTTCTCTACCAGAGGACGCTCTTTGACCATCCCCTCGCGGCTCTGCATTCCTATGTAATTTAGATCGATGTCTACTGATAGGCGGGGAAGATCGAAGACAAAAAGATTGAGAGCCGTGCCACCTTTTAAAACGAGCCGCTCCTGTAAAAAAGGATGCGCATTGATTCCCTCAAGAACATTCATTAGACGCCAAACTTTTTCCAATATTTCGGCCCGAAAGCCTGTTTGGCCAGATTCTTTAATCAGCAGTTCTTTAGAAATTTTCATGAGGCTCCTCCCAATTTCTCTGGAGCAATGACTGTGGAACAATGAGATTCCATCTGGCAATAAGTTGGTTTGGCTCTTTGCTATGACGATCTAGATAATGGGGGCTTTTGGACTTGATTGCGTCAAAAGCCTGAAGATCTTTTTCTGAAAGACCAAACAACTCACGATGTTGATCGAGAAAAAATGCCACTCGAGCATACGTTGTAGCATTATTGAGGATTTGCGCATAGGCCAACACTTGCTGAAGATTGAGATATTCAATAGATTCTAAGGAACGCCAAATTTCCTCCCAGTTACCGAGCAAAGCAGGTCTATCGAGGAGATCTACGAAAGTGCGCTCTAAAGTTGTAATCCGAATCTTACATCCCTGATAATCGACAATTTCGACGCCAAAACCGAAATTGATTGAAGTCCTTTTAGGAATAGATATGCCTTTAAAACTGACTTGACGGAAGACAAAAGAAGGTTTGATTTTTCTCTGAGTGATATAGATAAAATCGTTTCGCAGAGTATGAAGTTTTCCGTGGAAAGCTAAAGATGTATGATAGGCTAAAATTGCATCGGGAGCTAGTTTGCTGGCAATTAGATAAGGGTCGACCGGACAATACTGCGGATCTAACCCTCTGGGAATAGTGTAATATAAACCCTTGCGGATTCGAATAATATGTCCTTTTTGGAGATGATAGGCTAAAAGGTTATGCAAAGTGCTTCCGCGCCTCTTCTGCACCCCAAGGGCAACCCTCGCTTCTTCTATCGTAAATACCTGGTTTTGAGCCAGAAATGATTCCATGTCCATATACTTGAAAATTTCCTCTCTAACTACTAATAGTCTTAGTAGTTTTAGGGATTTTTTGCAAGTTTTGTCAGAGTACAACGCGACGTGCGCCACCGTAGACATTTATTCTTCTTTGCGGGTACCCTTGTAGCTTTAACAAGCTTGAGTTCCTTGTGAAAGATACCCTAAAACCGATTGTCGCCCTCTGTAAAAGAAGGGGTTTCATCTATCCCGGCTCTGAGATTTATGGCGGCTTTGCGAACACCTATTCTTTCGGCCCCTATGGCGCCCAGCTGAAAAAAAATATTAAAGATCTTTGGTGGAAAACCTTTGTCGAAAAAAGGCGCGATCTCGTCGGTCTCGACGGCCCCATTCTCCTCCACCCCAAAGCCTGGAAGGCCTCCGGCCACCTCGATGGCTTTAACGACGCCCTCATCGACTGCAAAGCGTGCAAAGCCCGTTTTCGGTGCGATCACCTCATTGAAGATGCGCTGAAGCAAAATGCAGACGGCCTCACCCTTTCTCAAATGACCGATCTCATCCACAAAAACAAAGTGAAATGCCCCAAGTGCGGCGCTCAAGATTTTACAGAGGCGCGCCATTTCAACCTGATGTTCCACACACACATGAGCAAGACAGGCGCCGACGGCGATGTCGCCTATCTTCGCCCAGAGACCGCTCAAGCGATTTTCCTCGACTACAAAAATGTGGTCGACACGGTTCGCGTCAAGGTGCCGTTTGGTATTGCCCAAATTGGAAAAGCCTTCCGCAATGAGATCACACCGGGTAACTTTGTTTTTCGAGTGATTGAATTCGAGCAAATGGAAATCGAATACTTTATCCGCGAAAAAGATTGGGAAAGCTCCTTCACTGAGTGGCTCGCTTCGATGCACGACTGGTGCAAGCTGATCGGCCTCAAGTCCTCCCACGTGCATGAAAAAGAGCACCCGAAAGAGCAGCTCTCCCACTACTCTAAGCGCACAGTCG
>MGLY01000021.1:7938-9498 GCA_001794935.1 Chlamydiae bacterium RIFCSPHIGHO2_12_FULL_49_9 | reverse complement strand
GCGACGTGGGGCAGTGGGACGACGGGGGTTGCCGGTACTGTCAGCGCGTTCAACAGCCTGATTGGTTCGACACTAGGCGACAACCTGTCGACCACCGGCCTTACGGCATTGACGAATGGGAACTATGTCGTGAGGTCTGCAAGCTGGGACATCCCGGGCGGCGGCGCGAATGTCGGCGCTGCGACGTGGGGCAGTGGGACGACGGGGGTGACTGGCACAGTCAACGCGCAGAACAGCCTGATTGGGTCAACAACAAACGACAACGTGTCGACCAATATTACGGCATTGACGAATGGCAACTATGTCCTCCCCGCCGATCAATGGGATATTCCGGGTGGCCCTGCGAATGTCGGTGCTGCGACATGGGGTAGTGGAACGACGGGGGTGACCGGCACAATCAGCGCGCTCAACAGCTTGATTGGGTCAACAACAACCGACAACGTGTCGAGCACCGGTCTTACTGCATTGACGAACGGGAATTATGTCGTGAGATCTGCGAACTGGGACATCCTGGGCGGTCCCGCGAATGTCGGCGCCGCTACTTGGGGAGATGGAACGACGGGAGTGACTGGCACAGTCAGCGCGCTCAACAGCCTCATTGGGTCAACAACAACCGACAACGTGTCGAGCACCGGTCTTACTGCATTGACGAACGGGAACTATGTCCTGAGAACTACAGGCTGGAACGTCCCGGGCGGCCCCGCGGATGTCGGCGCTGCGACATGGGGCAGCGGGACGACAGGGGTGACGGGCACCGTCAGCGCGCTCAATAGCTTGATCGGGTCAACGCTAAACGACAACGTGTCGACCAGCGGCGTTGAGGCATTGACGAACGGGAACTACGTCGTGAGAACCATAACGTGGGACATCCCGGATGGCCCTGCGAATGTCGGCGCTGCGACATGGGGCAGTGGAACGACGGGGGTGACGGGCACAGTCAGCGCGCTCAACAGCCTCATTGGGTCAACAACAACCGACAACGTGTCGACCACCGGCGTTGAGGCATTGACGAACGGGAATTACGTCGTGAGATCTATAAACTGGGACATCCCGGGCGGCCCTGCGAATGTCGGCGCTGCGACATGGGGCAGTGGAACGACGGGGGTGACTGGCACAGTCAGCGCGCTTAACAGTCTCATTGGGTCAACAGCAACCGACAATGTGTCGACCACCGGCGTTACGGCATTGACGAACGGGAATTACGTCGTGAGATCTATAAATTGGGACATCCCGGGTGGCCCTGCGAATGTCGGCGCTGCGACGTGGGGCAGTGGAACGACGGGGGTGACGGGCACAGTCAGCGCGCTTAACAGCCTGATTGGGTCAACAACAACCGACAATGTGTCGACCACTGGTCTTACTGCATTGACGAACGGGAACTATGTTGTGGGATCTTCGGCGTGGGACAATCCGGTCGGCCTAGTTGCAGGTGTTGGCGCTGCGACGTGGGGCAGCGGGACAACGGGGGTGACGGGCACCGTCAGCGCGCTCAATAGCTTGATCGGGTCAACGCTAAACGACAACGTGTCGACCAGCGGCGTTGAGGCATTGACGAATGGG
>MGLY01000021.1:7748-7860 GCA_001794935.1 Chlamydiae bacterium RIFCSPHIGHO2_12_FULL_49_9 | reverse complement strand
ACGACAGGGGTGACGGGCACAATAAGCGCACTCAACAGCCTGATTGGGTCGACGGCAAGTGACAACGTGTCGATCAGCGGCGTTACAGCATTGACGAACGGGAACTACGTCG
>MGLY01000021.1:3144-7568 GCA_001794935.1 Chlamydiae bacterium RIFCSPHIGHO2_12_FULL_49_9 | reverse complement strand
TGAATAGCTCATTTGTGGGCGCATTTACGGCAGATACGAGCAACAGCTCGAACGGCCGCGTCCGCATCGGCATTTACGATCCGAATGAGATGACGTTTGAAAGGGCGCAAGGACAAGACATGACGGTTCTGCCTGAGTTTTTGACTGGTTTTCTCAATGCGGGAACGGCTGTTGAAATCCAGGCGAATAACGATGTTACAATCGATGCGGCGATCACGTCCAGTAATCCTGGCGGCGACGGCGGCGACCTCACACTCACTGCCGGAAGAAGCATCGAGATCAATGCCGACATCACGACTGATAATGGCTCCTTTACGGCGACGGCAAACGATCCGGGGGCTGTGAGCGCTGAGAGAGATGCGGGAGATGCCAGCATCACTATTGGCGCCGGCGTTGTGATCGATACTGGCACTGGCGATCTCACCTTGGAGATCGAAGGGGTGACAGACGCCAGCGGCATCACATTGGGAGTGGGATCGACGCTTACCGCGACAACAGGAGACATCCTGCTCATTTCAGCAGTTGATATCACGGCTCCCGGCGCTGCGACGATTTCAACGACGGGAGGCGGCGATATCACGCTTGTTGTTGACAACGCGTTTCCCACAGCGCCCGGCATAGGTCCCGGACTTTTCGATATGGCCGATATGACAATTACCGGTGGAGGGCTTGTGCGCCTTTATGCGGGGGATTTCGGCATCAGCACGTTTCCGGCCTCGATCAATGGAACAGCCTATGATCCGGCAAGTGGGTTCAACCAGACGGGGAATACCTACTATCCGGGTGGTTCTGGAGGAACTCCCTTCCACGTCTTTTATAAATCGGATGCTCCTCAGCCCCCATCGCCCCCATCCCCTTCTGGACCCACAGATGAAGAGCGTAACCGGGGCAAGTTTAAATACTTTGTAGCGATGTCAGAGGCATTTACGCGCTGGACGCCCTACTCTTTTGGCGGCATCGAGGGCTTCCGCATTTATGCCCCGATGGGAACTGGCCTGATGTATTTCTGGATGCCCCATTACATGATGGAAGGAATACAAAGAGAACCCATCAAATTCGAATTTATTAAAGAGAGAGAAAGATCTAGTACCTGACCACAAAAATTTTCAGAAGAATTTGCGCCCAGATTTTTCTGCCCAGCAAAGCGCGGAGAGCGACGGCAACTTGCATCAAGTTGCCGAGCAGATGCGCGAAACTGGGCGGGAAAAGATGGGTCAAATTCCTGAAAATTTTTGTGGGAGGGTACTAGTGATTATTGATTTTAGCTTGAATGATTTTTTCGAGCTTCACGATGTCTTTGGCAAAATTGCGGATCCCTTCGGAGAGCTTTTCAGTTGCCATCGCATCTTCATTGAGAAGATAACGGAACGTCTTCTCATCGATGTTGAGCTTTTCAATGGGGCTCTGCTTTGCTTTTGCGGGATCGAGTTTGCGGAGAAGAGTGCCGGAGGCTTTTTTGAGCTCTTCGAGAAGGGGAGGGGCGATGGTGAGTAGATCGCAGCCGGCAAGCTCGACGATCTCCTCCTTGTTGCGGAAAGAGGCGCCCATGATCTGGGTCTTGTAGCCAAATTTTTTGTAGTAGTTGTAAATGTGAGTGACCGATTTGACACCGGGATCGTCGGATGGCGCGTAGCCCGGGACGCCCTCGCTTTTCTTATACCAGTCGAGGATACGGCCCACAAACGGAGAGATGAGGGTCGCTCCGGCCTCTGCGCAGCCAATTGCCTGAGCGAGGCTGAACATGAGGGTCATGTTGCAGTGGATCCCCTCTTTTTCGAGCTGTTTTGCCGCGAGTATGCCTTCCCAAGTGGAGGCGAGCTTGATGAGGACGCGCTCTTTGGGGATGCCGGCCGTTTTATAAAGGGCGATTAGCTGATGGGCTTTGTCAATGCTGCCCCGCACGTCGAAAGAGAGGCGGGCGTCTACCTCGGTGGAGACTCTGCCCGGGATGATTTTTAAGATCTCAACGCCGAAATTGACAAAGATTTTATCGAGGGCGTGGTGTACCTGGTTGGATGATTTTGATTTGCCGTAGCGGATCCCTTCCTCGACAAGAGACTGGTATTGGGGCTGCTGGCTCGCCGCAAAGATGAGGGAAGGGTTGGTTGTCGAGTCGGTCGGGCTAAACTCACGGAGCGACTCAAAATCCCCAGTGTCAGCAACTACGACAGTGATTTTTTTTAGCTGATCGAGTAGATTCATACCCCACAACTTAACAAAAGCGCCCAATGAGGTCAATTCACTCTTTTTGCTGAAAACTATATAAATAAAATTCTAATTTAACATTGAATTTTTTTATTTGTAAAAAAACTATTTTTTTGTTAGTATTGCTTCGATTTTTAAATTAATTTAATAAGGTTTTTAAATTATGAAAATTTCTGGCCCACAAAACCATATTTTTACTCTTGAGCACTGGCTCTCCCCTTTTTCTTCTCGAAAGGAGCCTGAGCTCAATCTCTCTACAAGGCAGAAGGTGACTGCCGCGGCTCTTGCATCAGCAGCATTTGGGGTTTTCTTCGCCCTCTCTGGCGCTGCGGTCTGGGTTGCAGCATTAGGGGCGGTCGGTTCGGCGATCTTGATCAACAATATTGCCTGCGCTCACTTCAAGGAAAACAATTATTTTAAATCAATTATCGATAAGTACTGCCCGAAGCAACAAGACACGCCCGAATTTAGAGAGTTTGTCCAGTTATTATCAGATGCAAAATGTTTGACTGACAACAATTTAAAAAGCCTACTTCCTAACAAGAATCGCAAAACCATTGTAAATTGCTGGGATTCCCTGGTGGCTGTAGGGCTTGGGACGAACTCAAATGCGGAAGCAGTACTGGACAGCGAAAATCCAGGGAGACTTGCAGCGGCCCTGCATGTGCTAAGCGTGATCTTTAAAGAAGCCAAGACAGCGGGGAGAGGGGAGTTAGTGAAACCGCTTTTCACACAAGAGATTTTCAATTGCCTAAGACAACAAAAAGATCCTATCTGGCTTGTATCGATTTTTCACTATTTGGCGCTTGCAAATATTTTGAATGATGCTAATAAGAAAACTGTAGTGGGATTCGATCCCAAAAAATGGTCCTCACTAGTTATAGAGAAACTGAGTCCTCTTGAGGGAGCTGGTAAGCTGAATCAAAAGACATTCGATGAAGCGATTCAGGCCTTAGCCTAAAGGCCCCTTTAAGAATTTCGTCAGCTGAAGCCCTTCTCCCATAAATTGGCTAAAAGATTTAGCAAATTGATCCGGGAGGAGGGTTTTTCTAAACCCATCCACCACAATACTCACCTCAAGGCCGTTTTGCAAGGCACGCGTGAGCTCTTCAGTGAGCTCGTGCGGCAGATGGAGTCGCATGCCGCCTTTGAGAAGAGGCAACAAAACTTCTGTTTTTTCCTCCCCTAGCGAGAGGGTGACTAGGACCTTATCTTCATCTGTCGGGGTGAGATGGAAGCGCGACAGGCTTAAAAAAGACTCTACCGTCTCTCCGATCCTGAGCATCTCAAAGACGAGGGGTGTGGACTCGGCGTCTAGATAGCGGAGCCGAGCAGAATCGAAGGCTTTATTTTGAGAGGCAATCCCATCCAGCTGCCACTGGGCGTTGCTAGAGCATGCGGCAGCGAGGAGAAGTAAGAGAATCAGGCGGGCGTTCTTTCTCATCAATGTGCCGTTCGCCCGTAGTCAATAGATACGGCGACGACGCCAATGGTTGCGGTGATAAGGGCGCTTCCGGCAAAGACCCAGTTGATCCACTCGCCGGACGATCTTGTGCCTTCTGCTGCCGCAGCGCCAGTCTCTTGGGCTTGGAGGATTGAGCTCAGGGTGAGAGCTAAAAGAACAAAGAGCTTCATATGGACACCTCTATGGGTTGGATGGTGGGGCAGAGTCTAGCGCGGCAGCCTCTTTTTGAGAATAAATTTTCTGATGACCCTCTCTCAACACTAAATAGTGCCAGTGGCTTCCCATTTCAGGATAGCCTCCAATCACCTTTTTTTGCAGATCTTCCCACTGCTTAGCTTGGCCCTCGGGAGAAGAGATGGAGCCCAAGGAAGAAAAAATCGCTTTTAGATCTTCTTTTTTCTGATTGTCTACTGAATCGAGTAGATCGGGAGTGAGACTTAAAGATCCGAGCGATTTGAGCAGATCGCCCGTGAGTTTCAGCATCTCTTCTTTGGGAGCTGCGGCAGTGAGGATGTAGGCCGTGTTGTCTTGTACAAAAAGGGCCTGGAGCATTCTGATCTCTCCAAAAGGAGATGTGTTTGTGATTTCGGTGAGGCGCCCCTCGCCTGCCTCCATCGGGAATCTGCCGAGATCTCTCCACTTTGCTCCGGGCTCCGCCATGTGGATCTTTTTGACCGCTTTTACATACTCTTTTAAAGAGACATCTACTTTTTCAATCGCCAAGTTGATCGAGGGGCGAAACTGACCCGAGGTT
>MGLY01000021.1:0-3127 GCA_001794935.1 Chlamydiae bacterium RIFCSPHIGHO2_12_FULL_49_9 | reverse complement strand
CTGAACGTGTTCTGTATATTGCTTTGGGTGAACGAGTTCCCAGTCTCGAGGCGGGCGAAAATAACAGACGGGATCTTTTGGCGCTTCTATTTCAATTGGGGGAGAAGCGGGCAGAGTTGGGGGCATTTGAGCGAGTAGGAGGGATAGACAAGTTAAGTAAAGCATGGGGTTACTCTATGAGATTGGGGAGATTAGTGGCTAGTGCTGCTTGTGTTCTGATCGAGAAGAGCGCAGAGGGTTGCGATTCCCACCGCGAGGCCAACGCCCCATCCCATCATCGAGAAAGCAGTAGCGCTTCGGCTGCTGTATCCGGCTGCCTCTCCGCGCCGAGACGAGCGGTAGCCTGGTCCCGTTTCCTGGGCAGTTGCCGAGGTGGCCATTGCAAGGCTCAGCAGAGCTAGCAAACAAATTCTCATCCTAGACCTTTTGAGTTCCGTATCCCACAAGGCCGCATTTTCAGCAACCCCGGGTTTTTCTTATGAGGAAAAATAGAACAAAAAGGTCCCGGACATAGGGCCGGGACTCAAAAAACCAGACTTCTTCTTAGTGAGAAAAAGAAGTTGGGTTAGATGTTGCAGCAGCGGCAGTTACGCCAACTACAACGCCCAATACGGCAACGCCGCCAAGGCCAATAAGCCAAGCGAAGTCGTTGTTTGCCGCATTGCTTCCCGCAGCTGCGCCTTTTCCACTGTTGTTCTGTGCGTGTCCGGCATTCACCAGAAGTAAAGCCATTACTGTTAAGATTGCTGTCATTTTCTTCATGAAAAACTCCATAAAATTTAAACTTTCCGCGGCAGTTTGTCGAAGCTACATAGCTCCGAGTCCATACTCATACCATAAATTTCTTAATTTTTTCTAGCAAATCCAAAAATTTTCTACGTAAAAGCATCTGCTTTTAAAAGATATGCAGCAAAAAAAGGCTCTGGGTGTACAATCCATTGATTGAAGATTTGGGTGAGATTGCCATGAAAGGATTAGAGACCGGAAAGGACAAAATTCAGAAGATTTGCGACCAATTGAAGAAGGAAACCCTTGAGCCTGCGAGACAAGAGGCGAGAGAAATCATCGAAAACGGCCGCATTGAGGCTGAGGAGCTCTTATCCGAGGCCAAAAAAAAGGCAGAAGAGCTCCTGGCCGGAGCCGACCAAGAGATCGAAGAGAAAAAACGGGTGTTCCAGGCATCGCTTAAATTAGCCTGTAGGCAAGGAATTGAAGATCTCAAACAAAAGATCGAGTCGGAACTCTTTAACAATGAGCTCATCTCCCTTGTTCAAAAGGAGACGAGCGATCCCAAGCTCATCGCCCATCTACTCGACAGATTTCTGAAATCGATGGAAGAGAAGGGGATTGAGGAAGAATTTACTGCTGTGATCCCGAAAGAGATCCCTCCCCGCTCCATTACGGCGCTTCTCGCCTCCAAAACTTTAGAAAAGCTCCAAAACAAAGTCGTTGCTATCGGGGATTTTCATGGCGGAGTGCAGATTCAGATAGAGGATCAGAAAATGACGATCGATATTTCCGATGCGGTTGTGAGAGAGATTATTGCAGCCTACATTCGCAAAGATTTGAGAGACCTTATCTTTAATTCATAGCGGGGCGGATGGCGAACTATTACTTTCTGATTACCGCTCTTCCTCCGCTTAAACTTGGGATCAAGCCCGAGATCTCTTTCAAAGAGGCGAAAGAGCTCTTTGATCTCAACCTGGCCGAAAGAGACAAAAAGCTCGTCCAGCATCTCCTTCGCCCGATCGATCTCTCCAACATCAGGGCCCTTTGGATGGGTCTTCCTATAGATGACAGGGGAAATTTTGACGAAAAAGAGATCGAAGAGGCGCTCCTCGTTCAGGGAGAAGTTCCCGAATATCTCGCCGAGTTTTTGGAAAGGTATGAATCAATAGCTGATCGGCTCCGCTACTTTTCTTCCCTCTACGCCTCTTTATACCGCAGAGAGTTCAAGGGATTTTTGGGGAAATATTACCGGTTTCAAAGGGAGTTTCGCCTTGTTTTGACGGCTCTTCGCTCCAAGCAGTTTAAAAGAGATATCTCTCGAGAGCTGCAATTTGAAGATCCCCGCGATCCGATCGTGGCGGAGATTCTCGCGCAAAAAGATGCTCCCGATTATAGCCCTGCGCCGGAATATGAAGATTTAAAAACCGTTTTTATGGAAACTGTTTCCGATCCGCAGAAGCTCCATTTCGCTCTTCTTGAATATCAGTTCGATCGGATCGAAGAGATGGAAGAGCCGCAAGACTTCGCGATCGATCGAGTCCTCTCTTATATCGCTCGGCTGATTCTCGTCGAATCTTGGGAGGAGCTGGATCAGGAAAAGGGACACACCGCAGTGGAGCACTTAAGTCATTATGGATAAGCAAAAAAATGCGACAGGCGCCGTCGTTCAAGCCTTTGGAAACCTTCTGCACGTCCGTTTTGACGGGGCGATTCGGCAAGGGGAGATGGCTCATGTCAAAGTAGGCGACGAGTCGCTTCTCGCAGAGGTCATCGAGATCGCGGGCAATCAGGCCAAAATTCAGGTCTTTGAAGACACCCAAGGAATCAAGCTCAATACGCCCGTCCATTTTGTCGGACATCTCTTAGAGGCGGAACTTGGCCCTGGGCTGCTGTCTACCATTTTTGATGGACTCCAAAACCCGCTTGAAAAAATCGCCGACCAAACTGGCGTTTTTTTAAAACGGGGCGTCTACTTCGCGCCCCTCGATCGGGAAAAGAGATGGGACTTTCAGCCGGTTGCCAGGGCGGGAGATGTTTTAGAGAGGGGAGATACCCTCGGCACTGTGCAAGAAGGGCGCTTTCCCCACCACATCATGGTTCCGTTCTCCCACTTCGGGAAAGTGAAAATCACCCACGTTTTAAAAGCTGGCAGCTACACAGTGGATACGGTGATTGCCGAAGGGGAGGATGAGCAGGGAAAAAAGCTCTCTTTCGCGATGGTTCAAAAATGGCCGGTGAAAAATGCGCTCCTTCAGGGAAAGAAAATGCGCCCCGAGGGGATGATGAGCACAGGCCTTCGCATTCTCGACACCCAGTTTCCGATTCTCAAAGGGGGCACCTTCTGCTCTCCCGGCCCTTTTGGCGCCGGCAAAACGGTGATGCAGCACCACCTCTCCAA
>MGLY01000020.1:867-8492 GCA_001794935.1 Chlamydiae bacterium RIFCSPHIGHO2_12_FULL_49_9 | reverse complement strand
GGCGGAAAACATCGCCTTCGGGAGAAGTTTTTCCAAAGCGGAGATCATGGATGCGGCAAAGAGCGCCTATGCGCACGAGTTCATCGCTGATTTGCCCAAGCAGTATGACACGCTCCTTGCCGAAATGGGAAAGACGCTCTCCGGCGGCCAGCAGCAAAGGCTTGCCATCGCAAGAGCTCTTGTGAAAAAGGCGCCGATCCTGATTTTGGACGAGGCGACATCGTCTTTAGACGCCATCTCTGAAAACCGAATCAAAGCGGCCATGCAAGAGTTGAGGGGAGATGTGACCCAGATCTTGATTGCCCACAGACTCTCCACGATTGAGCACGCAGATAAGATCATCTTTCTCGATAAGGGGCGCAAAGTAGGCGAGGGGACTTTAAGACAGCTTTTAGAGAGCTGCCTTCCCTTTAGGATCTTATGGGAAACTTATACACAACATGACTCAAAATTTGCTTTTTGACTGCGCTGGCATCCCAATCTTCCCATCCGCGCTCGGAGGCCCCTATTGAAAAATAGGAACCTCCTCGCGCGCCGGCCTTCGGCCTGATGGAAATCTTGGGCGCCAGCTTTGCCAAATTCCCAAATTTTGAATCATGTTGTGTATGTCGCCACTCCGAAATGACAACTGCGTAGTCGGTTCTAAAAATATATTGACTTCTGCCCCATATTCGATTATCAGGCTAGATCTTTTTTTAATTGGAAGATCTCGGAATGAACCTTTTTCACGCGGAGCTGTTCAATTTTCTCCAACAAAGCGCGAAAAAGCATCTGATCAGCGAGGGGATTGATGCGGCCTCCGACAACGAGTTTCTGCAGCTTGAGAAGGTTCTCAAGCCGACATCTGCCGATGTTCAGGTCCCTCTCTCTGAGATTTTAGAAAGTTACGAGAATATCTTAGTCGACAAGAGATCTTTCCCTGTCGAAGGGAAACTGATCGGGAGTTTTTCAGAAAGGGAATTTAAAAAACTGGATCTTGCCTATCCGAAAATGTGCCGCGGGCTTCCTCGCATTTATCGAAAGGGGCGGCCGTCTGAATCCCATATTAAAAAGAGCTTCTCCCATCTGCCCACCTTAAGGCGCGCCTTTATCGAAAAAGCGCTTTATAGCCTCTATGATCAGATTCTCATCGACTCTTCGGTCAAGATTACCCTTTTCACGTGGGTGATTAGAGATGGGCTCGGCGACTATATGGCAGCTCTTGAGGCGGCAGATATTTTAAGAAAGCGCTTTCCCCGTCTTAAAGTGGCGATCGTTGCCCTTGTTTCTATCGACGCGAAAGTGGCTGAAGATGTTCCGGTTCATCTCATCCGCTATGACAAGAAGTGCCCTCTGAGTCTGATTCCACCTGAAGCGCTTCAAGAGATGCTCTCTTCGGATCTCATCTTGCAGATGCCCACTTTTTATCCCGAGACGGCGGAGTTGATTCATCTTTTGCAAAACATGAAGGGGAGATCTCCTTGTCCGAAAATGGAGATTTTGGGGGAATATGGCTTCATCGAATCGAGCTGGTTTCATCCAAGAACCGAAAATCGGTCGATGGGACTCCATTTTTTGGAAAAAGGGGTGATGATCCGAGAGAAAAAGAAGAAGACTCTTTTTGATCTCAAAGACGAAAAGCTCAAAATGCTTCTTTTTGAAGGCAACGCCGAAGGATATCTAGCGACTCACCGGCTCTATCTCGCTTATCTCGCCACAAAAATGGGAGGGGCCGTCTATCTGCACGCTCTTTTGAAATCAAAGGAGAATGATCCATTGCCGATCGATATCTGCACGCCCGATATCAAATGGTTTGTCGAGTTTGTTGATGGCCAGAACAGCCAAGGATTGCCGGTGTTGGCTTTTGAAGCGAATGTGGGATCAATCGAGGTTCATTTCCAAGATCAGATCTATTCGGTGACGGCAGGTAAGGGGACCAAAAAAGTGCGCCTGATCTGTCCGGGGACGCTGAATTCTGCCGATTTTCAGACTCTTTTGAGCGCAAGTGAGGAATTTGTCGGCGTCAGGGGGAACCAGTCGTTTTCTGAAGCGGTATCCCAAGAGAAAGTTTTTTTTTATGATGGAAGAGAACATAGCCGCTACTTTTTAAAAGATCTTCTCGCGCTCGCTGAAAACAGACTCTCCTCTTATCCCAAAGCCCTTGTCTGTTTGAGGGGAATGGGAAAGGCGTTTTACTCCCACATGCCGCAAGATGAGGGGGAATGGGTGGATGAGACGGCGTTTCAGGAAAGGAGCGACTGGGTCGAGATCGCTCTTGAAATCGGGAGGGCCCTTCAAGATGGAGAGGCGATAAGAGGCTGCAAGAGGCTCTCGAAAATCATCAGAGAGGAGTATTCTTGCAACGATTTTCTCTGCCATATTCTTCAAAGGGCCCTATGTCACAGGAAATGGCCCGAGATCGAAGAGTTGGAAAAGGAACGACTCTCTTCATTTCTTTTGGGATCGATCTCTTTCCCTTCATTGGTTCAGGACATGAAATCGGCGATCTTGCGAAAAACTCCCTGATATGGGATTTCTAGAGATATACTGTGGGGGCATATGACGAAGGTTGGCGAAGGGGGAAACTTTTTTGAAAAAAGCCCGGTAGAACGATCGAAAAAAGATCTCACCGTCCTCACTGAAAAGTTCCAAAATGCGATCGAAAGCTACGATGCGACTGTCGCATCGAAAGAAGAAAAAGAGCACCTGAAGGCCATCATGGATGAGCAGCTCTCGCTCATTCAGGCTGCTGTCAATGAGATCAAAAAAAGTGGAATGCACAAGCAGGAAGCTCTTTTAGAAAAGCACTATAAGTCCTACATGCTGGACCCATCGCCCGAATCCTTTTCGGCGATTGAACACGACATTGCGACTCTTCGAGAATATATTAACCCGAGCTTCAAATAGGTGACACCTGGCTTGCTGCGGCTTTGCCATATCAATTCTCCCTCGTCGCCCATAGTTCTACTATGGGCTCCTCATTCGAACCGCTGGCGCTTTGATCTGGCTTTGCCTCGCTGAGCCATCTGTCACCTATTTGAAGCTCGGGTTAATAACCAAAGTTAGTCCAGAACGCGATGGGGGTGGAAGAGAGAAAAGCCCTCCGCTTTCATCTTGTGGTTTGAGATGCGCTTATTTCCGCTGTGAAGGGGCGTCAAATTCGGGTCCCAGTTTACTTTTGGAAGGCGGAATTTATGAGAGATGGCGTCATAGAGCTCTTTCCGAGTGGGGTGGTCATCATCTGCGAGATTGAATATCCCTTCGAGGCGGTGCTTAAACACATAGTCGATCCCATAAGCGCAGTCTTTTTTGTGGATCATATTCGTGTAGTGATCGCCCGATCCGGGAAGGGTATGTCCCTGAAGTTTTTGCACTCTTTTGGAAAGCTCCCTGCCGGGACCATAGATCTCTGAAAAGCGAAGGATGCAGACGCTCCAGCCGAGTTCTTTTAAGGAGAGGTAAGTTTTTTCTGTTTCAATGAGAATCTGAGCCTGTTCGCCGTTTGCTTTCAGCTCGCTCGTCTCATCGACCCAAAGGCCGTGGTGATCCCCATAGACCGACGAGCTGCTTGTGTAAATGAGGCGGCGCGGCTGGCCCATCTCGAGGGCAATCGATCGGAGCTCTTGGGCAGTCAAAAGATAGGCGCTTTTATAGTTTTCCGAGTTGTCGGCGGCAATTGTCACAAGGAGGGTCTCATTTTGAGCGATCAAAGAGGCGAGATCCGCCCGATCTCCTTTAAAAATGAGGCTTTTTTGCGCTAGTTTCGAAAACTCTTTAAGTCGAGAGGGATTTCTCGTCGTCGCGGCGAGGAGATGGCCCCTCTGATGCCAGATGGAGGCGACTTCCATTCCGATATAACCGCAGCCGATGATGGCAATATGATGAGGTTCCGGAAGCTGCTTTCTCATCTTGCATTCTCCAATAGCCCCAGCTTTTCAAAACCTTCCCGCAGAGTAGAGTTTTCTTTTTTGTCGAGCGCGCCGTTTTCTTTCAGCCAGGCGACATAGTCTTTGGGAATCTCAGAGAGAGGCTTTCCCGCATGCTTGCCAAACGGCATTCTTTGAACGGAAGGTGTTTTGCTCACAAGATCGAGAACGGTGTCCATGCCGAGATCGCCGGTCATTTTGCTAAATACCTGATAGAGGACAATTACGTCGTCGAGCGCCCTGTGAGCCTGGTTCGACTCGATTCCATACGCCTCTCTTAAGAACTGGAGGCTATGGCGGGGCAGATCGCTTCTGTATTTCCTCGACCATTTGAGAGAGTCGAGAAAGATCCATTGGGGCATTTTGAGCCCTGCCCTTTCCATTTCAGCTTCCAAAAAGAGCTTGTCGAATGCATCGTTGTTGTGGGCGATGAGAACGGTATCTCCAGAGCAAAATTCGATGAAAGAGGTGAGAGCCTGCTTGATCAAAGGGGCGTCTTTGACCATTTCATCTGTGATGTTGGTAATCGCTATCGATTCAGCGGGAATGGGACATTCGGGATTTGTGAAGGTACAAAATTGCCGATCGAGCTGTGGATCGTATGCCGCAATTTCAATGATCCGATCTTTTTCCGCCTTGACTCCAGTCGTTTCTGTGTCGTAGTAAATCGGTCTTCGCGCCATAAATTTTCCTTTTGAAAGGATCGTATATAATGGAACCATTCCTTTTTGCTCAAGGAATCATTGAGTCTGTCCGGAATGTGGAGAAAAAAATGAGGAGGGATCTTTCGAGCGCTTTTTCCGCTTTTCTCCTCGGAAATATTGCGGCAATATTCCCTTCGTCAAAAATCAGAAAAATCATCTCGAAATCTCTCCCCCCATTTTTATCTCGACATTCCGGACAGACTCTTGCTGTTTTTTTTAGATTTGAGTATCGTTTTCGTGAGAAAATGAGAGAGACTTTCATGAAACGCATTTTTTGGATTTTGCCTCTGGCGCTCCTCGCGGGCTGCTTTCAGACCTATAATGACGATGACGATCTAAGAGCCGTTCCCATCACCAACAACCCTCACGTCGTCCCCAGTTATGGCGGAGGCTTCCCGACAGCAGGGGCAGGACCTCAGTAGCAGCCCTATTCTGGCAGCTTGACTGGGGGCAGTATGATGAGATATCCTCTCAGATAGAATGAGAAAAAAGCCCTACCATTTTTTTGAGCATGACCGGGATTTAGTTCTGGCGGAGATCGGCAAAGAAAAGCTCCTTTCAGCCCTCAAAAATATGCTCCTCGTCCGCAATCTCGAGATTCGCGGAGAGGCGGCCTATCAGCAGGGCAAAGTCGGCGGTTTTTACCACTCCTACATGGGCCAGGAAGCCATCCAGGCGGGCTGCGTCGCAGCTGTGGGTGTAGATCACTGGTTTACAACGACTTACAGATGTCACGCGCTCGCCCTTTTGCTCGGCGCCACGCCGAATGAGATCATGGCGGAGCTCTACGGGAAGGCGACCGGCAACGCCGGAGGGCGCGGCGGCTCGATGCACCTTTACGCGGCCCATCTCTTGGGCGGCCTTGCGATTGTGGGAGGCCACGTGCCGATTGCAACGGGGGCGGCTTTCAGTATAAAATATTTGAAGAAAAAAGATTTGGCCTCTTTCTGCTTTTTAGGCGACGGGGCGGTTGTTCAGGGCGCGGTCCATGAATCTCTCAATATCGCCTCCCTTTGGAATTTGCCCTGTCTTTATGTGATCGAGAACAACAAGTGGGGCATGGGGACGGCAGTGGAAAGGGCCGTTTGCGTGGAACCCATTGCCGAGTCATTCGCTCCTGCTTACGATATGAAGTTCTACACTTTGGACGGGATGGATTTTTTTAACTGCTACGCCGGTTTTAAAGAGGCGCTAAAAGAAGTTTTAGCGACATCCAGACCCGTAATGATCGAGGCGGTGACCGAAAGATTTCGCGGCCACTCGATTTCCGATCCTGCTCTTTACCGAAGCAAAGAAGAGCTTGCTAGAACTATGCAGCGCGATCCGATCGTCCTCTTGAAAGACGCTTTGATCGGCAAAGGAATGCTCACCGAAGAGCGATTTAAAGAGATGGACAAGGAGCAAAAAGAGATCGTCCTCGCGGCGATGAAGTTTGCGGAAGAGAGTCCCGATCCGGATCCGATGACCCTCGAGCAGGGCGTTTTCGCCCCGGAGGAGAACTGATATGGACGCTCAAGTCGTAGAGATCAGAGAGGCTCTTCGCCAGGCGATGGATGAGGAGATGGCGCGCGACCCGACCGTTTTGATCATGGGCGAGGAAGTGGCCGAATACAACGGCGCTTACAAAGTGACAAAGGGGATGCTCGCCAAGTGGGGTCCTGAAAGAGTCGTCGATACCCCAATTGCCGAAAACGGATTTGCCGGCATTGCAATTGGAGCGGCCCAAACGGGGCTTCGGCCAATTGTCGAATTCATGAGCTGGAATTTTTCTTTTGTCGCAGCCGATCAGCTCATCTCAAATGCGTGCAAAGCTCACTACATGTCGGGCGGCAGATTTAAAGTGCCGATTGTTTTCCGCGGGCCCAACGGCGCTGCGGCTCAAGTGTCTTGCCAACACTCCCACTGCGTCGAAGCGATCTATGGCAATCTCCCCGGCTTCATCGTCATCTCTCCCAGCAATGCATACGATGCAAAAGGCCTTTTAAAATCTGCGATTCGCTCAAACAATCCGGTGATTTTCCTCGAAAATGAACTCGAATATGGCGACAAGATGGAGATCCCGACAGAGGAATATCTTGTTCCGATTGGAAAAGCGAGAATCGATCGGGAAGGAAAACATGCGACAATTGTTTCCTATTCGAGGATGCTCAAGTTTTGTAGAACCGCCGCCGATGAGATGGCAAAGAAGGGAATATCGGTTGAGATCATCGATCTTCGAACCATTAAGCCGCTCGACATCGCAACAGTTGTAGCCTCTGTCAGGAAGACGCACCGATGCGTTCTTGTCGAAGAGGGGCATATTTTTGCAGGGATTTCCGCAGAGGTGGGCTTTCAGATCATGGAGCATTGTTTCGACGAATTGGACGCGCCACTGGTGCGCGTTTGCCAAAGAGAGACTCCGATGCCCTACGCAAAACTCTTAGAGGCTGAAACCATGCCCGGCAAAGAGCGCATTTTGGCAGCTCTTGAAGAAGTCTTGTCATAAGAGTTCCGATGATACATAATGAATATTTGACGGGTTAATATATGCCATTTACCGTAACGATGCCAAAACTATCTCCCACGATGGAAGAGGGAACGGTTGCGAAATGGCATAAAAAAGTCGGCGACAAAGTAAATGCGGGGGATCTCCTCGTCGAAGTTGCGACCGACAAAGCCACTGTCGAATATAACGCATTAGATGAGGGATATCTTCGCCAAATCCTCATACCGGAAGGAGGCTCTGCCGTGGTCAATCAACCTATCGCTGTATTTACTGAAAAAGCAAATGAGAGCATCGAAGGATATGCGCCGGAAGGGGTAAAAACCGCTCCCGCAAAGACCGAAAAAGTCGCTCCCCAAAAGGAAAAAGAGACGGAGGCTCCAGCTAAGACGACTGCCGGTATGCAGCAGGCGGCGTTCACTCCGGAGCCGCCTTTGAAAAACTATGAATTTGCCTTCCCGACGGCCGCAGATGGAAGAGTTCCCGCATCGCCCCTTGCGAAGAAAATCGCGAAAGAAAAGGGGCTCGATCTCA
>MGLY01000020.1:0-853 GCA_001794935.1 Chlamydiae bacterium RIFCSPHIGHO2_12_FULL_49_9 | reverse complement strand
GAGGGCGTGTGACGAGCCGCGATCTCAATTTGGCGCAGCCCGACCAAACAGCTTCTTTCAACAGAAGGCAGATGCCGACGATTGCTCCGGGAACATTTGAGGAGATGGCCTTAACTCCGATGCGAAAAGTGATTGCCCAAAGACTTCAGCAGGCAAAAGCATTTATTCCCCACATCTATGTGCGTCAAGAGATCGACGCCGAGCCGCTCGTCCAATTAAGAGAGCAGCTCAAGAGCGGCCAGTTGAAAGTGAGCGTCAATGATTTTATCATTAGAGCTTGCGCTCTAGCTCTTAAGGAGCACCCGGTTGCCAATAGCGGATTTGACTCTCAGACTCAGTCGGTCATTTTATTTAAGACGATCGATATCTCAGTCGCAGTGTCTGTAGAGGGAGGGCTCATCACCCCGATTGTAAGACACGCCGACTACAAGAATTTGGGAGAGATCTCACTCGAAGTGAAAGAACTTGCTGCGAGAGCCAAATTGGGCAAGCTGAAACCCGAAGAGTATAAGGGCGGATCGTTCACCATCTCCAACATGGGGATGTTCGGCGTCTCCGAGTTTGCAGCGATCATCAACCCGCCGCAAAGCTGCATCTTGGCAGTCGGCGGCATCGAAGACGCTCCTTGCGTCAAAAACGGCCAGGTTGTCGCCGGAAAGCGGATGAATCTGACCCTATCTGCCGACCACAGAGTAGTCGATGGCGCAGATGCGGCCAAATTCTTGAAGACAATCCAAAAGTACCTGGAAAGCCCCGCTCTTCTTTTAGTTTAAGAAACGCAAAAATAACTCGGTTGATCTCGAAGCAGCCAGGACAGCCCCTATTTAATTTTTTTTCTTAGAGCCAGTGCTTT
>MGLY01000019.1:7029-36974 GCA_001794935.1 Chlamydiae bacterium RIFCSPHIGHO2_12_FULL_49_9 | reverse complement strand
TTCCCACAAAGAGGATCCCTTTAGCTTTTAAAGCCTCGTAGCGCCTTTGACTGTCGGGGAAATGGCTATTGCCGCCGTCGATCAGAATATCCCCCTTTTCGAGGAAGGGAAGAAGCTCATTGATCAGCTCATCGACGGGGGCTCCCGCCTTCACCATGAGCATCATTTTACGGGGGCGTTTTAAAGAGGAGACAAAAGCTTTGAGATCTTTGGCGGGGAGAATCTTTTTCCCCTTGGCAGGGCCTGCCATGAACTCGTCGGTCTTTGAAGCGGTTCGGTTGAAAACGGCAACCTGGAAGCCATGGTCCGCCATGTTCAAAACTAAATTTTGACCCATCACGGCAAGTCCAATCAGTCCAATATCTGCTTGCATGTTCCTCTCCCAAAAAGAGAATAGATTACTTCATTTGAGATCTGAAATGCAATCTGAGTTTTCTATTGAGGGGAACTCCCCTGTCAGCATAAACTGTCTCGTTCATGTCCTCGTAGCTCAGTGGATAGAGCGGTCGCCTCCTAAGCGGCAGGTCGCGGGTTCGATCCTCGCCGAGGACGACATTTTAGGCAAATAATGACGGCATTTCCCCTTACACGACTTTTCCCTCGCGAGCTTTATCCCCCCGTAGATCGGAAACTGATCCCCCATTTTATGGTCGCCCTGGGTCAACCGAATGAGACGATCTTGGCTCAGATCGATAAACGGGGAGGGCCTGACGACCCACATCAGATCTATAAGCTCACCCCATTTGCGCTTGCAGTTCTCTCCCAAAACCGAAAACTCGTCGAAGAACTTTTGGAGAAAAAGGCAAATCCCTTTCCGGAAGATCGGATCGGCTGGACCCCCCTCCACTATGCGGAGATCACTGAAGACAAAGAGATGAGCAAAATGCTTCTGGCTGCTGCCAAAATGCGCCGGTTGTTCCTCCCTTCCCTCTCCGAACTGACAAGAGTTCTTGGAAATGAAAAATGGGCGGGGAAAATTCCCGGGGCAGAAGTGATCGATCCCTTCACCCAAGAAAAATCTCCGTTGACTGCTGCGAGATTCCAGAAACTTTTTGGAGGAGCCTCTTTTTGTGTGGGAACCAGCGCCACGAGAGAGAGTCTAATCCAGTATTGGGCTCAAAGACATCTCGCATGCCAAGGCGCGCCCGCCCCAGAGAGTTTTGACGCCTACCTGACTGCATCTTTAGATGTGCAAAGAGCGCTCCCTCCTTTTCCGATCAGCGTTATCCCTCGGCAAAATGGGCGTCACAGGATCGTTGCTGGAAAAGAGATCGATATTGAGACAGGCGTTATTGGAGTTTGGGGAGGAAGAATTGGAGATGTGCCCGAATATCCCTCTTACCAGATCGGAGAACTCAATTGTAGGACCGCATGCAATTTATTTTCTTTGATCCCCGACGGAATGCCAAATTGCGTTGTCGAGAGGGTGGAGGTGGGAGGTTTCCCCCATTTTGTCATCTTTCCTATTGTTCCGATTTCAAAAGGCAACTCCCTTTATGTAGACTATGGGGCATGCCACCCTTCCAAACACCGCTTTCAGCCTATTTCTAGACAGACCATCGAGTATTATAAAGATCTCAGCTTAGAGAGTGAGATTAAATTTCTCCTCGCACAATTGAGCGCTCCCTTTTCTCTCAAAGATCACCTTTTTTTTCGAAGGATCTACACAGAAGTTTCCTATTTGTTCAACACACCTTTTTTGATGATTAGGCTCCTTTTTAACAAAACTCTTAAAGCCAAGACAATCATCGCAACCGTGGAGTCAAAAATCCTTTCGCTCACGGATAAAAGAGAGAAGGAACTCTTCCAAAAAATCATCGACTCCTGGGGAAGAAATTTCTCCATTTTAAAGGCTTGGGATTCGATTGAAAAACATCCTCTTTCCAACTTAATTCTTAAAAAAGCGCACCGCCAAGTCAAAGAATTCCACATCGATGCCGCAATCTATTTCCTGATGGAGCTTGAGCGCCGAAGCGAAGAGATTCAAATTGGGAGCGATATTGAGCGCCTATTTTGCGATCTTCAAAAAAACGCTCAAAGCTACAGGACTTATATTCAGTGGTTTGAAAATTCAGACAAGGACCAGGAAAATGTTCTTTTTGAAAGAGCTTTAATTGCTATCTCTTCGATTCTCCCCGAAGAGCGGATCCGCTTTTTCGATGCCGCATTTATACCGTTTAATTCCTCTGAAAATAAATCTAAATTCACCGGATTTTTAGAGCTCGTTTTTTGGTTTAGCTTGAAGAGCATTCTTGAGAATGTCCCCAAGGAAAAGCTCACAGGATATCAAGAATATTTATCCTATTTAAGCAGGGAAAATCTCATCGCTTTTCGAGATAAGTATTTGGGGCGATTTGGACACCTTGCAAGAGAAAAATGTCCGGAAAACGCCCCCCAATTGTTCTCCCTGGTCGAAAGACTTCTCTCACAAAAAATCGCTAGTACCTGACCACAAAAATTTTCAAAAGAATTTGTGCCCAGATTTTTCTGTCCAGCAAAGCGCGGAGAGCGACGGCAACTTGCATCAAGTTGTCGAGCTCGAGCGCAAAGCTGGGCGGGAAAAGATGGTCAAATTCCTGAAAATTTTTGTGGGAGGGTACTAAGTCGCAGAGCGCCAGCGATCTTTGAAGTAGCGATCGATCCCGTCGGCAATTCCGCGGGCGATCTTTTCCTGATATTCGCGCGTTCTTAAGAGAGAGCGCTCCTCGGGGTTGGAGATAAAACCCGCCTCAACCAAAACAGCTGGCATCCTCGTTTCCCGAATCACATAAAAGTTTCCCTTTTTGACCCCGCGGGAATGGGCGGAAGTGCGTCGAATCACTCTTCCCAAAATCGCGTCTGCAAGCTTTTTTGATGAGGAGCTTCGAGTCGATTTTTCTTTTGAGTCGGGGAAAAAAACTTCCACCCCATGGGCTGTCGAGTTCCTCGATGAGTTGAAGTGGACGCTGACGAAAATATTGGAGGTAGACTGATTGGCCACATCAACCCGTTTGGAGAGGGGAATAAAGCAATCGGTACTCCGCGTCATGATGACGTGATAGCCGAGCTGATCGAGATATTTTTTTACGAGGCGGGCTGTTTGCAAAGAGAGTTTTTTCTCTTCGCAGTAGGGCACATAGCCGCGCGCTCCCCGGTCGGTCCCTCCGTGACCCGCATCGATCACAATCATGGGGGCTGTTGGCTCGCCGGCGATGAATGTGCCGAGGGGCGCTCCTCTATCCTTTTTTGCAGCGGCATGCGACGCAAAAGGGATCAGAAGGGCCAAAAAGAAAAGGAGAAATTGCACTAAGGAAGTGTGACAAAATAAGTTAAAAGATTTGGTGGCTTCAGGGTGGTTCAGATTTGAGCGATCGAGAGGAGACCCATATTGTCGCAATATGGGCGACGAACGATCGCTCAAAGATGGGCTGCCATGATGGCCGCAAAATCTTTTAAGATATTTCGTCACGCTTCCTAAAAACCTTTTTGAGTCCAGTTTCTCAAAATGGGCCGGAGATTGCAAGCGCCTCTTTTGCCGCCTCGACGTCGTCGAAGTGAACAGTTTGGTGAGCAAAGATCTGAACCTTTTCGTGCCCTTTGCCTGCAATCAGCACGATGTCTTGGGGCTGAGCCAACCTGATGGCCATCGCGATCGCCTTCTTTCTCTCGAGTTCTAAAGACGCTTTTCCCGGATCTTCAAATCCGGAGAGGATCTGGCGGGCAATCTCATTTGGATCTTCATTTCTCGGATTGTCGGACGTAACAATCGAAAGATCGGCCCATTTTTCGGCAGATCGCGCCATCTCGACTCTTCGCCTCGGGTCTCTTCCGCCGCCGCAGCCGAAAACGACAATCAGGCGTCTTTCTGCGATCTCTTTCAGCGTTTTCAGCACATTCTCTAAAGACTCTCCCGTGTGGGCGTAGTCGACGAAAAGGGAGATCCCCCTCCCGTTTTTCACTTCTTCAAGTCTTCCCGGAACGGCTTTAAAAGTAGAGAGGATCGACAGGATCTCTTCCAACTTGGCTCCCCTTTCAACTCCAACAAGGGCAGCGGCCAAGAAATTGTACACATTGAATCTCCCCAGGAGGAGAAATTGAGCGGGAACTCTGCGCCCCTGATAGAGGAGATCGAGCTCTGTGGAGTTTCTTGTGAAGCGGATATTTTTCGCCTGAAGATCGGCGGCAGTCTCAATTCCAAACGTCTTCTTGCGCGCCACCCCTTTGGCCATGTAGTCTGACCAGGGGCTGTCTGCGTTAAAAATAGAGATGGGAGCCTGACAAAAAAGCCTTTTTTTCGCTGCCGCATATTCTTCCACCGTTTTATGATAGTCGAGATGATCGGGATGGAGATTGGTGAAAACGGCGATATCGAACTTTACTTCCTCAACTCTTCCCTGAACAAGGCCGTGCGATGAGACCTCGAGCGCTGCCGCCCTGCACCCCTTTGTAACCATTTCTCGAAGGAGTTTTTGATTTAAGGCGGCCGGATGGGTAGTCAGCGTCGAATCGATGCGGCTCTCCCCAATGATCGTCTCGACCGTTCCAATTAGACCGCAGGGCAATTTTAATCCGTCGAGGAGGTGCTTGATCAGATAGGTCGTCGTCGTTTTCCCTTTTGTTCCCGTCACCCCCGCGACGAAGAGCTCTTTGGAGGGCTCTTGATAAAATCTGGCGGCGAGCCTTGCTTCCAAAGCCGCCGGATTAGAAGAAATCATTTGGGTCACTTTTAAAAACGGATCGTAGAGATCGGTTAAGATTGCGGGTGAGCCGGCGCCCACTGCCCTTTCGATGAACTGAGCGCCATCCAAGCGCGTCCCTTTTTTTGCGATAAAAAGATGACCTGGCGAAGTTGTTCTCGAGTCGGTGGAGATCCCCGTAATCTCAACTTCTTTGCTCCCCCGAATCTCAACTTCAAATCCCTTGAAAAGCTGCTTTATCTTCATCGATTCCAGCTCTCGTAGAGCTCTTTGAGTTTTTGCACTTGCAAAGTCCAGTCGGCCCGATTCGCATCGCGTCTCGGATCTCCCGGCGGATAACCATATGGGTCATCGGGGGCAACCCCGAGATACTGGAGCGATCGGGTGGCGATCTCTTTAAAGATCGGCGCCGCACAGACACCTCCATGCTGGTGCTTGCCCACTCCCGGGATAAACTTCTTTTCCGGATCGTCGAGAGAGATGAGAAGCACAAACCGCGGGTTATCTGCCGGCGCAAACCCCAAAAAGGAAGAGATATGATGATCTTTTGAGTAGATCCCATCAACGATCTTTTCCGACGTCCCCGATTTTCCTGCCTCAGTATATCCCGAGATGTCGGCTCTTTTCGAAGTGCCCCCTTCCTTCGTAATGTATTTAAGTCCCCTCACGATCCTCTTTGTAATCTGACTGCTCAAAATAGGCTTGCCGCCGCGATAGGCCGTGTTGTCGACGAGAATCTGCTGGCTCCCGTCCTCTTTCTTCTTCACGATCTTTCGAACCAGGTGAGGCTGCACATCGTAGCCGCCGTTGGCGATGATCGCGTAAGCTCTCACAATCTGGATGCTGTTGATTAAGATGTTGTGGCCAATTGCAAGGGAATAAGGCGTAGGCAAAGACCACTCGAGTTTCCCGTTTGGGTGGAGTTTCCCCGGAGTGGGAACCAAGCCCCCACTTTCAGCGGGAAGGTCGATTTGCGTTTTTTTCCCGAAACCAAAGAGATCTGAAAGGGCGCTCCTATACCACTGATCCCCCATCGTCTCGACAAGTCTTTGAGCAATGCGCGCCATGTAGATGTTTGAGGATTTTTGAAGTCCCATCTCCATGTTGAGAAAGGCGTGAGTTCTCCCATCTTTTAAAGGTGTGCTCCTCCCGGGGAACCAGCCGTTTACTGTGGGGATTTTCTCATCGGGATCAAAAATTGGTTTTTTCCCCTTGGCCTTCAACTCTTCATTGGCTTTTAAACAGATCGCCATCGTGATCGGCTTGAAAATCGAGCCCGGCTCAAAGCAGTCGGTGACCGCCCTGACTCTCGTTCTCTCTTGCAAGCTTGGATCGTTGAAATAATCGGCATAGCGAGACGGATCAAACGGGGGCATTTGGGCCAACGCTAAAATCTCTCCCGTTCTCGGATCCATCATGACAGCCCAGCCGCCCTTGGCATTTGCAGTCTTTACACCTTTGGCAAGCTCTGTTTCAGCAATCGCTTGCAGGTAGTGGTTGATGGTCAAATAGATATCGGCGCCATTTTCCGGAGCTTCCAAAATTTTTCCGGTATCGAGAGGATGGCGCGGAGAGCGGACAATCAACCTTTTTCCCTGCTTTCCCCTTAAATAGGAGTTGAAGAGCATTTCAAGTCCGCCCGTTGGCAAACTTTGGCCCGTTTCTGGATCTTTATCTCCCTGAACGGTGTGAAGAACCGGACCGAGCATGGTTCCAAACGGGTAGGAGCGCTGATAATCGGAAAGGAAAAAAATCCCGTTCCTGACGACCTTCTCCGTCTTGATCAATTCACTCCACCACTGCTCCACCTTTTGTCTTTGCTCGCGGCTCAGCCAGCTCGCTATTTTTCGACTGCGGCTTTTGCGGTAAAACTCAAAGATAAGCTTCTCTTTGGGAGTCTGGAGGAGATGGGACATCTGCTCCACCATCTTCTTCTTGCATCCTTCAGGAATCGAATCGGGATCGATGAAGAGGTGAAATTTCGGAACGTCTACGACAAAGGGCTGATCCTCTCCCGGATGGCCCCTCTTGACCTCAGTATTTGAGTAAAAAGAGCCGCGCATAAAGGGAACGGTGGCGACGTATTGGTGCTGGGCGAGAGCGACCTTCGTCCACTTTTCCCCTTCTACGATTTGGATGTAGTAGAAGCGAATGATGAGAAAGCAAAAGAGAACCGACAGAAAAACGGCGATGATGACGAGCCGCTTGCGCTCTGGCGATCCGACTGGCTGGGAATTCATAAACTAAGGGAGATCATTTGTGGCAAAAGCTTCAGGGACTGTTAAAATCTCTCGGAGCAGCGGATGCTTGAGATGGCTGTATTCTGGGTGGTGGGCAAGTTCGATCAGCCTTGCCGGGCTTTCCAACTGCTCGATTTCGTAGTTGAGACGGCGCGACTCTTCGCGCACAAGTCTCAAATCCTTTTCAACTTCCGGCAATTGGATCTTCAACTGGGTCAGCTCGTTTTGCATGTCGAGATAAGAATAGAGAAAAAGTCCAAATACGGTAAGACACACCGCAAGTCTTACTAATAGCCCTTTCATATCCTCTCCGCCGCTCTCAACTTCGCACTTCTAGACCGAGGATTCATCTTGATCTCCTCGAGGTCCGGCCCGACCGGTTTTTTTGTTATCACTTTCAGTTTTTCTTTCTCGTCCCGAAATCGGTTTTTTACAATCCGATCTTCCAAACTATGAAACGAGATCACAGCGATTCTCCCATCCGGATTCAGCTTCTCAGTCGCCGCCTTTAATCCTTTTTCAAGCTGGCCGAGCTCATCGTTGACCGCAATCCGAAGCGCCTGAAACACAAGCGTTGCCGGATGCAGCCTTCCTCTGGTGGCTACCGGCCGGATCACATCCACGAGCTGTTTTGTGGTCTGGATCTTTTTTTTGCGCCGCGCCTCTGCGATCGCTTTTGCAACCTGTCTCGATCTCCGCTCTTCTCCATACTCGAAAAAAATCCGCGCCAGTTCTTTTTCCGGATAGCGGTTGACAATCTCTTCAGCAGTCAGCTTCCCGTCGGGATCCATCCGCATATCGAGCGGCGCATCCCCCATAAAGCTAAATCCCCGCTCCCTCTCATCGAGCTGCATGGATGAGACCCCGATATCTATCAGAAACCCATCGATGCCATCGATGCCGAGTTCATCCAAAATCTTCGCTACGTCTGCGTAGCTGCCGTGGATCAATTCCACTTTTTCCCCCCAGGGGGCCAAAACCTCTTTTGCAAGGGCGAGCGCCTTCGGATCTCGATCGCATCCGACATACCGCTCGATCTCCGGGTGCGCATCCATGATCGCTTTTGCATGGCCGCCCGCGCCGAGCGTCCCTTCGAAAAAGGTCTTAATCTTAATCCCTTCAAAAACATGGAGCACTTCCCGAAGGAGCACCGGTATGTGCGGGCTTCTCATGCCTTTGAAGCTGTGGCAAAGTACAGGGGATTCAGTTCGCTTGTAGCTTCGGTCTTTGGAGCTTCTTCACTGTCTTGAAGGAGGGCAAACGCCTCTTCCGTCATTTTCGCAAGGCTCATTTCGCTCAACGCACCCTCTAAAAGGCTGCGCAGGTTTCTGTCATAAACCTCTTTTGGCCAAAGCTCGATCTTGTCCATAACGCCTGCGACAACCATCTCTCTCTGGATGCCGATTGCGCTCTTTAGTGTGGCCGGTATCGCCACGCGTCCCAATTTGTCGCACTCTGTCTGGTGCAGCGTTGAGAAGAACAAAGTGAAAAACTTTTGAAACTTCGCCACGTGCTGATTTTGTTGGAATTTTGCGACGATTTTATCGATGACGCTTTTGCGATAGATGGCCAAGCATCCGCCAAGCCCCAGACCGATCACGAATTCGCACTTTCCCCCTTCAACAAGGCCGTAGCGCATCGACTGGGGAAGAACGAATCTCCCCTTGTCGTCGAGTTTTGCCACCGAAGAACCGCTGAAGAAGAACCCACTCATGTGCATTTCCACGTTCTTCCACATGTTAGCCACGAAATCTAAATCTGCGCAATTCCTTTTCGAAAACAATTTTCCAAGCTTTCTCTAAACCACTTTGGAATCAGCGGATTAGACACCAAAAAAATCTTGCGGAGGCTTTGTGGAAAATTGTGGAAACGTTGTTCAAAACTCACCCTTTCCCCACTTTTCCAACACCCAAAATAAACATCGCAAACATCTGCATAAAAACAACTTACAAACAAATCCACAGGGAGGTGGAAGGATTGTTCACAGTTTCCACCAAAAGTCCTTAGCAGTGGAAAAAAGGAACAGGATCGGCGAAGCGCTGGCAGGATAAAAGATTGGAGGGGTAGCGGGGGGACTCCGTCCCCGACTATCTATTTCTTAACTTCTATTTTTCCACCTTTCTTTCGAAACGTTTGTGAAAAAAGGAGACGCTGATAGAATCAGGATAAGGACGAGAGGACTACCATATATGAGTATGAAGCCGCGCACGATTGATAACTTGGGCGTTGACTCATCAAAACGGTATGCCAAAGATCAGGAAATTCTCGACGCGCGCTTCCTACAAGACTCGCGCTTCATTCCTCAAAAAGCGGAGCAGCCCACCTTAAAGCCCTACGTTCCCAGCGAGTTTGAACAACTCTTCACGCCGGGCAAACAAATTCTCTGGGCAGCCTTTGCCGCTCCTTCCAACTATTATATGGAAGCGAAAACGGTCTTCAGTTACCAGTTGATCCCCTCTCTCGGCGGATCGGAAAAGCAGGAGGCCGATGCCGACAAAATAGAGAGCCTGCAAGATGCGCTGAATAAGCCTTATAAGGATAACCAGGGCCAAGACGACAAGGAGGAGCAAGAGAGGCAAGTCCTCCTCGCCCTTCTAGAGTGCATTAAAAAACTCGACAAGACGCTTTCCTTAATCAACGCAAAGCGCAACCAATATCAAAGAGGATGAGATGAACGGGACGAATTGGCTGGAGATCCTCGGCTGGGGCAGAACAGAGATCGAAGATTTGCGCTATGTGGCCTATTCCTACATCAGACAGGGCATTTACGATGTAGCGCTCACCTTCTTCGACGCGCTCCTTGTTCTTTCCCCTTCCAACGCCTACGATCTACAAACCATCGGAGCTCTCTACCTGCAACAGGGCAACGGCTTAAAAGCGCTCGAGCTTCTCGATCGCGCCCTCAAAGTCGATCCCTCCCACCTTCCAACGCAACTCAACCGGGCAAAAGCTCTTTTCATGCTCGGCTACAAAAGACAAGGGCTGATCCAAGCCATCGAGTTGGAAAAATCGGAAAATAGAGAAATTTCCTCGCAAGCGGCAGCTCTTCTCCTCGCTTATAGATAATCCCTCTTTTTTTCCTTGCAAGCATCCAAATCTCCTTGCTACATTCAACGCTTGGACGTACAACCAAACTCTCCCTGAAAAATATGCTCGATTGCGAAGTCAAAAACTCCTGGGCCCAATTCATCGATTTCATCGAGTCGCGCTGTTCGTCTGCAGAGTTTCAAAACTGGATCGCTCCCATCCAGCTGATCGAAGCAACTCCCCATGAAATCCAGCTCGAAGTTCCAAACATTTTTGTGCAGGAATATCTCCTCGACAACTTTAAAGATGTTCTCTGCAACTTCTTGCCTTTAAAAGGATCTGGCGAGCCAGCCATTCGCTTCTCCATTTCAGCTTCTCAGAAACAAGAAAACGCACCAGTTTCTGCGCCGCAAGAAAAGCCTGAAAAGGAGCCCTCTCCCTACGAGCTCAAACTCAACCATCTCTACGTCTTCGACAATTTTATAGAAGGCCCGTCGAATCAGTTCGTCAAGTCGGCTGCGGTCGGCGTTGCCGCAAGACCCGGTAAATCGTACAATCCCCTCTTTATCCACGGCGGCGTCGGCCTTGGAAAGACGCACTTACTTCACAGCATTGGCCACTACGTTTCCGAACATCACAAAAAGCTCCGAATCCAGGCGATCACGACAGAAGGGTTCATCAATGACATCGTCGATCACCTTCGCAATAAATCGATCGACAAGATGAAGCGCTTTTACCGCAACCTCGACGTGCTTCTCGTCGACGATATTCAGTTCTTACAAAATCGGCTCAATTTCGAAGAGGAGTTTTGCAATACCTTCGAATCGCTCCTCAACCAAAATAAGCAAATCGTCATCACCAGCGATAAACCGCCCGCCCAGCTCAAACTCTCCGAGAGGATGGTCGCCCGCATGGAGTGGGGTTTAGTTGCCCACATGGGAGTGCCCGACCTGGAGACCCGCGTTGCCATCATCAAGCATAAATCTGAATCGCGAGGACTCAATATCCCCAATCAGATCGCCTTTTTCATCGCAGAACACATCTACAACAACGTCCGGCAAATCGAAGGGGCCATCAACCGTCTCTCCGCCCACTCGCGGCTCATGTCAAATAATCTCAACGAGGAGATCGTCGAAAAGATTCTCAGCGAGATGTTCCAGTCCAGCGCTCCCAATAAAAAGATCTCCGTCGAGGAGATCCTGAAGAGCGTCGCTGCCGTCTTTGAGGTGCGCATCTCTGAAATCAAAGGAGAATCGCGCCATAAAGAGATCGCGCTCGCCCGCCAGGTCGCGATGTATCTGGCCAAAGAGATGATCGACGACTCTCTCATGAAGATTGCAGCCTCCTTTGGCGGCAAAACGCACTCAACCCTTCTTCACGCCTGGAAAAAGATCACCGACCAGGTTCAAATGAACGAAACGCTGCGCCGCCAAGTCCAGATGGTCCGCCGCAATATTGAATCGTAAAATTTATTTAAGTTGCTTAAATAGAGCAGCTCTTTTCATAATATCCTTTCCTTAATTCTGAGGTTTTTATGAAAAAAACAATCGCAACATCACTATTGACTATCGCCAGTTCTTTTGGGTTCGCCCAAGAAGCAGCTGTTGAACAGCCTGCGCTCATTGCAGCAGCGCCTATTGAAATCGCAGCTCCACTGCCAAAAGTAGAAGAAGCGAATCCTTCTTTTGCTTACATCCGCATGGACGTATCTGATTCCAAACTGAATGAGC
Source organism: Chlamydiae bacterium RIFCSPHIGHO2_12_FULL_49_9 (assembly GCA_001794935.1). Classification (GTDB taxonomy): domain Bacteria; phylum Chlamydiota; class Chlamydiia; order Chlamydiales; family SM23-39; genus O2-12-FULL-49-9. The sequence continues at coordinate 25,301 of MGLY01000019.1, read as the reverse complement.
TCTCCAACCGAGATGCCATTCCTGGTCTTGGCATCGGCTACCGCATTGTGTCGGGCGCATCTGCAATCGATATCTCTGCGAACTACAACAGAGGCCCAGAGCGCTATGTGGCATCGCTCCCAAAAGTGAACTACTTCCACTACTTGAGCGCAGCTCAAAACCAGAGCTTTTATGCAGGCGCAGGTCTCGCATGGGGCTGGATTAAGAGCACAGCTACAGAAGAGACAGAGAGATTCCAGGGACTCGTCTCCAACGTAGCTCTTGGCTATGAAATGAACCGCAAAGGCGCTATCCGCGGATTCGCTCAGCTCGATGTGGGCCAAGCAACGCTTGCAGCTACACAAACTGGCTCCCTTCCAAAGACTTTCGCTGAACTGTCTGTCGGCGCAGGATTCTAATCTATCCATGGGGCGAGGATTTTTCCTCGCCCTTTTTTGTTTATTTTTTGACAACAACGCACTCAAATTTTATAGTTCCCCGCCTTGTCAACTTGAACTAAGAGGAACGAATGCGCGTTTTATTTTTTCTCAGTCTGATCCCCTCTCTTTTTTTTGGGAATATGGGCCCACAGGGATTTCGTGCTCACCCCAACCGATATTTTGTCGAAACTGGATCATACATGGGCAATGGAATCCGCATGGCCTTAAGAGCGGGATTTGAGTACATCCACTCTTTAGAAATTGAGCCGCAACTTGTCAATCACTGTAGAAAGCGGTTTAATAAAAACCCCCGAGTGACCATTTGGCATAGAGACTCCTCCTATCAACTCTGGGAAGTGATCGAACCAATTCAAGAAGAGATCACCTTCTGGCTGGATGGCCATCTAGGAACTCCTGATCCACACGGAGGAAAAAACACACCCCTCATCGAAGAGCTAGAGCAGATCAAGCGCCACTCGATCAAGACACACACAATCCTTATCGATGATCTCCATTGCTGTAGAACCATTCTCTTTGATTACTTAACTCTCGAAGAGATCGTCAAAAAAGTGCTCGAGATCAATCCCGAGTATGAGATTTCGTTTGAACCGGGAGGAGATGCTGGCGAATATCCGAATAATATCCTTGTAGCTCAAGTGAAAAGGCGCTCTTAGAGACTTGAACCTATCTCAATAAAAAGTTTCAGTCGATTTTCGAGTTCTTTTGAGCCGATTTTCGATCCAAATTTGGGGGGTAATATACTCTTGTTGATATGGCCCCCCAAATTTGGATCGAAAATCGGCCAAAATAATCTCGAAAATCGACGAAAAATTTTATTGAGATAGGTTCTTGGGACAAGAGTTCTTCCTTGCCCCCTTTTTTTACCTGTGAAGTCCGAGTGTCGGCATCTGGCTGTTAAGCGAAGAAAAGGCCCCTAAATTTTTGCAGTGGACGTGCAGATTGTTCAGCCTGCAGCGTTGATCCTTATAAGAGACATAGGGAACTTGTCTCCCCTCATCATCTTTTTCCCACTCAAATCCAAAAAGCGACGGATTGAAGATGGAACTTTCACTGATAAACCCGGGCCTGGCTTTTGGGTGAATTGGATCATTTCCGCCGATGTATTGACCAAAGGCCGCCGCATCGAAAATCGAACCAAACTGCTCAAAACAGGTATAATAGAGCGCCGGATTTCGAGCTTTAGAGCCGAGAGCATTTTGAAAAGGGAGATCATAGTTCGGCAAAATAACCGGCAAATACTCAGCATAGACTCTGTGATATGCGTTTCTGAAATTTCCGAGCAAAATCATGTCATTCGCACCGAATCTTGCCATTTCAGCGACGTAGCGAACGAATTTTTCAAGAGGCGCTGATCCCGATATATAGACAAAACCTGCGATACATCGGGTGTCATTGTCAAAAGTTCCTCCGATCATCCCTCGATAATAAGTCTGAAAAACGGGAAGCATTTTGCTGACGTCGCAATAGAGCATGATATCGTTTTCCAAATGAAAGACGTCTTTCATCTCATTTTGTTTGATAAACGACTCAAGATAGAAAAATCTCTCTGTCGTGTATCTCCAAAATCCCGACTGAACCCCTTCAGCATGAAATCGTTCGTGCTCCGGGCTGATCGGAACCGTTTCAATCGGGACGGAAGTGTGAAAAAGGCCCGACGGGAGCTTTTTTAACTCATCTTTCGGAGCAATGACATAAATCGGCCACTCTTTATTGAAGAGCCTCACTTGGCGGATTGCGGATGCTAAATAGGCAGGCATATTCGGCCCGATATGCACAAACACGAACGATTGGCCAAAGAGAGCCGTTGCCATAAACAAGAATAGAGCCAATCGAAGCATTATTTTTCCTCCAGAAAGCGGCATACTGTAGAGGCGAAAGAAATTTTTGACAACAACGGATTTAAATCTTATAGTCTCAGATCTTTTTAAGAAAACCTCTCAAGAGGAATCAATGCTCTCTCTCCTCTTTTTTTTCGAATCCGGAGGAGATCTGGGCAAGTACCCAAATAATATCAAGAGATCCTGAAGTGGCATATCTTGCGCTCCTCCTTTTCCCCTTATTTGTTTTTGGGGTTCCCTTCCCGGAGCATGTTCACAATCGAAGGGCTTTCCCCCCTTTTATCTCGGGGGATGGATTTAGAGTCTTTGCCGACTTTGTCTTTGACGAGCATCAAAACACGATTGTTCCGAAGGAAGTTTTTGAAGGGAGCGTGATTTTTGTAAAAACCGATTATACAGGTCATTTCTTTCAATATTTCCATCCACAAATTCAACATCGCTATATTCTCATCACTCACAATTCAGACTATGGGGCGCCCAGATCATGGGGAGAGTATCTCGAGGATCCCAAACTCATCGCTTGGTTTGCGATGAATATCGAATGGGCAAATCATCCCAAGCTCCATCCGATTCCCATCGGAATCGCCAACTATGAATGGCCTCACGGAAAAGCGGAGCTGATCGAGTGGACCAAAGTAGGGCCAAAAACACATCTCCTCTATTACAATTTGACTGTCAGCAACTACTTTTTAGAAAGAGCGGATGTCTGGAGGCTTTTCTCAAGCGCTCCCTTTTGCTATAGCTCGCAGGGCAAAAATTTCGCTGCTTACCTAAGAGATTTGGCCGATTCAAAGTTCGTATTGAGCCCAAGGGGCAACGGCATTGACACCCACCGTCTCTGGGAGTCTCTTTATCTCGGCGCCTATCCAATCGTAAAAAGATCGACTATCGATGCGGTCTATGAAGGTCTACCGGTTGTTTTGATCGATCATTGGGAGAGCGTTACAGAGGAATTTTTGAATCAAAAATATGAAGAGCTCTCGAAAAAAACTTTTTCGCTCGAGCCTCTTCGCCTCGATTATTGGACGCATCTCATCGACTCTTATAGAACAAAATGAGAAGAACCTATCTCACTAAAATTTTAGGTTCAACTCTCTTTGCCCTTTTAATCTTTTTAAACTGCCCATTTCTAGAGGCAGAATTGGGAGAAGGGTCTGCTGTTTCTTACACTTTAAGCGGCGGCCGCTTTGGAGATAATCTTTTGGCTTACGCTCATGGGAAGTGGATTTCTTACATCCTCGACGTCCCCCTTATCTACACCCCATTTCCCTATTCCCATCTCCTCGCTCTCGATCGAACCCTCCCCCCCCAAGCATCGATAGAGAGAGTTTTGACCCTTCAATCAGAGGGAGATTTTTTAAATCTTTGGAATATAGATTCAGAGAGGGGACCGATTCGAATCGACATCCCTTTTTATCCAGAAACGTCTCAGGATTTTGATACGCCGAATTGTTTTCCTGTCTGGACCCAAGTCAACTGGGATGATCCCAAATTCTCAGCGCAACTTCAGAGGGAAATCGCTCCCCTGATCCCTATCCCAAAGTTCGATCTGCCGGCGGACTGCATGACGGTTGCAGTCCATGTGAGAACGGGCGAGGGAGAAGAATCTTCATGGGCCAGGTTCACAGCGCTCTGGCCGATGAAAGGCCCTCCTCCCGCCTACTACATCAATGCCCTTCATCTCCTCGCTAAAAACATCCCAAAACCCCTCTATGTCTATCTATTTACCGACTACTCAAATCCGGCAGCTATCCTCGCGCTATTTGCGGCAAGCTGCAAGGGGCTCGATATCGAGTTTGATTGTCGAAAACTCGGGAATACCCCGAATAGAAATGTTCTCGAGGATTTTTTCTCGATGGCGCAGTTCGACTGTTTAATCCGAAGCGATTCAAGTTACAGCCTCATGGCATCGAAGCTATTTCCCTACCAGATTGTTGCGTCGCCCTACCACTTTAAACGAGGAACTCAAAATCAAGTCTTAATCGACAAGATCCTTCTTCAAATGAATGTCGACCTAAAATTCCCGCAGCCGATCAAAATCGTCGTTCCCATTCACTAATTTTTTATCAAAAACACTTGATGGAGCGAGCTTCCAATGTAGAAATTGAGAATTTTTGTTCCCTGAATGAAAAAAGGAGAGCGGGAGAGATCGATCTTATGCCCTCCCCCCACATCGATATCGGGATTGTCGCTCGAAAAAGTACGGGGATCCACCTCATTTGTAATCAAACAGTATTTAAACTTGGAAAGCTTGGGTAAAAAAGCCAAAATATCTCGGTTCGTCAGGTGCTGAAACACATGCTTGCAGATAAAAAGATCGGCCTTCGGCAAGTCCGCCGTCAAAAAGTTTGCGTGGGCAAATCGAATGTGGGATTTTCCGTATCTCTTTTGGTTTTTCTCAATGACAAAAAGGACAACATCCAGGCCTAAATAGTCGATCCCTTCCCAATCGATGTATTTTGAAAATTCCCAATCGCCGCACCCGGCATCGACAACGCTTCGGATCTCATTTTCTCTCATGAATTTTTCGAGATATCTCATGTAGGGCTGAACATTTTCCAGAAGAGACCCGCCGCCGGAACCCCCCTCCCCTTCTCCATTCACCCCCCAGATTTTGTTTCGATAAATATGGGAGAATACCTCCTCGTGAAGATCTTCAGCAAAAAGGGAAAAACTTAAGTATAGAAAAAGACATTTATTCATGGTTTTTCCTGTTGTAGGAGTGGGATGTGACAAATACATATCCCGGATCGTGAAAAAGAGATGCCTTTTCAATCGAGTCGATGTCGATGAAGGGCAGATAGCGCAAAATAGCCTGATCGCTCTTTTTTAAAATGAAGTTAAAGTAGATCTCATATTCGGAAAAAGGAGAGAGAAAAACACTTTTTAAATCGACCGCACGGCAGATCGCTCTCCAAGGCTCTACTCTGTGAATATCTTTGATGTTTTGGAAGAGATCCTCGAGGACAGCCCTTTGAAATAGCATGTGGTGGGCTATTCCCGAATAGCCGCCCACTCTCTTAAAACCAGGCAAGAGCCGAGAGGCGTGATGGAAATATTCGGGGTTATATTCGATGGCAAGAGCAAAAAGAGGATTTCCGCTATCAGTCATAAAAACTGTTGGCTGAACAAAAAGAACATCAGCATCCAACACAAGGACATTCGATGAGATGCCGGGGATCACAAAAGGAGCATAGAGCTTGAATAGCTGCTGCAGCATCCAGCCGATTCTCGTTTTCGGGTGATCCAAAAAAGCGGCTGAGGCCTTCCGATCTTCTTTAAAAATCTCCAACGCCACATCTTCTTTAGTAAACGGATAGTCCAATTCGTTAAACCACTCTGCAGAGTCCGTAAGCGGCTCTTTCGAAACGACGATCACCCTCCGGATATTCTTTCCGTGCAATCGAATCCTCTGAATACAAAGCTCTAAAAGGGGCGCGTCCTTTGGGGCGCAAGGGATCACGACATCGATCGGCTCGGGAGAAAAGTTGTAGTTCGCTTTTTCCCACTCCCCAAAGAGAGAGGAAAAAATCAAGAGAAAGGGCAAAAGTTGTTTCATTTCTTTGACCTCATTTGGCGAAAAAGGGTATAACCACACCCCTTTAAAAAAAAAGCGTTTTCGTCAATGAAACAGTCGGTTTTTTTTGCCTTCGTTCTTTTGTGCAGCGCTCTAGGCGCCTCTGAAATGGAAAAGCGCTTTAGAAAAGTAGAAAATAAATCTGAAGGGAAGCAGATCCGAAACGTCGACTTCATTTATCTCATCAATCTCGACCAAAGGCCTGAAAAGCTCGCCCTCTCTTTAAAAGAGCTCGAAACCTACGGGATCATCCCCCATCGATTGCCGGCAGTGTACGGTTGGGGTCTTCCGAAAGAAGTTCTCGATGACGTGGGGGTAAAATTTGCTCCCGGGATGGAGCTCTATCAGTGGGCCATTCAGTATCCGAACCGGAAAAACAGGGAAAGAGAGTTTGAATTTCTTCGAGAATCGAGCTTCGGAAACACCTTTTTCTCTCCTTGCACATCTCTTGGAGCGATCGGTTGCAGCTTAAGTCATTTATCGGTTCTTCAAGACGCCTATGACTCAGGCTATGAGACCATTTGGGTTCTGGAAGATGATATCTCAGTGAAAGCGACCCCCCACTATCTAGCCGATCTCATCGATAAGCTCGATGAGCTGGTTGGCAAAGAGGGGTGGGATGTCCTTTACACCGATATCGACACCCAAGATTACTGGATCTACTCTGAAAAAAACGACTTTCAAAGCAACCTCCGGGGGCTTCGAATGGATCTTTTCTGGAGACCCGATCTTCCCCCTCCGAATCCGTTCGAGCTCACAAAACGAACGATCGTCAGCAACGATTTTCTAAAAATCGGCAGCCGTATGAGAACCCATTCGATGATCATTCGGCGCTCAGGTATCGAAAAAATATTGCAATTTGAAAAAGAACATGGAATGTTCGTGCCGATCGATCACGAGATCGCCCTCGTTCCCAATATACGCCTCTACACTCTCCGTTATCTTCTCGTCACGTCAGTCCCGAGCCTCTCGGACACGCACGAGAGGCTCCTCGATTAATGGCTAGAGGCTGCCTCGCAGATGATTTTTTCAAAATACTCTCTTGAAAAAAGGGCTGCCTTGTGACTTTTGAGATAGGTGCGGATGCGGCTTAAATACTGCTCATAGACCTCTTTTGTCATCATTTTGAGATAGTAGTAGAGGTGTTCTTTGCTCGCAAAATCCCGATAGTCGATGTAGCAATCTCTCGGCACATAGCTATCAATATTGGGAGCCCCCCAGTAGATCGGGATGCACCCTGCAGCAAAGCAACCGAAAATCTTCTCGGTAACATAGCCTTGCAAGTGGTGGCAATTTTCAAAACAGACGCAAAATTTGTAATTTTTCAAAACCTCAATTTTCTCGGGACCTGAGTGTTTGCCGGGAATTGGCCCCCGGTAGTTTTTGTGCTTGCCAAAATCCCCTTTCGGAGCTCCATAAAACTCAAAATCTTCATCCGGCTTTGTTTCAAAAAATTCGATCATTTTCCTTCTTTCGAAAGTGATGTTGGTTGCAATCATCGCACAGAACTTTTTCTCTTCGAATAGAGGGAGGTTTGCAAGCATCGGCACCATATGGGGATAATAAAACTTAAAGAATTTGACCTGATCGATGAGCGCATCGTCCCAGGTATAAACTCGGGAAAACGCATTGTAATACCATGCGGGAGGCTGAACCGGCTCCCAGACGAATAGGACGAGCTTCTCCTTTGGCAGATAGGTCAGATCGTTATAATTTTTAAACGGGTTGAAAACGAGAATCTTTTGGAGATCTTCGGCAAAAGGAGAGCGCCCTCTCCAATAGTCCTCAATCTCCCCAACCCGGATCTGGTATCCGGCCTTATGGATGATTTTATAATCGAGAAAAAGATCATCCATAAAGTGTGTGATCACATCGATCGTCTTGGCGCGCAGAGAAACTGCAAAAAGAAAAAGAAGAAAAATCCGTTTCATACTTTCACCTGTAGGAAAGGCGGAAGAACATAGACACAAATTCAAAAAACCTCTAGAAGTTTCCCTCTTCAAAAGGATTTTATGAAAAGGTTAATAGTTCTCCTCGCCGCTGCGATGTCTCTTTGCGCCTATCCTCAATCTTGGGATCGATTCAAGGAAGACACAATCTCCAGAGATCTTCCCCTTATTCCTGGTTGGTGCTCCAAGGATCAAGCAGATCGCCTGATGGATCTCGTCTATGAAATCAAGCCGCTGATTTCCGTTGAGATCGGCGCATTCGGAGGGTCAAGCACCTACCCGATCGCGCAAACTCTGAGTTTTTTGGGCCAAGGAGTTGTTTATGCAATCGACGCCTGGGACAATGAAGCCGTCCAAAAGGGATTCGAACCGAATCACCCCTATCTCTCTTGGTGGAGCCAGATAGGAATCGATATGAATTATATCAATCACTACTTCATCTCTCTCATCAATCAACGAAAACTGTCAGATTACTGCTGCCCGGTTCGACGACTGTCTGAAGAGGCGGCAGCTCTCTTTTTAGATGGACAGATCGATTTTCTCTACATCGACGGCAACTGCTCTGCCGAAGGGAGCCTTCAAGACGTCACTCTCTATTACCCAAAGGTAAAGAAGGGAGGCTATATCTGGCTCAATCAAGCTGATCTGCCGACGAAAAATAAAGCGACGACCTTTCTAATGCAGCGCTGCGAGTGGATCAGAGAAGAGTCGATGGGAGTGCGCTGTCTCGTCTTTAAAAAGAATTAAGGCGAATGCGAGATGAGAAATAGGGCACTGCTCGAAGGTCTTGTCTCGAACTATAAACCGAAGTCTTTGCGTCGACAAAGAGATGGTGCCAGGTGATATAAAAAAGATCCTCTCCGAGGGCAATCGGGTTTTTTTGAGTAAAATCCTGATCGAAAATGGTTAACTTTTTGGTGTAGGCGATCAGAGTCAAAACGGCTTGGTCGTGTCTTGCGCACCCATACCCATAAGGAATGCCGTCGTCGATAAAATTCCTCAAGTCCTTCGTTGCCTCAAACCAATCCCCCACAAAATCATCCCACGCCTCTCGGGATGCTCCCACAATGCATGAGGTAACGCAATCTTGGGATAGAATCCATCGGTTCTCCTCTTTTTCGAGCTGAAATTTCTCTCTTAAAAAACCATTTGTTTGCCAATCGACCGAATGAACGGGGCTGCCATCGGCTTTTCTCTCGTCGCCGATGGTCACAAGGAAGTATCGATTTTTAACGATCGATTCAAAGAGGTTATTCAGAGGGCGCAAAACCGTTGCTGCGGCGTCGATCCAAAGAACATAAGGGAACAGATCGAGCGATTGTTTTACAACCATCGGCTTCCACGAATACCAGCCGAGCGTTTTTCTAGCATTCGGTGGATAAAAAAAGTGGAGCACATCGGGATTGTCTGTATCGACTCGGTAAACGCGCACCTTTTGGATATTTTCAAGCTGAGAGATTTCCTCTTTTTTAAGGCCGATATCAAAAACCGCAATCTCTCCCAAGTCGTCAAAATTGGACTCATGGATGCTGCCGATAAGCCCCATGAGGGGCTTGAAATAGCCGCTGTCTGCCGCTGTGCAATAATACTGCGGGATTGCCTGAAGATGAGAGGCGAGCAGAAGGAAACACCAGACTATTCTCATTTGCCGGCGAGTTGAGAGGGTTGCTTTCTCTTGACTGCGTCGTAGATCGACATCGCCTCCGCCACCATCGAGCCAGGATGCTGGAGATTGGACGGCAAGATGACCGTATTGGTCTCTTTGGCGAGATGGCGAAACGCCTCTACATACTTTTCTGCGATCTGTAAAGAAGCCGCCTTATCGGCAGATTCATGGGAAAGCGCACTCGCAACCCGCTCAATTCCCAAAGCTGCTGCTTCAGCGAGGGCAAAAATCGCTTCCGCCTCCCCTTTGGCGAGATTGCTTCTGGCAATGCGGGCTCCCTCTGATTCAAGGACTGTTTTCTCCCGCATCCCTTCGGCGATATTGATTTGAGACTGGCGCTGCCCTTCCGATTCGTTGATGTGCGCCTGACGCAGCCCTTCTGACTCGAGGATGCGCGCTCTTTTTTGCCTCTCGGCTGTCATTTGGAGCTCCATCGCTTTGCTGATCTCAGCGGGCATCTTAATGTCGCGGATTTCGTAGCGAAGACACCGGATGCCCCAGGAAACGGCCGCTTCATTGATCGCCTCTACAATTTGAGCATTGAGCGATTCTCTCTCTTCAAACGTCTTGTCAAGAGGGATCTTTCCAATCTCTGATCGCATGGTTGTCTGAACGAGCTGAGTCAATGCATAAACGGGATTCTTGACGCCATAGGAGGCTGCAGAGGGATCTACGATTTTGACGTAGACAATCCCGTCGAGAACAACGCTTACGTTGTCCTGAGTGATCGCCATTTGCTCAGGGACGTCGATCGCCTCCTCTTTCAAAGAGTGGCGATAGGCCACCTCATCGACAAAAGGGATCGTCCAATTGAGTCCAGGCTCCAATCTGCGATTGAACTTGCCGAGTCTTTGGACAATCCAAACCTCTTGTTGAGGCACGATCCGAAACCCTTTGGAAAAGAGGACAAAAGTGACAATCAGTGCAAAAATAATCAAAAGCATGGCAGCATGCTACGCCAAATCCCATTTTTGGAAAAGCATGATTCCAATCCTCCTACTTACGTTCTACAGCCAGTGCGGACAAGATCAGTACATCTATGAGAGCTTCTTCAAAGAAAAACCGAAGGGTATTTTTATAGACATTGGAGCGCATGACGGAATTACTTTCAGCAATACCAAATTCTTTGAAGAGCTCGGCTGGGAAGGGATTTGCATCGAGCCGATCCCCGAAGTGTTTGAAGAGCTCAAAAAAAATCGATCCTCCATCTGTGTCAAAGGCTGCATCTCGGATAAGGCGGGAACAGGCCGCTTTTTGAGAATCAAAGGCTATCCGGAAATGCTGAGCGGGCTTCTCGACTACTATGACCCTACCCATTTAGGGCGAGCCCTCACGGAAATCTATTCTGCTCCGACCAATAGCTGCGATGTGATTGCAGTCGAGTGCTTTTTATTGAATGACATTTTGGAAAAGAACGGCTATTTCCACGTCGATTATTTAAGCCTGGACACGGAGGGAGGAGAATTTGAAATCCTCCAATCGATCGATTTTGAAAAATTCGATATCGAGATCATCGAGGTGGAAAACAATTTTAACGAATCGAAGATCAGATATTTTTTGGCCTCAAAAGGCTACGAGTTTATGGGACAGGCCGGCTGGGACGATGTGTTTCGAAAAAGGGAGAGGAGTAAAGCCCTCTTTGGCATCAAGACAGAAATCGCCGAGCTCGCTCCGTCAAGCCAGGAAAGCGGACTTAAATAATCGATGAGGAGAAGATCGAGATCCTCCTCCAATTCCTTTCTCAGCTTGATCTCTCCTCCTTTTTCCTGAAGGAGCTCGCCGTAGCGAACACTAAGGCTTTTTGCGATCTCCTTGGCCAGTTTTTTTGAAATCGGATCCGGCATCGGAATCACCCAATCAGGCAATGTCAAATCGAGCTGAATCCACTGATAGATCATGAAAGCGGCAAACCCCTCCAACTGATCTACCTTAAAGCGGATGGGAGCTCCTCTATCGAAAACGAAAGCTCTTGGAGTCTTTATCAGAGGCTCTTTCATACACTCTCCGCACATTCCCCTCCCCTCTTCGAGCTCTTCAAAGCAGTGGCGGCACCGCTCAATCGGATCGGGCAGCGCGCACAGCTCCCAGCAAGCAGGGCAAAGAAATTTCGTCTCCACTTTCTCGCTGCAAGAAAGACAGAGAGGAGGAAAGAGAAAATCGAGAATCAAATTAAAAATAGGTTTCACAGTCCTAAAAAGCCCCGCTTTTTCTGCAGATGGAATTTGGGATCGTCGAGAGTGCCGTCAATCGAGATTAAAAACGCCTCTGTCAGTTTGAATAGAACAAACTGCTTCATCTGAACAAAAATCTTTAAATTGCCGTCCAAGTCCATGCAGGGAGAGAGCCCATCGCTGACTAAGAAAAACTCCGATCTCTCCCCTTCGCTAAATGCGCCCTTGAGCTCCGTAAAGCGAAAAAGTCCGTCCTTGAGCTCATAGGAAAGCGTCCCCCTGACGGGAATGAGGAGATCGAGATCGAGTCCGACGATGCGGCTCAAGACATCTGAGGGAATATCGAAGACGGTATGCTCTCTTTTAAACGAGTTGATGAAGTTGAGCTGCCCTTTTGCCATATAGGTGCTGCCGTCATCTAAAAGTCCCTTGAAGTCGACGATCTTCAGCTCGCGCACGACAAGCGGGCCAACCTGCCCCAGCGCCTCGCCCGGCTTTTGAAGAAGACTTGGGCGAAACTCGCGGATCGCAATTTGAGGAATCGAGATCGTCCAGGGGATATTTTCCTTTCCCTCTAAAACGATATCGTCGATTTTCATCGTCCCGGAGCTGTCGCTGATTTTGAGATCGTAGATACGCATTTTTTCAGCGCCGAGATCCACTTGCGCCAGAAGCGTTCTAAACTGATAGCCGAAAAGATCGATTTGCTTGCCGCTCAAAATTCCCCTAAAAGAGCAGCTGAGCCGATCAATAGCCAAATGCCCTTTTAGCTCATAGCCTTTGCCCATTTTGAGATCTTGGAACACAACTGCTACATCGGGAGGCAAAAAGGGAGCAAGCGCTTCGAAATTCACCCTTGCGCTTCCAATCAGCCGATTTACGTTCTGCGCATGAAAAGAGGCGTCGATCCCGCCAAAGATTCCCTCGATTGCCTCAATTGAGACGCCTTTATTCTCTACATACTTCCAGTCGATTGTGAGCGCCCTTTCCCCCTCTTGAAGAGGATTTTGCCTATCTTCCAATGTAAGGCGCCCCTCGATCTGGGGAGAAAAGGCGATGTCGAGTCCCATCTTGATTAAATTGCCCTGGTGGATGTAGTCGAGAGAGATCGTTCCCCTTTTATCCCAGACGAGCTCCAGGTTTTGAATGTGGCGCACCGCGCCCCCGATCGGGATAAAACCCTCTTGCATCACGCCATTCAGGCAAGAAAAATCGGAGGCGCAGTCAAAATCCGCGATGAAATCGAGATCGTGCTCCGGATCGAGAGCTTTGAGAAAAGCGGGGCCCCGATTGAAAAAAGAGGCAAGAAAATCGGCCGGAAGATGCATGTGGGATCTTTTAAAAATCCAGTGGGAGCGCGCTGTATCGTATTGGAGGAGCTCAATCTTGCAATTGACCGGTTCTTTCGCAACCAAAAGATCAAGTCCGCTGAAAAAAATCCCCTTTTCAGATGAGCAATAAAGATGGATCGGCCCCTGATTTTCCAACTCGAGAGGACCTGCCTTTAAATTCTCGGCTGAAAAATCTAAATCGGCTTCCCACTTTCCGCTATAGGCGATATGCCCGTTGCCGCGCAAGATCCCCTCAAGGCCTCCGATCGGAATCATCGAATTCATCTCAAAGAGATCGAGCTCCATTTTTTCGAGTCTAAAAGAGCAGTGGATCGCCATATTGGTTAAATCATTGAGGCCTACTTTGCCGCTAAACTCGGTTTCAAGCCCCTCTCCCAAGCTTCCCTTGCCCGCCTGAATGTGGAAATCCTTCCCCTCTTTTTCCAGAGAAAAAGAAGCGGAAAAGTCGGCGCAATCGAATCGATCTACTTCCCAAAGCCCTTCCTTTTCAACTCCGTGCATATTCAAACAGATCGGTTTGCCCTTCCAGCTCGCATTGAGAGCCTCTAATGAAACTTCCGATCCCCCCTCTTTCGCATAATGGATTTGAAGGGCGAGCGTTCCATCGAAGGGAAGATCTAAACAAGTCCCAATCGAGAGCTGTTTAAAAAAAGAGCTTCCCGCTTGAGCTGAGCTCCAGGGAAACTCGACTCTTCCGTCGAAACGGGCAACATCGCCGTTCGGTTCGAGATCGAACTCCTCGATGTGGAAAGGGGCTCCAAAAAAGTGACTTTTTTTCGAATCGATTTGAACTTTTTCTCCAAGGTATGACCCCGCAAGGCGGATCGGATCCCAGTTTTTCCCCTTGCAGCGCACATCGAAGTCCCAATCAGAGCCTACTTTGCGTAAACCGGGAGACTCAATTTTGATTCTTCCCTGAGGAATAACGAGATCTGCTTCAATCCCATAAAAGGCGAGGAAGTTGGGCTCTGCAAAAATCTCCATCTTCAGATTTTCAAAGCCCGTTTCAGGAAAAAGATTCCCCTTTGCTTCTTCGATTTTGGCCTGCAGCGACCAGTTATAAAAAGAGCGGTTTCCCTCGACAAAAAACCCCTTTTCAAAAGAGGCCACTCGCCCTACGCAGTCAAAATCCTCATGGAAGCGAGAGAGCCAGTCAATTTTTCCATGAAACTCATCGCTTGCGAATGCAAAAACACCGTTTTCAAACCAGCCGGCCCCTTTAAACTCGAGCCCCTCCAAAGAGCCATTTTCAACTGTGAACTGAAGTTTTTTTCCCTGAAGGGCCAAGCGGGAAGCCACTTTTCCACAAAGAGCGCCTTTGAGATCGGCATTCAGCTTCCAACAGTTAAGGGCCCCTTCAATATCTAAACTGACCTCAACATCCTCTATCTTCCCTGTAAAATGGGAGAGGCTCATCACCCCCCCCTCCCATTTACATGTCCCGTTCCAGTCAGCTCCCTTGAGAAGGGGAGCTTCCATAGCCCCTGAGACAAGAGCCACCTCGCCGCCGTCGAGGGAAGCTTTTCCTTCCGTTTTTTGACAGCTAAAGCAAAAATCGCCCGCTCGAAAGTCAGCCCCCTCAATAGCAAAGTGGGGCGCCGTCCAAAAAGAAATCGCGTCTTCTTTGAGATAAACTTGGGCATTGGCGCTCAAAGTCCCTTCTAAAAACTCGATCGACGCGCAGTCAAATTGAGTGGATAAAAGAGCTTGCAAAAGAGTTCCCATAGAAGAGCTCAAAGATCTGCAATTGACCGTCCAGCTCCTCTCCTTCCCTTGCTCTCTCCCTTCAAAGAGCACTTCCGATGCATCTCCAAAAAATGCCCTTGATTCGAGCCAGTTGTCCATTTCCTTGTGAAAATAACCGCGCCCTTCCCACCGGAACGGAAACTGTGTCCCTCGAGAAAATCCGACCGACTCGATTTCCCACCTGGCGCCCATGCCGGGGTTGTAAGAAATCTCTCCTCTTAAACCTTCAAGAGAAGATCCATTCGACTCGAAATTGAGCCCGTTTATGGAAACTCTCAGCCTGCCATCTTCTGCAAAAGGGAGAAAATCGCCCAAAAGTCTTCCCTCAGTGCACCCTTTAACAGGTCCTTCCCACTCACAGTCGGCATCGATGGAAAAGAGCTCAAACTGATCGGTCTTTATTTTCAGATTTTTTGTCTCAAGCCGGCAGGAGGTCTCAGAAACGGCTCCCTCTTTTAAAACGAGGAAAATAGAGCCGCTGAGAGTCCCGTCCACGATCTCCACTTGTTGAAATGGGTCGGGCGCGTAAAAACGAATCAGAGACTGCAACGATGGAGCTTTGATCTCTTTTAAGTCGAGATCGACTTTCCATCCCGAACTCTCCTCGATGGCCTCCAGGCAAAGATCCGAATCGGTCCACCGGAGTTTGAGCTTGCCCACCTGATTTGCGGCCCCCTTCTCATACCAGAACTGCGCCCTCTCCAATCCCGGCCATTCCACAGTCCCATCTCGCACATCGACCTGAAGGTCAAACCAACCGCTCCTCTTCCCATTTCCAATGCACGGCGAGAGGAGACTCACAGTGGGAGATTCGATATTGAGACACCCTTTGAGCTTTTTGGGAAAGTGAGAAAAATCAAAAAGGAGCGACGCTTTTTCTGCTCTTGCGTGAAAGGCCGACTTTTCGCCCGCCTGATCGAAGAGAACAGGCTCATTAAAGACGACGCGTCCCTTTTCAAACTCAATGGACCTGTAGGCAAACCCACAACCGTTCCATTTCAGCGCCGATCTGACGCTAACGCCAACAAGTGTTTTTGCAATCGGCTGAAAGAAAACAGCGCACAAAAAAAGCGTCGCTCCCAAAAAACCAAAAACTCGATATCTCGCCATATCTTGCAGTATATGCAAACAGAGCTTTTTCTCTCCGTTGCAAAAAATAAGTTGAGTCCGATACGCTCAATTGCATGTTCAAACCGCTTCTCAACGCAATTGACAGCTTTTTCGCCTCGGTTCCAACACAAACAAGACGCGCGCCCCACATCCGCGATGCAGTGGATGTAAAAAGGTGGATGATTCTCGTCGTCATTGCGCTCTTTCCCTGCATTCTCGTCGCGATTTGGAATGCAGGCATCCAATCGGTTGTCTATTCAAGCGGCGACTACAAGCTCATGGACGCCTATTTAGAGGCATCGAAGTCCTGGGGAGGCTACTGGAGTTTTGCATCCATGCATGCAAGCGCCATCTTGTATGAGGGACTCTCGATCTTTTTGCCCCTTGTCTTTATCTCCTATGCGGTCGGCGGTTTTTGGGAGGCTCTCTTTGCCATCCTCCGCAAGCACGAAATCGCAGAGGGATTTCTCGTATCCGGCATTTTGTACCCCCTCATTTTGCCGCCGACGATCCCCTACTGGATGGCGGCAGCGGGCATTTCAGCGGGCATTGTAATCGGCAAGGAGCTCTTTGGCGGAACGGGCATGAATATTTTAAATCCGGCGCTCACCTGCAGATGCTTTCTCTATTTTGCCTTTCCCGCCTATATGACAGGAGAAGTTTGGGCCGGCAAAAATCTTTGGACCGTGAAGACAAGTCTTTTAAAGATGAATCAGGCGGCGGGGCTCTCCCCTATCGACGGCTATTCGCAGCCATCGGCCCTTTCCCTTTTCCACGCATCGTCAGATGTAAAGAGAATCCACATCGATGCGATTGCGCTCAACGATTTTCACGAACCGGTTTTGACGGGAGATCTCATTCAGAGCCAGTTTCAAAAGTGGAATGGCGGAGTAAACTCTTTGGGCAGCTTAAGCGATGAGCTCCTCCAAAAATTTTCAACTGCGCCGATCGATGCGGGGGGATTGGGTTTGAGCAGTGATGGATTTCTCTCGGCTCAACAATTTGCTCAGCTCAAATATGGCGTTGGACATCTTAGCGACTGGAATCTCTTTTTGGGCAATAAGCTCGGCTCTCTCGGAGAAGTTTCTGTTCTCGCATGCCTTCTCGGCGCCCTATTTTTAATCTTTGTCGGGATCGGCTCATGGCGAACGATGCTCGCTGTCATTTTTGGCGCGCTATTCACCTCGCTTCTTTTCCAACTCGGCTCCCATCTCATCGGCCCAATGGGAGGAGCCTGGAACCCGGCGAATTTTGATTTCCCTATCTATAAGCACTTTCTTCTCGGGGGACTTGCCTTTGGCCTTGTCTTTATGGCGACAGACCCGGTGTCGAGTCCTGCCATGAACTCGGCGAAGTGGATCTACGGCTTTCTGATTGGGATGCTCACAATCATCATCCGAATGATCAACCCCGCCTATCCGGAAGGGGTGATGCTGGCAATCCTTTTTGCCAATGTCTTCTCCCCGCTTCTCGATATTTACGCCGCAAAAGCTTATAGAAAAAGGAGATGGCGTGTCATCTGAAACATTTCGCACCCTCCGCTTTGTCTTTATCATCTGCTTTGTCTCAGCGCTTCTCCTCTCGACCTTGGCAAGCGCCCTGAAGGAACCCCAAGAAAAGGCCAAAGAGCTCGACCGAAATGTTCAAATGCTCCGCGCCGCCCAAATTTTGAGCTACGGCGATTTTTTTCAAATCCGAAATGGAACCAGCTATAAGCCCGCCCGCTTTGATCGGGGAATTCTCGTCCCGACAGATCATCCGCAGAAACCGACTCAAGACGAAATCTTTGCCGTCTATCAGGCGAGGATCAAGCCCTATCTCGTAAACTCCGAGAGCAATCTCATCTCTTTTGAAGAGGCGAAGATCAATTACATCGAATATCTCCAGGCGAATCAAAAAACGGGCTATGCCCATCTTCCGCTCAAACTCATCTACCAAATTCTTCCCAACACAAAGACTCCTGAAAAGCCCGAAGGATACGCGATCCCCATCAACGGGTTTGGTCTTTGGGATGCGATCTACGGCTATTTGGCAATCGAATCGGACGGCGATACGGTGATCGGCGCCACTTGGTATCAACAGGCGGAAACGGCAGGCTTGGGGGCCGATATTTCTCTCCCCTCCTGGCAAAAGCAGTTTCGGGGCAAGCTCATTTTTCAGCCCCCCTCTTCGGGATCAACTGACTTTCAAACGGCGCCTCTCGGCATCACGGTAGTGAAGGGACAGGTGAGCCAAGTTCTCGCCGGCTCTCCCAAGACAAAAAGCGCAGTCGACGGAATCTCCGGCGCCTCGCTGACCGGCCAGGGAGTGACTGACGCCTATGCCGATTGTCTCTCTCCCTATCGCCCTTTCCTGATTCGCCTTTCAAAGGGAGCTTCGAGTGGATAAAAAGCCGCTCTCCCGCTACTTTCTCGATCCGCTCT
>MGLY01000019.1:6833-6991 GCA_001794935.1 Chlamydiae bacterium RIFCSPHIGHO2_12_FULL_49_9 | reverse complement strand
GCTCTCACAATGGCGCTCGCAGTTTCTTTTGTAACTGCCTTTTCAAGCTTTTTTGTCTCTCTCATTAGGAAAAAAACGCCCGACAGCGTCCGGATGATCGCGCAGCTTGCGATCATCTCGCTTTTTGTCATCACAGTCGATCAGTTCCTCCGCGCTTA
>MGLY01000019.1:0-6821 GCA_001794935.1 Chlamydiae bacterium RIFCSPHIGHO2_12_FULL_49_9 | reverse complement strand
GTCAAAAACACTCTCCGTTTTTGTCGGACTGATCATCACCAACTGCATCGTAATGGGAAGAGCTGAGAGCGTGGCAAAAAATGTCCCTCCCATTCCCGCCCTCCTCGACGGTCTTGCATCCGGCTTCGGCTACGGTTACGTCCTCCTTTTAGTCGGCGCAATTCGCGAGATTTTTGGTTTTGGCACATTTTTTGGCCTTACCATCATCCCGCAGGGCTGGTACGCAACGGCCGCATCTCCCGACCGCTTTGTAAATATTGGGCTGATGCCGCTGGCTCCGGCCGCCTTCTTCATCCTCGGATTCTTTGTCTGGATTGCAAACGCTCTCAAAAAGGAGAAGACCAAAGATGTGGGGTAACTACGACTCAATGGGGCTTTTGGGACTTTTTATCCAGTCGGTCTTCGTCCAAAACATCCTCCTCTTCAACTTCCTCGGCATGTGCTCCTATCTCGCCTGCTCGAATAAAATCACAACCGCTCATGGCCTTGGGCTTGCCGTCACGGTCGTCCTCACGATCTCGGGCATCCTCAATTGGTTTATCCACCACTTCGTCACGGGCGCAGGCGCTCTCTCTTGGGCAGGAATGGGCGCATTCAACTTGAGCTTTCTCGAGCTCATCATTTACATTTCGGTGATCGCGGGATTTGTGCAGGTGCTGGAAATCGTCATCGATAAATTTTCGCCCGTTCTCTATGCAGCCCTCGGCGTCTATCTTCCTCTGATCACCGTCAACTGCGCCATTCTCGGAGGCTGCCTTTTTGCGACAGCGCGCGAATACGCATTCCTTCCGAATCTCGTCTATGTCTTTGGATCGGGCCTCGGTTGGTGGCTGGCGATTGCGCTTCTAGCTTCCATCAGAGAAAAGCTCTCCTATTCAAACATCCCGAAGGGGCTCCGCGGCATGGGGATCGCCTTCATTATGACAGGGCTCATCGCGATGACCTTCATGGCCCTCACCGGCATCACTCTCGATACCAGCAAAAAGAAGCAGGGGCCCATCTCCGGCTTCCCCCAAAACCCCTGACTATTTCACCCCCCCCCATCAAGAAAAGAAGAAGAGAGAGAAAGAAAAGAACAAATAGACGTCGGGCATGTTACGCGCGTCTACGCGCGGGGGCGCAGCGCAGCGAAGCTTGCGCGTAACATGCCCGACGTCTATTTCTTCTTCTTTTCTTTTACGAAATCATCGCTTGGTATTGGGAGACGCTTAAAAGGTGCGTCAATTCTTCGGGATGGCTGATTTCCATTTGGAAGAGCCAGCCCTCATCCTCGGGATTCTCATTGATGAGAAGAGGCTGCTCTTTGAGCTGGATGTTGACAGAGGTGATTTTGCCGGAGATGGGAGCGTAGATGTCTGCTGCCGCCTTCGTCGATTCAAGGACTGCGATCTCCTCTCCCGATCTCGCTTTGCGACCCTGTTTGGGAAGCTCGATGAAGACGATTTCACCGAGCTCTTTTTGAGCGTAGTTGGTAATTCCGACGGTAGCTATTTCCCCATCTACTTTCACCCATTCGTGCGATTCAGTAAAGTAAATAGGCATGGGCTACTCTTTTGTCAGTTTTAATGTGCCCCAGGTCGCCGGATGCTGTTCGATCGTGTACTCATCCGATGAAACGGCAAAATGTTGCGGCGCCGCGCCGAAGCGGTTGATCCGATAGGTAAAGCCGAGTTTTTGGAAACCGAGAGGATCGTAACCATGAAGGCAGTGCGCAGGGATTTCAATGAGAAGGCGGTATGAGTCGCTGTCTAAATCGGCAGCAGTGTGGAGATCTTCCGGATGGCAAAGCCTGTGCATGTCTTCATTTCTAAAGCGGGTGATCTCCCTTCCATAAAAATTTTGAACCTGGATCGGAAAGAAGACGAAGTGGTGGCATGAGCGGGAAATCACCCCTTTCGTCTTGAGATCGCGCGTATCGATGAAGAGCTCAATGCTGTCGCCCCGCCGGAAATCGCCCTCCCCCACTTTTTGAAAAGGTTGATGGACTGCGACATAAAAAGAGAGTTTATCCACATTCCAGCCCGCATAGACATCGGCAAACACCTCTTCATCTAAAAGATCTGCAGCAGAGGGCAAAAGGTGGCTCTTTTCCGGTTTGATCGATCCCTTTAAGTAAAGACAATCGGAAGAGAGTCCAAAAAACTGGACAGGAGAGAGCGCTGGCATATCTTCAAATAGGCTCATTCAATTTGCCCTCCCAAAGGAAGCGCGATCGCATCGCTCTCTTTGATTTTTTCCAAAAGCCCTTCAGCGAGATATCTCTCAGCATCCGCCGCGAGCACCTCTTTGCCGAAGGCAAGCTCATCCAAAATAGGAACTTCTTTCATTAATCTGTCTTGCACGTAGAAGAAAGCGATTTTCCCATCATCAGCCACTCGAATGGCGGACCATTGATTGGGGATCATAAAGAATGCTTCATCTTTCATCCAATCCTCATCCGTTGTTCTTTGTATTTCTATTTCTTTTCTCTCGAGCTTAAATTGGCCCTGAGTGAGATCGGACCCGCCATTAAGCCAGTCCCGATCTTCCGGATTTTTTTGAAAAGCTGCCAAAGCC
Organism: Chlamydiae bacterium RIFCSPHIGHO2_12_FULL_49_9; assembly: GCA_001794935.1. Lineage (GTDB taxonomy): Bacteria > Chlamydiota > Chlamydiia > Chlamydiales > SM23-39 > O2-12-FULL-49-9. Next base: position 4,265 of record MGLY01000019.1, on the reverse strand, counting down.
TGTTCGGTCGCTTTTAAAAGCCTTCTGGGAATGTAATAGGATAAAGTTCTCTCTTTCCCATTTTTCTCTATCGCATCGATTGCTCTAAAGACGTCGGAAAAGATCGCCAAAATAGCCGCCTCTCTCACCTCTTTTAAAGGCTTCCATTTCCCTTCCGCCGCCTGGAATTGCTCAGGTGTTTTCTCTCGGGTCTTTGCATACTGTTTTTCAAGATAGGTATTCGAGATCTCTTTTAAAACGGGGCGGGCTTTGGCAAAGCTTAAAACTTGCTTTTCCCCAATTTTTTCTATATTTTCGATCCGATGATAGACTTTTGCATCGTCGAGATAGCAGAGCAAACTGTTTTTTGCCTCCGCATCGCCCTGAGCTGCTTTCTCCATAATGGCTAAAGGAATGCGCTGCTTTCCCTTCGAGGAAATTTCAAAGACTTTGGTTTCCGCCTTTGCTGTTTGAAGAGCCTCTACAACCCAGTTTGGATTGAGATCGACCAGGCAGCTTCTTGCGAAGCGGTCGAGCTTTTGCTTGAGCGCCGAATCGAGTTTTTCCAAGCTCTTAAACCTCTCTTCGCGGCTAGAACCCAATCCCAGCGCCGGGAATTCTTTTTTCAGAAGGGCCCAGTTTTTCTCTTCCATCTGCCAGTCGAGAACTTGTCTCAAAGAGGCCTTGAGCCCTACCTGATCTTTTGTAATCGTTGCAGAGTTTGCCCGATAAGGAGTGACTACCAGCTCAGGACACTTTTTCTCCACCTCTTCAACAGATAGAAGATCGAACGGCACCGCAAGAGGATCTTTTTGAGCCGGCGTAGCCATGCTCAGATAGACTTGAAAATCGACAAAATCCTGCCAACTTTTTAGCTGGATCGGCCACTCATATTTTTGAATGGAGACCGTCTCCTTGGCAAAAGAGGTAAACTCTCTATGGGAAAGTCCATCGAGAAAAGCTGCATTTCCCACATCGTTGAAAAATTTGCGAAAAAGAAGCACTTTCCGCCAAGCGTTTACCGCCATTTTTTCATTAAAGCCCATCGAGCGGACATACTGAGCAAAGGAGAGTTTGGGCTCCACCTTCATCTCTTTGAGTTTTTCCACCGAGCGCTGATAGTTGTAAATCAGATCCGCCTTGGCCTCTTCGAGGCTCACTCGGTATCCCTTTTTTTCAGCCATGAGAGCGCCGTTCCAAATAAATTGGGATACCAAAGAGACAAACTGAGAGCCAAACCAGTCGTTCAAGGTGTGAAATCCACAGATGGAGAGATCTCCGAAGCGGAGCTTCTCATCGATCTGGGGACCTAAATACTGCTGATGCTGCATCACCAAAATTCTTCTCAGAGCTTCCGGATGAAATGCGCCTTGCTGCTGGTAGAGCTTGGAAAAATGCGTAAAGACTTTGATCGATGCGCCGTTTTCCCCTTTTAAGGCCTCCATCTCCTCATTGATCTGAGGGAAAAATCGATCCCAAATGGCCTTCGCGCTTAAAAAGGGAACTTCGCTATGAACATAAGGGAGAAAGCGCTTTGCCTTTTCAAGTCTTTGTTCTAAATCCTCCCGAAATGAGTCGAAGTAGGCGGCAACCAATAAATCGGCCAGCCCCGTTCTCAAAAAGTCATACCGGACGACCCCATCGTTGAGCAAATTCGAGGGAAGCCCGCCCTCTTTTGGCATATCTTCTCTGTCAGCAGATAAAAAACGGGATAGCGCCTGCATCTCAGACAAGCGGATCGAAGAGCCGTCAAGAGCGTGGCCTATGGCGGGATCTTCCCTGGTTTCTCCATCTGCCAGCGCGCTAAAGGTGCCAAAAAAGGTAAATGAGGCAACCACGATAGCCGTGGTGAAGATGAAAAAGGTGCGTTGGTATTTTCGAAAGAACTCAAGCATTTTTCGTCTCTCAAGAAAAAGATTGAAGAGGGAAGCGTACCATAAACTCGCCTTTGAAGGCTCCCATTTTTAATAAGCTTTGGCGAAAATGACTCTTCGGGGGCTCTTTTCGCCGGTGAAAAGGCAGCGCCCTTCTTCAGATGGCACGCCGCGGGGGATGCAGCGGATGGTCACCCCATGCTCTTCTTTGACTTTTGCTTCAATAGCGGGATCCCCATTCCAATGACAGAGCGCAAATCCGCCGTGGATCTCATCCCCTTTTGCGGAGAAAAACTCGTGGAAATCAGAGAGCTTGTCGATCTTCTTTGTATGCTCCTCTCTAAATCGGGTCGCTTTTTTTAGAAGGTCGCTTTGCATCTCATCGAGAATGGAGACGATTTTCTCTTCGAGCTCTTTCGCAGATAGAGAGATTCTCTCTTTATGAGGCTTATCCCTTCTAAATAAAGAGAGTTTCCCCTCTTCGATTTCTCGAAGTCCCACTTCCAGGCGAAGCGGCGCGCCCTTTTTAATCCAACCCCAACTCTTCTCTCCGCCCCTCAAGTCGCGCTTGTCGATAAAGACTTTGATCGGCTCATTGCCGCACCTATGGTGCTTGACCGATCTACTTAAATTCTCGCAGTAATCGAGAATTTTGGAGCGGTTCGACTCATCATGAATAATGGGGATGATGATAAGATGCGTCGGCGCGATGCGCGGCGGCAGCACGAGCCCGTCATCGTCGCTATGGGCCATGATGAGACCGCCAATAAGTCTTGTCGTCACGCCCCAAGAAGTGGTCCATCCATACTCTTTACTGCCGTCTACCGTCTGAAATTCAATGCCGCAAGATTTGGAGAAATTTTGTCCGAGGAAGTGAGACGTCCCCGCTTGAAGCGCCTTTCTATCTTGCGTCATCGCCTCAATTGTATAGGTGTCGACTGCGCCGGGAAACCGCTCGGATGGGGTCTTCTCTCCCGAGATGACAGGCAAGGCCAGATAGCGATGGCAAAAGTCGACGTAGACATCGAGCATTTTTTTCGCCTCGACTTCCGCCTCTTCCCTCGTCGCGTGGACCGTGTGTCCTTCCTGCCATAAAAACTCGGTTGTCCGCAAAAACATCCTCGTTCTCATCTCCCAGCGGACGACGTTTGCCCATTGGTTGATCAATAGAGGCAGATCTCGATACGACTCGACCCATTTTGCAAACGCATGGCCGATGATCATCTCAGATGTGGGGCGGACAATGAGCGGCTCTTCGAGCTCGCCTGCAGGGATGAGCTTGCCCTCTTTATTTTTTTCCAAACGGTGGTGAGTGACGATCGCGCACTCTTTGGCAAATCCCTCGATGTGCTGCGCCTCTTTTTCCAAAAAACTCAGCGGAATAAAAAGGGGGAAGTAGGCATTTTGGTGGCCTGTATCTTTGATCATCCCGTCGAGAATTTTTTGGATATTTTCCCAGATTCCGTAGCCCCAGGGCTTGATGATCATGCAGCCGCGAACGGGAGAGTGCTCTGCAAGGTCGGCCGCTTTTAAAACGCCTTGATACCATTCAGAGTAGTTTTCCGCGCGAGTCGGCGCAATAGCTGTTTTTTGTTTGGACATAGCGGGAGCTATCGTATCTCAAAATCCGCCAATCTTTCAATGAGTTTATCGTGAATGTGCTTTCGAATTTCACCCCTCGCCTCTTTTAGCTGTTTGGGCTCCCACACTTTTCCAAGCGGCGCGAACGTATAGGCTTGCATCGCCTCCACGATCTCTTTTTTTGAAAGAAGAACCTCTTCTAAAAATTCGATCTGGGGATAAGCCAAAGAGATCGTCCCCTGGTGCAAATAGCCTTGCTTCCTTCTTCTCTGCGCCGAGCCTGCGATCTTCATTCCCTGGTAGACCACATCGTACTGAGTGGGCTTAGCCATGCAAAAGTTTTTACAATCGGCGCCCATCGCCACCGCATCTTGAGGAGTTAGCTCCAGAGATTTTTGCAAAAATGAGCTCATCGCATCCAACACGATCCGGTTGACAAACCGATAGTTTTCCAGCGTGTTTAAAGAAAAGGCCGGATGATCGGACGGCATCAGAAAAGAAAAGGCCAGATCCCAAATATGGAAGACGATCCCTCCGCCTGTCGGCCGCCTTGCCAGATCGAGCCCAAGAGCCTCTCCCCTTTTTAAATCGAGGTGGTTTCCCGGCTGTATAAAATAGCCGTGGGTTGCGGAAGGAGATGCCCATTCATAAAAATGGAGGATTGGTTTATCCTTGGGCCCTAGTTTATCTAAAAGTTCTGCATCGAGGCGCATATTTTCCTCGGCAGAGTGAACTCCTGTATCGAGAAGGGTTAGCATAACTAAAATTTCACTTCACAAAGAAAGGTCTAGGACTTATTAGAAGAACTTTATGTTACTAGATAGCCCTGAG
>MGLY01000018.1:3895-11624 GCA_001794935.1 Chlamydiae bacterium RIFCSPHIGHO2_12_FULL_49_9 | reverse complement strand
GGACCTGTTCTTTCGTCTTGCTGCGAAGAGGCCCCTTAATGGTCGGGATGATACAGAATGCGCACCGCTTCTTACACCCTTCGGCGATCTTCAAGTAGGCGTAGTGTTTGGGCGTAGAGAGCGTTCTCGGAACCTCGCCCCACTCGAGATAGCTTCTGGCAGAAGTCACTGCCAGACCGGCGTCATCCGCTTTGACGGCGTCTAAAATCTTTTCGACATCGCCGGAGCCGAGCAGGTAGTGGATGTTCGGAAAATGTTCTTTTAAAAGATGGTTGTGCTTTTGCACCATGCAGCCGGCAGCGATCACTTTCGCATCCGGTTTTTTGATCGCAAAGAGATCGCGGATGGTGTCGAGTCCCTCTTGGCGCGACGACTCCAAAAAGCCGCAGGTGTTGACGACGAGAAAATCGGCCTCTTCTGCAGTAGGCGCCACTTCATAACCCGCCCTGAGAAGAATGCCGATCATCACTTCACTGTCGACGAGGTTGCGCGCGCAGCCCAAGCTTGTAAAATGAAATTTATTCCTAAAGTCTAGCATAGGCTAGGAAGTATAAACTCTCTTATGCTATTTTTGAAACCAATATGTTCGGTTTTCTTTTCAAAAAAGCTCTCATCCTCCTCATCTCCCTTTGGTGCGTTGTGACAGGGACCTTTTTCCTCATGCACGCCATCCCGGGAGACCCCTTCATCGGCGATCACGCGATCCCCGAGGAGATCATGCGCTCTCTATCTGCCTACTATGGGCTCGACCAGCCTCTCTGGGTACAGTATACAAAATATTTGAAAGGCCTCCTGGGCGGCGATCTCGGCCCCTCCATCGTCTACCAGGGAAGGACCGTCAACCAGTTCATCGCCGATGGGCTCCCCATCTCGGCAAGGCTCGGCTTCCAGGCCCTTTGCGTCTCCATCCCTTGCGGGGTTCTCCTCGGCACCTGGGCCGCCATGAAAAGGGCCCGCTGGCAAGACAACTTTGCAATGGCCCTTTCGACCGTCGGCGTCTCGGTGCCGAGTTTTGTCCTCTCAAGCCTTTTGCAGCTCATCTTTTGCGTAAAACTTCATCTTCTGCCGGTAGCTCTCTGGGGCTCTTTTGAACATACGATTTTGCCGACGATTGCCCTCTCCGCTCTTCCAACTGCCTTTATTGCGAGACTCACCCGCTCGAACATGGTGGAAGTGCTCCAGCAAGACTATATAAGAACAGCTCTTGCCAAGGGGATCCCGCTCTTTAAAGTCGCCCTTCGCCACGCGCTTCGCAATGCGCTCCTTCCCGTCATCGCTTATTTGGGCCCTGTGGCCTCCCACATTTTGACGGGGAGCTTTATGGTGGAGAAAATCTTTGCGATCCCAGGACTTGGGGCTTGGATGATCCACAGCATCAACGGGCGCGACTATCCGATGATTTTGGGTCTCACCGTTTTTTTTAGCGCCGCGCTGATGATCTCCCTTTTTATTGTCGATCTCCTCTATTCTGTTTTAGATCCGAGGATTCGCCATGAGTAAAAACCGCCCTGCGATAATCGCAGCTGCCATTTTGCTCTTCCTCTTTTCGATGGCGCTCTTTGCGCCGCTCTTTTCTTCTTATTCCTACTCAGAGATCCACCTCGATCTCAAAAACGCAGAGCCAGGTTTCCTATTTTGGTTTGGGAGCGATGAACTCGGAAGAGATCTCTTTACAAGGGTTTGGTGGGGCGCGAGGATCTCCCTTTTTGTCGGCATCACGGCCGCGCTCATCGATATGGGTTTGGGTGTTCTTTGGGGCTCCATTGCAGCCTATCTCGGCGGCAAAGTCGAAGAGACGATGATGCGGATCTGCGATATTCTCTATGCGATCCCCTATCTCCTCTCTGTCATTTTGCTCACCGTCATACGCGGCCCCGGCATTGTGACGATCCTCATTGCGATGACCTTTACCGGCTGGATCAATATGGCCCGCATTGTGAGGAGCCAAATTTTACAGCTCAAACAAAATGATTACATCACAGCCGCTCGCGCCATCGGCGCCTCGCCGATGCGGATTGTATTCCGCCATCTCATCCCAAATGCGATCGGACCGATCATCGCAGGGGTGACGCTCACCATACCGACTGCCATTTTTACTGAGGCTTTTCTCAGTTTTTTAGGCCTGGGGATCCAAGCGCCGGCGGCGAGCTGGGGCGTTATGGTCAATGACGGTCTCAGCGCGATGCGCTACTATCCGTGGCGCCTTTTTTTTCCAGCCCTCATGATCACCCTCACGATGTTCTCCTTTAATCTTCTCGGCAATGCGCTCCGCGACGCTCTCGATCCGAGGCTGAAAAGATGAAGCTCCTGGAGATCAAAGATCTTTCCGTTCAATTCTCCGTCCACGGCAAAATACTCCAGGCAGTGCGGGGCATCAGCTTCGATATTTTGGCAGGAGAAACAGTTGGGATTGTCGGCGAATCGGGATCGGGAAAGAGCGCAGCTGTGCAAGCGATCACCAAACTCTCCCAAGCCGAAAAAATTGGGGGATCGGCCCTTTTTGAAGGGGTGGATCTTCTCAAAGAAAAAGAACTCAAACACATTCGGGGACGAAAGATCGGGATGATCTTTCAAGATCCGATGAGCTCGCTCAATCCCACCATGCGGATCGGTGCGCAGATCATGGAGGGGCTTCTCTTCCATAAACTCCATCCAAAAGAAGAGGCCAAACGAAAAGCGCTCGAGTGGCTTAAAATTGTCGGCGTCCCCGATCCCATCGCCCGCTTTTCTCAATACCCTCATGAGCTCAGCGGCGGGATGCGCCAAAGGGTTCTCATCGCGATTGCCCTCGCCTGCAGCCCAAAACTCCTCATCGCAGATGAGCCGACAACCGCGCTCGATGTGACCATCCAGGCGCAAATCCTCGACATGCTCAAAAATCTCCAAAAGCGCTTTCAGATGAGTTTACTTCTCATCACGCACGATATGGGCGTTGTGTCGGAGATCTGCAAAAAAGTAATCGTGATGTACGCGGGCAAAATCGTCGAGATGGGAAGCGTCGATGAGATCCTAAAATCGCCCAAACACCCCTATACGCAGATGCTCCTTCGCTCAAGGCCTAATCTCGAAAGCACAAAAGAGATCCCTCTCACAAGCATCGACGGCTCTCCACCTAATCTCCTCGATCCCCCCAAAGGCTGCGCATTTAAAGAGAGATGCCCCTTTGCTGCGAATATTTGCGATAAAGATCCCCCCTTCATTAAATCGACTGCTTGCTGGAGGGTTTCATGATCAGAGTCGAACATCTCTCAAAAAACTATCCTCTCACCAAAGCCGTCGACAATGTCAGCTTTACTATCCAGAAGGGAGAAACTCTCGGACTTGTCGGCGAATCGGGCTGCGGCAAAACAACTCTTGGCCGGATGCTCCTTCGCCTCATCCTCCCCTCTTCGGGCCGGATCTTTTTTGAAGGAGAGGAAATCACATTTGCAAAATCGAAAAAGCTCTGCCGCGATCTACAGATGATCTTTCAAGATCCCTACGCCTCGCTCAACCCGCGCATGACGGCAGGCTCCATTGTCGAAGAACCGCTCAAAATCCACAAAATCAACCGAAACATCGATGAGCTCCTCGCCCTCGTCGGCCTTCCCCCCTCTGCCAAAGGGCGCTACCCGCACGAGTTCAGCGGCGGCCAGCGCCAGCGCATCGGCATCGCCCGCGCCCTCGCGCTCAACCCCAAATTCATCGTCTGCGACGAGCCGATCTCCGCGCTCGACATCTCGATCCAGGCGCAGATCCTCAATCTTCTCGTCCGCCTGCAAAAGGAGTTGGGCCTCTCTCTCCTCTTCATCTCTCACGATCTCAGCGCTGTCAAATATATCTCTGAGAGGATCGCAGTCATGTACCAAGGACAATTTGTCGAAGTGGGGCCCTCCAACACACTCTGCAAAACCCCGCTTCACCCCTACACCAATCTTCTCCTCTCTTCCGTCCCCACTCTAAATAAGAAACCTCAATCCCTCCCACTTGCCATTGAACGGGCAGCTCGACGCAATCCCGGTCCTTCAGGGCCGGGTCAAGCGAGCTATCTATCCATTTGCAGCAAGGAACTTGCTGCCCGTTACCGGAGCGGAGAATCTCCTTCCTCTCAGGAAGGAGTTCTTCAAAGCGAAAGGACATCCCTTTCGGGATGTCCTTTCTACAACAGATGCCTGCGCAAAACGGATCTCTGCAAACAAAAAAGGCCCGATCTCAAAGAGATCGAGCCCAATCACTTTACTGCATGCCATTTCCCGCTGAAACTCTCAGTAAAGCGAGAGCTCGAATCATATTTCTTGCCCCCTCCTGAGTTGGAAGAGAAATAACGCCCGGTCCTAAATTTTGAGGTAAAATATGGGCGCCAATATCTGTCTCCTTAATAATCAGTTCGGAACTGAGAAGCTGCTTAAGGGGAGCCACTAGTTCTTTATTTAGAGGAAAGGCCAAATAGGGCATCCCGGTCGCCTCATCAACTTTCATTTGTATCTGATTCGCGCTCTCGGCAATTGTAAACACTCGGGCTCCTGTATCTGGAGAGTAAGGCATTCCAGAGTCTGACAATCTCCAAGCGCCAGAATCATCGCGGTTGAAATGTAATTTTTTCGCAACCAGACTCATATCTGCTGTTAACCCCTCTGTGACTGTTGTGGGAGAGGGTGCTCCAGGGAACCGAGTTCTTTTTAACTCGACCTCTGTTTCTTCTCTTCTCGAAAATACAGGCCTCTTAACGCCTGAAGAACTAGTAGACATATACATTTCCTCCTAAAATGGAGGGGCAGTTTAGCAGAGGGGCAGATTAAGTTCCACTTAAGATTTGCAAAAGAGGACGCGGCAAGGCGCGTCTTTGAGAAGTTTTTCCGCTTGAGAAGCAAAGGTGTCGCCGGCTTTGAGCTCCGCTTTGCTTGCGCCGACGACGACCATGTCAAAATGCTCCTGACGGATGAGATCAAGGAGCGCTTTTTCAAAAAAGCGGGCGCGGACAAGCTCGAGATCAATCGTCAAGTTATACTCGCGGCCAATTGCCTCGGCAGTTTTAAGCGCAGCCTCTCCAAAAGCCTCCTGTTTAGCGAGCGCAAAGTCAATGGGAAAGGACGAGGGCACTTCGATGATGTGGACGGCTTTGAGCTTTGCGTGATAGCTCTTGGCAAGCTGACAGGCTGTTTGAACGGCCTCTGTGTGATCGAGGGTGCGGGCAGCGACGAGGATGTTCTTTAAATGCATGGGGCGGTATTCGGCGATCTTGATCTTTTCGATCGTAAGATGTCCCATGGGGGCGAGTTTTTTCTTTTTGCGGTAGAAGAGATACATCGCAATGCCAGCTGCGAGCCAGAGAAGCCCGAGCGTTCTCCCTTCGGGCTTGGTGATCACGACGACAACCCAGACGGCAAAGGTGGCCAAAGCGCCAAAAAGAGCTGTGAGCGGAATCGATCTCTTTTTGCCGAGCGGGATGTTGAAAGGGGCTCTAAAGGGGCGCTCGAGCTCAGGTCTTTTCCAGCGAAGAACGAGGAGCGACATGTGAGTGGAGAAAAAGGCAATTTGCGCGCCGAAGTTGTAAAGATCTGCGAGAAAGAGCATCTGGCCGCGGCTTGCGGCTACGACCGCGCACGCAAGGAGGGCAAAGATGCCGAGCGAGATGTGGGGCGTGCGAAAGCGGGGATGCATTTTGTAGAAAAACCGGGGCACTTGATAGTACTCGCCCATTGAAAAGGTAAGTCTTGAACAGCCGAGGAGCCCCGCGTTCGATGCGATGAGAAGGATGATCGCTGCAATGAGGCCAAACCAGGGGGCTAAAATCTGTCCCCCGACGGGGAGATTGAGAACGATTCCCGCAATCGGATCTTCGAGGTATTTAGTGCCGAGCTCGAGAGGTGATACGACAGAGAGGCCCACAACAGAAATGCCGAAATAGAGGATGACGAGGGTCAGCATCGTCCACTTGATCGATTTGGGGACTGTCACCGAGGGCTTTTTCGCCTCAGCTGCAAGCTGCGCGATCGCCTCGATGCCAGTGTAGGCCACCATCGCCATTGCAGTCCCTTTCAAAAACTGCCACCAGTCGGGCGACCAGTCAACGCCAGGCACATTGATCTTCATATGGCTAAAGACATAGGGCAAATTGAGTAGAAGGAGCGCTGCAATTAAGATGATGAGCACCTGGGAGGCGATCGTCACAATCGCAAGCATCAGACTAAATCTTCCCGAGTGTTTGACGCCAATGACGTTTAAGAAAAAAAGAAAAGCGATGATGCCGATTGTAGCTCCGATATGAACCGGATCCGACTCTAAAAACGAATAGCCGAACAATTTGAAAATGTAGTTCACATAAGGAGGTATTGCAAAAGCGGAGATCGCAATCGTCACGACATAATCGAGAAGAAGGCCCCATCCGGCGATGAAAGAGATCAGATCGTTGAAGGCATAGCGGGAAAAGGTCGCAGAGCCGCCCGGCTCGGGAAAGGTCGAAGACATCTCGGCGTAAGTGAAGGCCGTGCAAATAAACACGAGCCCCGCAATGGCTAAGGCTAGAGGGGTCGCGCCTAAGGCGTAAAGAGCAGTGGCGCCCAAAGCGTAGTAGATCGACGATCCGACATCGCCGTAGCCGATGGCAAAGAGATCGGCTGCGCCTAAAACCCGTTTGAGGCTTTTTTTCTGAAGGTGGATTACCTTCTCGCCATCGCTCTTCATAGCTTCACCATGAAGAAGCAAGTCTTTTTAGACAAGAGAGGAAACGAGGTCTCTCAGAATAGTGAAGAACCGTCGGATTGTTGAGATCTGCAATCAGAGTCTTGTGACTCTTCATCGCTTGAGACCTTTCTGGCTTGCACAACGATTCTCCTCTCGGGGTGTACAAGGCGGGCTGAAAGAGGAAGAGCATCGGCCAGCCTTATTTTCAAAGGAGGAGAGGAAGGCGCTCTTATTTCGAAAACTCTTCTCTTTTCTCCCCGCTCAGTTGAAGGCGGAGGGGCTTTGCCCGAGATTCTGACAACACCTGTGCCATCCAGTTTAGTGAGAACAACTTTCTCATCTTCATCGCTCGAGATTGCAGCGAAACCTGGAAGGCCGTCTAATAAGTCGTCGGCTAATGCTTGAATGTTTGCGACAAGAGGCGGCAAAACAGACTCAGATTTATTGCTTTCGGTATCAGATACCAGATCAATGACACTATTTTGCATAAAACGCGCCAAAGCGCTCGAACCGGCAGAAGGAATCATAAATTTTTACGAAACGTCTGCGGCGCAGCGGAAGCCATATGTGCCGTTGACTGCGCCAGGATTATTGCGGTGGCGGTGCGAGCAGCGCAAATCTTCTTTCAAACTCTTCCAGCAGCCGCCGCGAAGAACTCGATAGACTCCTTGAGGGGGTCCTTTGGGATGATGGGGTTCTACGGTAGAGGCATCGTAATAGTTATAAGCGTACCAGTCTTGGCACCACTCGTAGACATTGCCCGCCATATCATATAGATTAAACGCGTTCGGCGGATAACTCAGTACCGCCGTGGTATCCGAACTGAAAAAGTTCGCTTGGCTTCTTTCGATCTCATTGCCCGTCGGATAAAGGAAAGAGTCGCTCCCATTCGACGCAGCAGCTTCCCATTCAGCCTCCGTAGGAAGGCGCTTGCCGATCCACTTCGCGTAAGCAACGGCTCCATACCAGGTCACTCCAACAACAGGATGTTTAGCGTAGCCCGACTCGATGATCAACTTGCCGGCGCTCCGCTTGATTCTAGAATCTCTGAGGCGAATGATGTCGT
>MGLY01000018.1:0-3814 GCA_001794935.1 Chlamydiae bacterium RIFCSPHIGHO2_12_FULL_49_9 | reverse complement strand
CAACTTGGCTTGGCGTATAGTGAGAAACTTGAAGATCTCTCTGGAAAATCGCCGCCGGATCAGCCTCATATTCCGGGCGCGCGATCTCTTGAGGATTTAATACAGGTTTCGGGGGCGCTTCGCTCATTTTTTGAAGAGCTGCCATTTCAACAGGAGCTTCCCCTTTTTGAGGGAACTCAAAGGCCATCTGCTGAACGTTTTCAACTTTAGCTTCCAGATCGGCCAAGCTCACCAGATCTTTTGAAACGGTTCTCGGCGCGCTTAAGTATTCGCGCATCGCTTGAACGAGTTTTTGAGGCCGGACATGGGGATTGACCTGAAGGCACCGGCTGATCAAAAGATCCCAATTTCCAACCGCATCTACTGCAATGCGGGAGGGAAGATCAAAACACCCCTCGGGAACTTTTTTCGCAATCAAATAGTAGGCAAGAACGCCAAACGCATAAGCATCTGCCTTCAAAGCCCCTTCCGCATCGATCGCTTTTTGCTCCGGCGCTAAAAAGGCAAAACTCTTAACTATGGATCTCGACAAATCCGCTGCCTTTTCGATCGACCGAACCTGAAAGGCTCTAGCCATCTGTTCGCAGATGCGAAGAAAGCTCATTCCCTCTCCGAGAAGCCGCGTGATGCCAAAGTCGGATAAAAGTAAATTGACTCCCTTTTCAGCGGGGGCGACCAAGATATTGGTCAATTTAATCGATCCGTGAGACACGCCCGCTTCATGGGCATAATCAACCGCGCTGGCCACTTGTTCCAAAAGGGAAACCCAATCCTCTTCGACAAGAGACTTTCCCTTCAAATCCAAATACCTCTCCAAGTTCATCGTCTCCCCCAAAGAGTCGACAACGGGATCGGTTACAAGGAAATATTTTTCATCGCAGCAAGAGACATTGTGGATTTTGGCGATATTGGGGTGATCGAGCGCTGCGATTTCGGCAACTTCCGATTCAAATCTGCGGATAAAGCCAGGGTCGGAGCACACCTCGCCCGGGAGAACTTTTAGAGCAAACGGGCGCTTGATGAATCTGTGCTCGGCCAAATAAATTGTGCCAAAGGCCCCGCTTCCCAGCTCTTTTTGGATGGTGTAGTCGCCCAACTGTTCCATAAAACTAGACCATATACCTTCCGGAATTTTGAATCAAATTGTTAAAATACCCCAACAAATTTAGCAAAATACCAGGCGCAAATGGCAACTACAATAAATACAGATCCCCAAATTAAATTGGGTACCCATCTCACGCCGCCGTGCGGGCTGCCGCGCATCTCGAGCGTTCCAATGCCGTAAGCAAAGTCTTGCTTTTCAATGGGCAAACGGAGCGCTTCCGGAAATTCTTTGCCGAGCTTTTCATGATCGAATCCGAGAAAATTCGCGTACTGCCGAATGAATCCAAGCGCGTAGACGTTTGAGAGGAAATGATCGATTCTCCCCTCCTCAATCGCCTGTAAATAAACCATGCGGATCGAAGTGGCGTTTTCCACTTCTTTTAACGTAAGGCTCATCTCCTCTCGTTTCCCACGAAACCTATCCCCCATCTTTTTTAATCCATCGCTCATATCCAGAACCTCCAACGGTGCAAGTTTCCAATCTTAGCACCTTGTCTAATTCCGTCAAACGGCTTATAATCACCTTCGATGAATAAATCTGCCTGTTTTACCGCAACTGTTAGTCTCGACTTGGCTGGGAAGCTGGAAAACGATCTGGTGGATCAAGGTTTTGAGATCTCAAAGCCCCCTTACACTCTTTTCTCTGCGAAGAAAAAAGGGATCTCTTGCACTTTCTATGAATCGGGAAAACTCACGGTTCAAGGCAAAGATAAAGATTCATTCATCGAGTTTTATCTCGAGCCGGAGATCCTCAAAGAGTTCAAACACTCTCATGCGGCAGCTCATCTCAACCTCACTCCCCGCATCGGGATGGACGAGGCGGGCAAAGGGGATTTTTTCGGCCCCCTTTGCGTAGCTGCCGTCTATGCAGACGGGAAAACCGTTCAAAAGCTCCATGAAATGGGCGTCAAAGACAGCAAGACTTTCTCCGACGCCTCCATTTTAAAACTCGCCCAAAAAGTGCGCGCCACCTGTCCCTATACCGTCATCCGCCTCTTTCCTCTCAAATACAACGAGCTGCACGCCAAATTCAAAAATCTCAACCGCCTCCTCGCCTGGGCGCATACTGCAGCCCTCCACGATCTCGTCCAAAAAACGGGCTGCAAAGAAGCGATTCTCGACCAGTTCGCGGATAAGCATGTGATGGAGACATTCATCCGACAAAAAAAACTCGAGGTAAACCTTCAACAAAAAGTGCGAGGAGAAGAAGATACCGTCGTCGCTGCCGCTTCGATCTTAGCGAGGGCAGGTTTTCTGGAAGGACTCAAATCGCTCAGCGAAGAAATCGGCTTAGAGCTTCCCAAGGGAGCGTCTCAACGAGTGATCGAAGCGGGGCGTCAAATTGTAGCACAAAAGGGAATCGACACCTTAAAAAGAGCTGCAAAGACCCATTTCAAGACGTTTAAAGAACTATGAAAAAATATCTCATCCCGCTTTTTGCTCTGACTTCTCTGTTTGGAGATGAAGCTCCATCCTATTCTTTATGGGACTATCACCCGCTCCACGTTGGCGGCAATGCCATTTTTATCGGGAAAGCAAATGTCGACGCTCCCCAAAAAGGGCATTTGACATTCAACAAGAGCAACGCTTTCGTCTATATGTTGGTTCCTGTGAGCCAAACATCTTATTTTTTCCCGCGCGTCGAGTGGAACACATTTAGTTTGGATTGGAATAAAAATCCCAAGTTCAATAAGACCCGCTTCGACTACATCCAGTTTGGCCTCACCTTCTATTCGACAGCCGTCGAAAAATGGCGCTGGATTCTGCGCGCTGATTACAACCTCGATGTAGATCACTTCAATAACCCGGCCAAATACGGGCTCTTTTCCGGTTTTGCCTGGGGTTCCTACGAGATCCATGAGAAATGGCATTACCACGTCGGAATTCTCGGCTACACGGGGATGAGGGGCGACATGGTCTATCCCGTCATCGGAGCTGACTACACGCCGAATAAAAAATGGCTTTTCCAAGCAGTTTTTCCCATCAATTACTCGATCGAATATACCCCCTTTGAAAGATGGCGCTTTTCAATCAGGGGACGCCCTCTAAAAGAGCGCTTTAGAGCCGGCAAAAACGAACCTCAACCCCGTTCCATCTTCAGCTATTCATCGATCGGAGCGGAGTTCAATGTCCACTATGAGATCTTAAGGCGCTTTGAATTTGAGATCTACGGAGGGTATAATTTCGGGGGCGGTTTCTATATCAAAGACCAAAAGGCCCATAACGCCCTCTACACAAATATCGGCGGCGCTCCTTACGGAGGCGCCACCTTGAACTACGGGTTTTAGAGACTGTTATTAACCGGAGGCGTAAAAAGGTGACAATCTGCTTGCTGCGACTTTGCCATATCAATTCTCCCTCGTCGCCCATAGTTCTACTATGGGTTCCTCATTCGAACCGCTGGCGCTTTGATCTGGCTTCGTCTCGCCAGCGCATATTGTCATCTTTTTACCCCTCCGGTTAATAATGAAGGAGCTTGAACGACTTTAAAAACTTTGTGAAAAGTTTTTCGCTCATATCGGCTTTTCTCCCTTCCATTGCAATCAAGAAGAGCTTGTTGCCGACCATGAGGGCCTCTCCCCTGAAATAGCTCGTGCCGCTTTGAACGAGGAAGTTGATTGCAGGGTAGCCTCCCGTCTCAATCAAATTGGCAAAAATGAGCTTATTGTCCGGGTGGTGTCCGACTATTCCCCGAATGAGCCCTTCAAGA
>MGLY01000017.1:3175-11166 GCA_001794935.1 Chlamydiae bacterium RIFCSPHIGHO2_12_FULL_49_9 | reverse complement strand
GATCATCAGATCGTCGATGTTAACGCCAATTTTTGCTGCATAAGCAGGATCAAGCGCATGTTCAGCGTCGATATAAGCTGCAAGTCCTCCATTTTTTTGTGCATTGGCTACGATGTGCGTAGCGAGAGTGGATTTACCAGAAGATTCAGGTCCAAAAATCTCGATAATTCGGCCTCTTGGAATGCCACCAATGCCGAGGGCGAGATCAAGGGAGATGGCTCCCGTCTTGATGACGCTCATTGTGTGCGCAGCTGAATGTTTTCCAAGAGCCATGATAGCTCCATCGCCAAATTGCTTTTGAATTTGGGAAATGGCGAGCTCTAAAGCCTTTTTTTTCCCGCTATCTGCAGAATGCTGTGTCATAAAAGCCTCCTAAATGTATGTAGATAGTATAAGCATGGAATCAATGCTTCTTCTCGTCAAGGCAGAAAAAAAACAGGCTTTTTGATTGAATGAGCCAAAAGGTGGTCAATGATACTCGCCGGCGATGTGGGCGGGACGCATACGCGTCTGGCTCTTTTTGAAAAGGGACAGCTTCGAGAAGAGCGCAAATTTTCAAGCCGCAATTACAAAGGGCTTGAGGAGATTGTGGAAGAGTATCTCTCTTTGGAAAAGAAAAATGTGTCAGTGGCTTGTTTTGGGATTGCAGGCCCTGTTCGGGATGGCAAATGCAAAGCGACAAATCTCCCTTGGGAAGTAGACGCCTCAGAGCTCAGTCTTCGGCTTAAAATAGAAAAAGTATCTCTCTTAAATGATCTTGAGGCCAATGCCCACGGCTTAAAAATGTTAAAGCCGGAAGAACTGTTTCTTTTACAGAAGGGAAATCCCAAGCAATCGGGAAATCGGGCGCTTATCTCAGCGGGAACAGGGCTTGGAGAAGCAGGGCTTTTTTGGGATGGAAAGGCGCACCATCCGTTTGCTTGCGAAGGGGGCCATGCTGATTTTGCGCCTCGAAATGAGTTGGAGATCGAATTGCTTCTCTATTTGAAAAAAAAGTTCGGACACGTTTCATATGAAAGAGTGGTGTCGGGCCCGGGGCTTCATGCGATCTATGAGTTCCTGGTTGAGTCTGGCAAGGAAAGGCGATCAGAGGACGTAAAAGCGGAGATGAAAAAGAAAGACCCATCTTTTGTAGTTTCTGAATTCGGCAGGGAAAATAGAGATCTCGCCTGCAGCAAAGCTTTGGATCTGTTTCTTTCGTGTTATGGCGCTGAGACAGGGAACCTCGCTCTTAAACTTCTCGCTCTTGGAGGATGTTTCATCGGCGGAGGAATTGCGCCCCATTTGGCAGAGCGAATGAAGGCTGGATTTGTCTCTTCTTTTATCGATAAGGGAAGATTTGGCTCTCTTTTAGAGACGATTCCAGTTTGGGTGGTTTTAAATGACAATACGGCTCTCTTGGGAGCTGCAGCTTATGGGGCAACGCTATGAATCCAGAAAAGGAAAGGCTGCAAAAGGAGTGGGATCAGGAAGGGCTTTTAACCGTCTCTCCATGGGAGAAATGGGGACCCTACGTCGCTGAAAGGGGCTGGGGAGGCGTCAGGGAAGACTATAGCGCCAATGGAGATGCGTGGAATTATTTTCCGCACGATCACGCGCGCCTAAGAGCTTATCGGCGCTGCGAAGATGGGATTGCTGCAATATCGGATCGCTTTCAAGTGCTCCTTTTTGCCCCTGCATTTTGGAATGGATCCGACCCCATACTAAAAGAGAGGCTGTTTGGGCTAAATGCCTGGGAGGGAAACCATGGCGAGGATGTGAAGGAGTATTACTACTATCTCGACGCGACTCCGACCTCGAGTTATCTGAAATATCTCTATAAGTACCCACAAAAAGCCTATCCTTACAGCCAGCTTGTGGAAGAGAATAAAAGGAGAAGCCCAAGGGATCGAGAATTTGAGCTCATAGATACAGGGATTTTCAACGAAGACCGCTATTTTGATATTTTTATCGAGTATGCAAAAGCCGATCCCGAAGATCTCTGCATTCGGATTGAAGCGATCAATCGAGGTCCCGATGCGGCGCCTCTTCATATTTTGCCCCAGTTGTGGTTTCGCAATCAGTGGGGGTGGGGTCCTAAAAGGTTGGCTGAACCTGTCATCAAAAAGCTGGATGGCGAGATTCTTTGCATCGTTGCCGATGATAAAAATCTCAAATCTCCCAAGTATTTGCTTTTCGATTATCATTTAGGGACTCGGTATCTCTACGGGGCTTCCGGAGGGACTCCTCTCTTTACAAACAATGACCACAATCGAAAAGCTCTTTGGAATCAACCCAACCACACTCCATATGTGAAAGATGCGTTTCATCGCCACCTGATCCAAAAAGAGAAGGGAGTGGTCAATCGAGATTTCACTGGAACCAAGGGAGCGCTTCACTATTTTTTCCCGTCAATTGCGCCGGGAAAAAGCGCTGTTATTCACCTTCGCCTTACGAACAAGAAAGAAAAAGATCCCCTTAAAGATATTAATCAGGTTGTAGATCTTAGGAAAAAGGAAGCGGATCTCTTCTACGGGAAGATCCATCCTAAAAAAGCCGATGGAGAAGAGAAGCTGATCCAGCGGCAAGCTCTTTCCGGAATGATCTGGAACAAGCAAACCTATATCTACGATGTGGGAACCTGGCTACAGGGCGACAATCCAAACGATCCTCCTCCAGAGTCTCATAAATGGATCAGAAATTACCATTGGCGCCACATCACCTCGATGCGGGTTTTCTCCATGCCGGACAAATGGGAATACCCCTGGTTTGCTGCATGGGATCTCACATTTCACACACTTGCGTTTTCGCTGATCGACATCGAGTTTGCCAAGCATCAACTTTGGCTCCTTCTCTTCGATCAATTCCAGCATCCCAATGGGGCAATCCCTGCCTATGAGTGGGAATTTAGCGACGTCAATCCCCCCGTCCAAGCTTGGGCCGTTCTCCAAATCTTTGATTACGAGAAAAACGAGTTTGGAAGAGAAGATTACGCCTTTTTAGAAAAGTGTTTTCACAAACTCCTTCTCAACTTTGCCTGGTGGATCAACAAGGTCGATAGTTTGGGCAACAACGTCTTTGAGGGCGGCTTTTTAGGGATGGACAATATTGGATTTGCCGATCGCTCTCAGAAATTGCCTCCAGGCGTACTTTTAGATCAGGCAGATGGGGCTGGTTGGATCTCCCTACTTTGTCTCAATTTGATGCGGATTGCTTTAACCTTGGCCAAAAAAAATCCTATTTACGAGGGATTAGGCATTAAGTTCTTTCAGCACTTCATCTTTGTAACAGCTGCAATGAGAAAGGGCTACTGGCGCCCCTACGACATGTGGAACGAAGAAGATGGATTCTTCTACAGTTACCTTCGCCATCCGGATGGGACTTATGAAGAGATTAAAGTGAGGTCATTGGTCGGGATTATCCCCTTTTTCGCATGCGATGTTTGGGATGAAGAAGAGCTCAAACAGTTTCCACAGTTCTATTATGCATACCAGTGGATGCTCCAAAAACGGTCTTATCTCACTGATAAATGCATTCAGTCGATTCCACATGAGTCGGGAAATAAACATCTCTTTGGCCTTCTAAACGCTCATGAAATCGAAAGGTTTTTGACAACGCTTTGGAATCCCGATGAGTTTCGCTCGGATTATGGGCTAAGGAGCCTATCGAAATACCATGAAAAGCATCCTATTAAGGTACAGGGATTTACTCTTGGATATGAGCCGGGTGAGGCGCTCGAGAAGATTAAAGGAGGGAATTCGAATTGGCGCGGGCCGATATGGTTTCCTCTGAACTTTCTTTTCATTGATACGCTATCGAGACTGAGTCGCATTTTCAACGATAGCTTGCATGTCCAGGCCAAAGGCGAAAAAAAGGTCGATCTTGCTGAAATGGCCGATTCATTTGCGTCTCGCCTGCTGAAGATCTTTAAGAAGGGAAATAATGGACATCGCCCCTTTTTGGGAGACTCAGAAAAACTTCAAAATGACCCCCATTTTAGAGACCATTTCCTGTTTAACGAACACTTTCATGGCGACACAGGGCGAGGGCTTGGGGCTTCCCATCAGAACGGATGGACCGGCTTGATTGCCAATCTGATTCAAAAGCTCCGTAAATAAAAAAAACCAGGCTGGGTTTTACCCCAGCCTGGCAGAATTAGAAGACACTAACTGACAGGTTCGATTAGAAATCGAATCTTGCTGTCAGGTTCAGACCGTGTACGAACATGTCGCCATTTGGCATAAAGCTCGCGGCTCTTGCAAAGTCGTCGACGAATTGTCTGAACATGTTCTGGTTAAAGAACACTTGGAAGCCATAAGTAGCTGCCAGATCAAAGTGCCAATTATTGTTGTCAAAGTAAGAACCCCAACCAAGACCCGTTTCGAGTTCGAGGTGTGTTCTCAAATAACCAGTGTTTTTCTGTTGTGTTCTGAGGGTTGAGGTTGTTGAGGTAGTCACCGATGTATTATTTCTCAGTTTCGTGTAGCGGGTATAGAGAATATCCGCTGCTCCGTTACCAATCAGTCTGAACCCTTCCCCGAGGAGCCAACTTGTATTCAAGCCAGCACGAGGGCCAACAGCCCAAGAGTGATTTGTTTGAACCGTGCTCCCGGAAAGGGCTGTCCCGCCGATTGCTACTGTACCGACGTAAGTATCGTTTAGGTTTTGACGAATAAATGCGCCTCTGGCACCGAAGAATGACTTAAATGTCAGTTTTGTCCCAACATAATACTCGCGTCCCATGAGAAGGTCTATGAGATCCATGTGGAGTTTCCACTTGCGTGACAATGAATCAATTTCAGTGGTGTTGATGATATCAGGCGCCAGCTGGATTGTACCCAGTTGAGCAGGGACTCCTACAGAAGCTGTCTGAGAGCTTGTGCCGCGGAACCAAGTATACTCAGCCCAAAGATCCCAGTTGTCGTAGTCCAGCATGATTCCTGCAGCGACTTTGAAGCCGGGCTTATAGCTGAAGTCCATGTTGAAGACCGTGTTATAAAAGGAAGCAGAGTTGTCTGAAATTCCAAGCTCCAAATTCTCAAGAATTGGCTGCCAGTAGGTGAAAGCCGCATCTACAAAAACGTCCCATGAGCAGCGAGTGTCAATGCCGGCTGGGGCATTGTAAGCCGCAATGGTCGGAGCTTGCATTGGCTCAGGGCAGACCTTCTCGCAGGGTTTTTGGCATGATTGTGGTGGGCATTTGTTTTGGCCAAAAGCTGATGTAGCGACGAGAAGCGAAGCTACCATCCATGGCTTTGTTTTTGTAAATACATTCAGCATTTTTTTGCTCTCCATTTTCGACAAATAGTTGTTTTTTTTAGCTTGCGCTAAGATTTTTCCGTAGCGTTGCCATCCATGTGAACCAAACCAATCCTGTTTTTTATAACGATCTCTGTATTCGCAACAGGCGATTCAAGTTTACATTTTGGATGTTAAACTCAACTTGAAAATTAAATCAAGAGAAATGGGTGCAAGTGCGCTTTGACGCGCAGCAATGAATTCATTTGCAAAGACATCTCAATGCATTTTTTTAGGAGAGATGCATTCAGGATGATGGGTCAGACCAGTGAATGAATAAGCCAATGTTTTGGACTGGGAAAATAAAATCAGAATCTAAAGTCATTTGCCAAAAGTCTGCAAAATGAAGCTCTTCGCCGGCGATTTCCGACTCAACCTGTTCATAAGATCCGAAGTAAGTAAGCGGGCGAGAAAAAATGAGAAGAGGATTTTTCTGTAACATAGATCCCTCTGCTTGATTGCTTCTTACTCCTCTCTATGCGCAAAATTAAATAGGGAATCAACTTTTTTTATAACTCACTGATTTCAAGCTTTTTGACCGGGCAAAAAAGAAAGGGGGGCAAAAGAGTTTGCGCCCCCCCTTAACATGAGATTAGAAATCGAAGCGGGCGGTGAGATTAAGTCCGTGGATGAAGAGATCTCCACTGGGCACAAAGCTAGGCCCAGGAGCAGAATTGTTAAAGTATAGTCTAAACATGTTTTGGTTAAAATAGACCTGAAAGCCGTAAGTGGCTTCAAGATCGAAATGCCACTGATTTGCGCTAAAATAAGTTCCCCAACCTAAACCCATTTCGAGTTCAGCATGAGCTCTCAGGAAGGCTAGATTTTTCTGTAAAGCTCTTAAAGTAGTCGTTGTTGTCTCTATGACTCCTTCGTTCGAGTCTACACTAATTACGGTTGCGTTATTTTTCAATCGAGTATATCGGGTATATAAGAGATCTCCAGCGGCATCCCCTATAAGACGAAAGTCATATCCAAGATCCCATTTAAGGTCGATCCCGATTCTAGGTCCAACTCCCCAAGAGCGCGTGTGTTGGGAGGAGGTACCCTCTCTGCGCAAGCGGTCTGCTGAGAGAGTTGTAGGGTTTATCCCTCCATTGCCACCTGCTCCTCCAACTCCAGAAAAGGAATCGCTCAATGTTTGACGAATCCAAGCGGCCCTGGCTCCGAAGTAGGTATTGAATGAGAGCTTTGTCCCGACGTAGTAGTCTCTCCCCATCAGGAGATCAAGTAGGTCCATATTTAGACCCCATTTCCTATGGAAATCGAGAACAGGTCCCAGGGAAGCGGTTAGCTGTGGATGAAGCTGCATTAAATTCAACCCGGCGTCTAAGCTAACCGATGCGCTGTGCGTATGGTGTCCATGAAAGCGGGTATATTCTGCCCAGCCGCTCCAGTTATCTCGGTCAAATAGCATACCTAAAGCCACTTTAAAACCAGGCTTGTATCTAAATTCCATATTGAAAATAGGGCCATATTCATGTTCTTCAGAATTTACAAAGCCAAGATCCATATTTTCTTGAAGTGGCTGCCAATAAATAAAGCTCCCACTTGCGAAAACGTCCCAGGAGCATCGAGTATTTATCCCATCTGGCGCATTGTAAGCTGGGGTTGTTGGTTCGGGCAACGGATCCGGGCACACTTTTGAGCAAGGAGGTGGGCAGTTTTTTTGCGCACAGGACTTGTTTGCAAAGGTTGGGGTGGTGATCAAAAAGGACATCGCTATCCACGATTGGGCTTTTGAAAGTAGCTTGAGCATCATTTTTTCTCCGTCGCGGGCAAGCCGCATTTGTATCTTCACTCTTGTGCAAAAAGACATCCGTTTTTTTAGGGGAAAAGCCTTGCCCTTCATGAGAAAAAGCCAAGTCCTAAAAGGATCGCGCACATAGTGCGGAGACAGTAACAAATTATTGGAATTTGGGGAAGCTTAACTTTCAAGATAAAGTTCCCAATTTGAAAAAAATGAAAGAAATTCGCAGATATGGACGTGAGGAAACTCTTTGCTAAAATTCTGAAAATTGCAACTCCTTGCCGGCAACTTCTGATTCGAGTTGTTCGTATGTTCCGAAATAAGTAAGCGGCTGAGAGAAAATGAGAAGAGGATTTTTTTTGTGGCATAGACCCCTCTGCTTGATGGTTTCTTACTTCCTTCTATGCTCAAAAGTGGATAGGGAATCAACTTTTTTATAACTCGCTCTTTGACTGGACAGAAAAAAAGGGGGGCAAGAGAATCTGCGCCCCTCCCTAATCAAATCATGGGATCAGAAATCGAAGCGGGCGGTGAGATTAAGCCCGTGGATGAAAAGATCCCCACAGGGCACAAAACTTACCCCAGGAGCAGAGCCGTTAAAGTATAGTCTAAACATGTTTTGGTTAAAGTAGACCTGAAAGCCGTAAGTGGCTTCAAGGTCGAAATGCCACTGATTTGCGCCAAAATAAGTTCCCCAACCCAAGCCCATTTCGAGTTCAACATGAGCTCTCAAGAAGGCCAGATTTTTCTGTAAAGTTCTTAAAGTAGTCGTTATTGTCTCTATGTTTTCATCTTCGTCCGCCTGTACAGTAATTACGGTTGAGTTAGTTTTCAATCGAGTATATCGGGTGTATAAGAGATCTCCAGCAGCATTCCCTACAAGACGAAAATCATATCCAAGATCCCATTTAAGGTCGGTCCCGATTCTAGGTCCAACTCCCCAAGAGCGCGTGTTCTGGGAGAC
>MGLY01000017.1:0-3145 GCA_001794935.1 Chlamydiae bacterium RIFCSPHIGHO2_12_FULL_49_9 | reverse complement strand
AGTAGGATCAGAGAAGAAATCGCTCAATGTTTGACGAATCCAAGCGGCTCTGGCTCCGAAGTAGGTGTTGAACGAGAGCTTTGTTCCGACGTAGTAGTCTCTCCCCATCAGGAGATCAAGTAGGTCCATATTTAGACCCCATTTCCTATGGAGATCGAAAACAGGCCCTGTAAAACTGATTAGCTCTGGATGAAGCTGCATTAACTGTAACCCGGCATCTAGGCCAACTGATGCGGCGTGTGTATAGTGTCCATGAAAGCGAGTATATTCTGCCCAGCCGCTCCAGTTATCTCGGTCAAATAGCATACCTAAAGCCACCTTAAAGCCAGGCTTGTATCTAAATTTCATATTAAAAATAGGGCCGTATTCGTGTTCTGCGGAAAAGATAAAGCCCAGATCCATATTTTCTAGTATAGGTTGCCAGTAAATAAAGCTCCCGCTGGCAAAAACATCCCAAGAGCATCGAGTATTTATCCCATCCGGTGCATTGTAAGCTGGGGTTGTTGGCTCAGGAAACGGATCTGGGCATACTTTTGGGCAAGAGGGTGGACAGTTTGTTTGCGCACAGGGATCGGTTGCAAAGGTTGGGGTGGTGATCAAAAAGGACATCGCTATCCATGATCTGGTTTTTGACAGTAGCTTGAGCATCATTTTTTCTCCGTCGCGGGCAAGCCGCATTTCTATCTTTGTTCTTGTGCAAAAAAACATCCGTTTTTTAGGGGAAAGCCTTTTCCTTCAGGAGAAACAGCCAAGTCCTACAAGGATCGCGTGCACACAGTGCGGAGACGGTAACAAATTATTGAAATTTGGGGAAGCTTAACTTTCAAAATGAAGTTCCCAATTTGCACAAATTCAAGAAATTCACAGGACGATAAAATATACCGCACGTGACTCAAAATTGGATTTTCGGCGAATTCCAACTGCTTTCGCATTTGCCCAAAATCGATTTTTGAATCACGAGCGGTATAAACTGAAAATACCATCCAGAGTTTGGTTTTTGCAAATAAACGGAGCATTGCGTATCCATTTAAATAATAAAACGTCTGATTTGAAAGAAATTAGAGGCATTTGCGTTTTCTGGCAAGTCATCCACAGGTTTTTTTTCGGAAAGGATTTCTTCCAGCCGGCATTTTAGATTTCCGCAAGTTACCCCGAAAGGCGATTTGCTTTCGATGGTTGTACAGCTATCTAAGACAAACAGAACGTGCCCGGGATAGATGATCATGTCAAGCGGGAGAACAATAGATGCCATTTGGTTAGATGTTAAGTTGCTTATTTTAAGTGCTTTTCCGAAGTTTAGTAGCTGGCTTGTGTTTCTGGGCGTAGCTCCTCGAGCGGCTTCAAAAAGAAGGCCGGAGCAATCAAGTCCTCTGAAAGTCCAGATAATTTCAGTTCTGGGATCCAGAGGAGCCTTAGGAGGATAAAAGGAAAGCGTCTCTGGAATACCGGTGCTCCAATTTCCTCCCCAGACGTAGGGAATTCCGAGGAGTTTTTTCATTCGCTTTAATATGACATTCAGAGGAGGAAGAAGAGGGCTCGAGGATTTTTTTGCGGGTTTAGTAAATCTTCGATCTATGAAAAGCTCTCCGGGATAAAAAGAACAAGAGACGCGAAAGCAGATTTCGGAAAGAATTTCTTCTACTTGGAATCGAGTTCCTTTTAGAGCGACAAATTCATAATGATAGGGATGCCCCTTTTCTGTGGCGTGGATCTGATTGCCGGTTTTTCCGCCAAATGCAAATGAAAAGTCGGGAGTATTCAAAACAGGCGTGGGCTTGATTGTCTGAATTAGCATGCTATAGGATATAACCGACCTTGTCATTTTGCCCCAAAAGATTCCCTCTGTTAGGCTGAAGACAGCAAAAGGAGATCTTGGATGCGCCGCTTAAGTTTACTGATTTTAATTTTTGGTTTGATTGCTTGTCAGAAGACTGTTCAGCCGAAGAATACTCTTCGCATCAACATAGGGACGGATCCAAAATCGCTGGATGCAAGAAAAGGCAGGGATTTAACTGACTCTACTTTGTTGCGGATGCTTTTTGAGGGCCTTACTCGCGTTTCCAAGTCTGGCAACATAGAGCTTGCTTTGGCTGAGGACGTTCAAATCTCGGGCGATGGCAAAACATATACTTTTAAACTTAGGCCATCTTTTTGGTCGAATGGAGACTCTTTGACGTCGGCTGATTTCGCAGATAGTTGGAAATCGACATTGGCCCCTTCCTTTCCATCAGATGTCGCCTATCAGCTCTACTCGATCAAAAACGCTCAAAAAATCAAGGAGGGAAGCTTGGAACCCGCTCTTTTGGGAGTCCACACACCCGATCCTCAAACGTTAGTGGTAGAGCTCGAAAACCCTATCCCCTACTTTCTTGAAGTGATTTCGCTCCCCTCTTTTTTCCCCACTCATCCTAAAGTCGTGACTGGAAATCAGGAATGGGCCCTGCTCCCAGAGACTCATGTTGGAAATGGCCCTTTTAAGTTGGACTCATGGAAACATTCGGACCAAATAAGAGTTGTGAAGAACGAAAAGTATTGGCAGTCGAGCGATATCAAAATTGACAGCGTAGATTTTTTTATGGTCACAAGCGATACAGAACTTCGGATGTTTGAGGAGGGAAAGCTCGATTGGGCAGGTTCTCCCCTTTCTACGATTCCGGCAGATGCCATCAAAGCATTTAGAAAAGAAAAAAAACTTGGGATTCATCCTCTTTGCGGTACCTATTTTTTTAGGGTAAATACCTCTTTGCAACTGAATGGAAAACAAAATCCTCTTGCGAGTGTTGATTTTCGAAAAGCGCTAGCCGTGTGTCTAGATAGAAATGGAATCGTTGAGCATGTGTTGCAGGGAGGACAAACTTCAGCTCAGGAACTAGTTCCTCCGGATATGGGGCTTTCAGAAAAGGGGTATTTTCCCGATGCCAATTTTCAGATTGCCAGGGCGCTTTTGGAAAAAGGTCTTCAAAAATTAGGTCGTGACAACTTGTCTCCGATTCGACTCAGCTATACAAATAGCGACAGGAATAACTCTATTGCCCAAGCGGTGCAAAAGCAATGGCAAGAGGGACTTGGGATTCATGTGGAGCTTGAGGCAATCGAGGCGAAAGTATTTTTCCAAAGACTTTCTAAAGGAGAGTTGCAACTGGCT
>MGLY01000016.1:17582-18348 GCA_001794935.1 Chlamydiae bacterium RIFCSPHIGHO2_12_FULL_49_9 | reverse complement strand
CGAAGGGTTGGGGGACGGGGGGCTTCCCCCAAGTACTGGAACGCGAGGGGGTCCCCAATGAAATTGGGGCACGCAGTGCAGCCGATCGACGCTAGGACGAAGCAAAATCGAACCGCAGGCGAAGCCCGTTTCGGGCGGTGGGGGTAGTGCTTTGCACACCCCCTCGCCGAGGACGCGATTTATCAAGTCTGTAGTTAGGCGCATGGGGGCAGCGGGGGACGGGGAACCTCGTCCCCGACTGTCTATTCCCCTCTCTATATTCTTATCTCCCTCTCTCTTTTTCTACCCCTTGCAAAACAAACTTAAATTGAGGATAATGTGCGGCTACTAGGAGTGTCGGATGCGCAGATCTATTTGCTATTGTGAACCGAATGTCGCCCAGGCAGGGGATGTGTCGACTTGGAAGTTCGTCTATACTACTGCCTCAAACCTTCCCAAAGGAACCAAGTTTCGATTTGACCTGGAGAGCAAAGGCCGCCCGATTGATTGGCAAGTCCCTCAGACCAATGTGAAAGAAAAAGCGAACTTAATTTGGGCCGAACTGCCCAGCGGCAAGACACTCTCCGCAAGCGCAGTCGAACATCCGGACTGGGTCACCCCCTCTTTTGAATTCCAATTGCCTGTGGAAATGAAAGCCGGCGAGACGGTATCGATTCTGATGGGCACTCCCGATAAAGATCCCTCAAAAAGAGGCAATGCGTGCCAAAAGTCAGTTCAAAGACGAAGGGCTTTTCATCTGTTTATCGATCCAAAGGGAAAGGGCGAT
>MGLY01000016.1:16280-17570 GCA_001794935.1 Chlamydiae bacterium RIFCSPHIGHO2_12_FULL_49_9 | reverse complement strand
AGAGAATCTGAATTGGAAACTGTTTGTTCCTGAAACCGGATTCATCGCGCTGCCCAATCTCTACTTCAACGAGCCGGGCATTTACAAGATTCAGCTGAAAAATTTAAAGACAAAAGACACCTACTTTTCTCCTCCGATTAAATGTTTGCCTGAAGGGGCTTTGAACTTGCATTGGGGTCTTCTCCACGGCGAGTCGGAAAGAGTCGATTCAGCGGAAAACATCGAGACGTTTTTGCGCCACATGCGCGATGACAGAGCGCTCCAATTTTTCGCCTCATCTGGCTTTGACAGCGAGGAAGAAACTTCAAACGATGTGTGGAAAGGGATCACTCAACAATCGGCCGAGTTTAATGAAGACGATCGATTCGTCGCCATTCTCGGCTTTCAATGGCTTGGCGAGCCGAAAGAAGAGGGCCTAAGACAGTTTCTCTATTCGAAAGACATGAAGCCGATTTTGCGCCGCAAAGACACAAAAAACAACTCGCTCAAAAAAATCTATAAGACAAATAACCCGAAAGAGATGCTCGCAATCCCCTCCTTTGCAATGGGCAAGCAGACTTGCTACAACTTTGAGGATTTCAACTCGGATTTTGAGCGCGTCGTCGAGATTTACAACTCCTGGGGCTCGTCCGAGTGCACCGCTAAAGAGGGCAATTTAAGGCCGATCCAGGGCGGAAAAAATGGAATCGCGGAAGCGTCCGATGGATCGATCCGCAAGGCGCTAAAGGATGGCTGCCGCTTCGGCTTTGTTGCCGGAGGACTCGACGATCGGGGAGCATATGCAGGGCTTTTCGACACGGATCAGTCCCAGTATTCTCCCGGACTTACTGCCATCTTGTCCAAAGAGCACAGCCGCGCGTCCCTTTTTGAGGCGCTTCAGGCGAGATCTTGCTATGCGACAACCGGCGAGCGAATTATTTTGGGCCTTCAGATCGCGGGCTTTGGCATGGGCGCTGAAATCGACACAAAAACCCGCCCGGGGCTCGAGTTCAACCGGCACATCACCGGCTATGCGATTGGAACGCAGCCCATCGTCGAGGCCATTTTGTTCCGCAACGGAGCAGTCTTCCACAAATTTTCAACCAAAGATGGACAGCTTGAGTTTGAGCTCGACGATTCGGAAATGCTCAGCCAGATCGCCCTTGAACCAAAAAAAGACAAACCCCCGTTTGTCTTTTACTATTTGAGAGTGGTGCAGGCAGACGGCCACATCGCTTGGAGCTCTCCGATCTGGGTCGATCTGACGAGTCGCAGCGCGCCGATCTCTACCGCCAAGAAAACAAAGAAGAA
>MGLY01000016.1:14896-16241 GCA_001794935.1 Chlamydiae bacterium RIFCSPHIGHO2_12_FULL_49_9 | reverse complement strand
GATAAAAAGAAAGGCTGCGGCAGCGGCGGGTGCTCTTCTTGCGAAAAGAAATAACTGATTCTCAGATACATATCTACCATACCTCCTTCTCGCCGCTCGGATATGCAGGCAGTTTGATTGTCAAAAGAATCGAAGGGTGTTATTACGACATCATGGGCCTGCCGATCCAGACTGTGCGCGCCCTCCCCTAACATGGCCGGGACGGATTTATGGGATTATCTAAGAGACTGTTAATGCTCCTCGCAGCCCTCCCCCTGTTTGGGAGCGATGCCATCTGTTATTTAGACGAAATCAAGCTCCACTCTCTTTATCTCATGCAGCAAGATAGAGTCGAAGAGGCAATCGAGAAATATAGGGAATACGCAGCCAAGTCTAAGAGAAATGATTTTGAAGTGCTCCAGGAAATGGGGCTCATCTTGCTTCAAAAAGGGATCCAAAGCGACGATCCGCAAACCTTTCTCATGACCCTTTTCGGAGCGGGGCTCTCCGGCTCGCAGCGCTCCCTTGAGATCCTGGAAAAGGGGATCCACCACCCCGATCCGCAAGTGCAGCTCATGGCGCTTCACTTCATCGCGAAACACGAAGACGACCACACAAATGAAATCCTCCATCAGGCGATGAGCTCCGATTTTCTCACAACTCGGATGGAAGCGGCCTTCTACATGGCGTCGAGAAAATTGCCGACAGCCCTTGGCCAGATCGAAGGGCTCATGTTCCGCCTCCCTCCCGCTTTCAAACCCTATTTCCCCCCTCTTTTCGCCATTTTGGGAACAAGCGATGCGACCAAAGCGCTCCATCGGATGATCGAAGATGTCGACGCGAATGTGCGCATCGAATCGATCTTGAATGTCGCAAGACTAGGGCGAGACGACTTTTTGCCCGTTCTCAGAAAAAGACTCTCTCACAACCACGTAGCGGAGCTGGAGGCGACCTCTTTTGCCATCGGCGCTCTCAAAGACAGCGCCTCAACGCCCCAACTGAAAAGACTGGCCAAATCCCCGACGGAAACAGTTCGCATCGCAGCGGCCCTCGCCCTTTTTAACATGGGAGATCGCACCTTCATCCCCGACATCGACGCAATGGCGAGAATGAACAATCTTTTTGCAATTGCAGCCATCGGCTCAATATCGAATACCGAAGAGACTCTAGCCCAACTCGTCCGAGATTCCGAGATCCAGGTGAGACTCAATGCAGCGATCGCCCTTCTTCAAAGAAGAGATCCCCGCTGCGTTCAGGCCCTCACTGAAATTCTCATCAGCGACTCGCGCGATATCGCCTTCCATCCATTCCCCTCTCTCGGCCGCACCCTCATCGCCTGGAAAGCGATTCCCTCGGCAGAGCTCCG
>MGLY01000016.1:12523-14859 GCA_001794935.1 Chlamydiae bacterium RIFCSPHIGHO2_12_FULL_49_9 | reverse complement strand
AACGCTCGATCTCAGTTATTCACTCGCCATGAGAGAGCACCTTCTTCGCGAATCGATCCATCTGCCCGAAGCGCACTTCCTCCGCCTTGGCAGAGCAATCTTCAACAGACAGCAAAACGACCTTGTCCCCACCCTGATCGGCCTTCTTGAAAACCTGCAAACAGAGGGCGCAATCGCCCTTCTCAAGGAGGGCGCATCCAAAATGGGCTCGCCGCTCATCCGCGACTACTGCCACCTCGCCCTCTACCGCCTAAAACAAGAAGGTCCCTACGAAGAGCACATCAACCATTGGGTGATGCGGCAAAAAGAAGCCGACCTCATCCGCCTCCGCCCTCTTCTTCCCTGGAAATACCGCCTTGAACAGGCCGACTACACTCTCTCTGCCGAAGAGACCTCGCGCCTCCTCATCGAGACCTTTCTCTCCATCGCCAACCGCCGCGATGAGAAAAGCATCGCCTTCCTTCTCGAGGCAATCCAGCTCGGCAACCCCCAAAACCGCTACGCCCTCATGGGGCTCCTCATGAAAGCAACCGAGTGATACAATCCTACCAAAAGGTTACCAATGAGCCGCCTTCCCATCCGAATTGCCTGAAAACATATAGGCGATTCTTCCCCTTCGGTTCCAAGCTTCTAAAAAATCCGAAAACTCATAGGAGACGAGAGTCTCTTCATCTTTTGGAAAGGCAGGATCCATGCAGATCACTTTTTGTGTGCGGGGATCAAACCCAATGACGACGAGAAGATGCCCTTTTGCATAGGGAAGCGCGCTGCCAGCAAGAGGCCCTCTGACGCTGACTACGACCGGGATGCCCGATTGGAGTTGTTTGTAAATCGCGTCAAATCCGGAGAGCCTCTCCACCCATGCAGCGCTTCCCAAAAGATGGGCCGCTTCCGCCACATTGAACACCCAGTTGCCGAAAATATCAAATCCCCCATCCCAAATCGAACTTGCGAAATCGGCAGGCAGAATGGAATTTTGCCCGGATAAGTAGTTGACGACGGCAGTTGTCGATGTCGGCGAGCAAAGATCGGCATGGCGCGGGTGGTCGATTGCCATCTGAGAGAGTCCTTTAACGGGCAAATGGACAGGCTCTAAATGAGCTGATGGCGTATCCATCTCTTTTTTTCGGTCGCTATTTGTGTAGACGTGGAGCCCATGAACATGATCTAAGGAAGCTTCCCCTACACACTCAATTTTGATCTGAAAGCCGGCTGCCTTTTTGCCCTCTTTGATCTCGAGAGCGTCTTGATACACTTTTGCAACAGGCGAGTCTTGTGAAAAGCTCGATTGTCCATCGCTGCCCCATGAGCCGTAAAGGAGCCAAGGAGACCAGTCATCGACTTTTGCGCTGACATAGATGAGATATTTGCCGCTCCCAGGCCTCTTTGCATTCCACGTTGCGATCAGCTCGTCGAACGGATCTATTCCCTCTTCTCTCCACTCCGACTCAATTTTTGTTTGGTGCATCATGTGAGCTTCAATTCTAAAAAAAAGGAGGAAAAAAAGAGATCGGAAAATCATAATCATGGTTCTCATGCAGCTCCGCCACTTTGTTCTTTTATTTGTTTCCTCTTCTCTTTGGGCAAACCAGAGCGAGGTGATCGTCGATGTCAAAAGTCCGAGCTTTAAAAACGGCATTTTGTACACAGGCGAGGGAGGCATTATCCAAAATCAGGACATTCGAATCCAGGCCAAAGACATCCAGTACATTCGGAGGGGAAAGACGGTCCATAAAGTGGAGGCCGAAGGAGACCTCATGGTCCAGTACAAAGGGCGGGTCTATGTGGGGAGCGAATTTGAGTATGACTTCCTCACAAAAACCGGCACCGTGTTCGACGGCAAAACAGGCGCCGGCGTGTGGTATATCGGCGGCGATGAGATCCGCCTCGCCTCCGACGGGAGCTATACGGTAGACGGCGCCTCTTTAACTACCTGCGAAAATCAGGAGAGCGCCTGGGATATTTTTGCCAAAGAGGTGCGCATTTTAAAAGAGGATCTCTTTGAAGCAAAAAATGTCCGATTCCGCCTCTTTCAGGTGCCCACTGTTTGGCTCCCTTCTTTCAAACTCAACTTGAAAAAATTCAAAGAGCCGATTTTTCGCTACACGCTCGATTGGGATAAAGGGCAAGGGCCGAGGGCCGCCGCTCGCTATCAGCTCTATTCGTGGAGTAATTTTGCCTGCTATGGGAGGGTCGAATATCGGCTGAGAACCGGCTGGGGCGGCGCTTTTGAAACCGAGTATTATCCCGAAGATTACCCAACGACTTTTGTTACCCGCAGCTATCTCGGAACCGATCGGCTGGAAACCGCTCCCGACAAAATGAGGCGCTACAGG
>MGLY01000016.1:6815-12515 GCA_001794935.1 Chlamydiae bacterium RIFCSPHIGHO2_12_FULL_49_9 | reverse complement strand
GGCTTTTCACTCCTCGAGTCTAAATGGAAAAACTCGCACTGCTCTCACCTGGGATAAATACAGCGATGTCCGCATGCCGGGCGATTTTAAAAGCGACGACTTTGAAGTGAATACCGCAGGAAGAACTCTTTTTTACATCTATCATAAAGAGACGAACTTGATCTCCTCTTTGAAGGCGCGCCCGAGAGTCAATAGTTTTGAGTCGATTAAGCAAGATCTCCCAACGGGTTTTGCTACGACAAAAGCGCTCGGAATCGGAAAAACCGGCATCCTCTCTACGACAATGGCAAAAGCCTCATTTCTCGACTTTGATTACTCGGATAAGCTCGCCACTTCTCTTTCCGATTTCCAGTCGGGGCGCATCGAGCTCAAAGAGCAGCTCTTCCGCCCGGTCCATTTGGGCGCTCTTGTCCTCACCCCGCAGCTCGGCGGCACAGCTATTTTTTATACGACAAGCCAAGCTCATAAATCAAGAGAGCTCGCCCTCCTCAACTACGGACTCAGAGCTCATTTGAGAGCCTATCGAGGTTTTTCTACAGTCAAGCACGTCCTCGAACCCTACCTCGAATACAAAGCGCTTACAAGACCCACCGTCCCTCCAGATGACCACTATATTTTTTCCATCCAGGACGGCTATGAAAAACTTCAACAGGTGCGTCTCGGCGTGCGCAACCTCCTCTTCTCTAAAAAAAGGCTCAAAGAAGATGCCTTTTTCACAGCAGATTTCTACGCAAACGCCTTTTTTTCCGATCCCGTTATCCCTCAGATGATCCCAAGACTCTATCTCTATCTCGGCTGGCAATATCCATCCGTTCACTACAGCTTTTATAACGCTTGGAATTTCCAAAACAAAACGCTCAACACCTCGATTGCCCGCTGCAAATGGACGATCAATGAAAATATCGCGCTGACTTTAGAGGGAAGATATCGCTCGAAATTCGACTGGCGAAAAGCCGATCAGGACAATTTTGTCCTCGATGTCACTCGCTCCCAGCAAGAGCTCCTCTCCTCACCTCTCTCGGATCGAAGAATCACTTTCCTCGCCAACCTCTACTTTCGCCTCTCCCCCTTTTGGGAATGCCACATCCAATCGCACCACGGCTTTTTCCGCGAAGATGAAAAGCCCTACAACGAAGTGAAAGTGGACTTCTTCACGTGGCTTAGTTCCGCCTGGAAGCTCCGGATTTCTTATAGCCACACAGATAAAGACGACCGCGTAACTGCCGGTCTTTCTTTAATTAAGAAATAGTTGAATTATTTAGCTAAATTAATTAAAATAGTAACATTATTTATTATATAATGCGCAAAAATGAGCATAAGCCCAATTCAACTAAATCCGCATCTCATTGAAAGTCAATGTTTTGAAAAAAAATTCCCCAAAAATTGGCTCGTGAGCAAAAATAGCTGGAGGCTCGCTACAGGGGGCAAAATCTCTTCAGAGCCGACCCGAGACCAGATTCTGGCAGGCCTCGACTATGCCACCTCACAACTCGGCAAACCCTCAACTTTCGATACGTACATCGAGCTGAGCCGGATCTTAAATCCCTCATTTTCTCTTCGCAAAGAGACGGGTTTTTCTTTCTTAATAAAAACAGATTTATTTTCAGATGCATTTGCGAGAGACTATTTTCTTGTAGAATGGATCGAGTCGAAAGATAAAACCCGGATAGAAGAAAAGATACGAAAATACATAGAAGAATTTGACCCCGACGAAACTACCCGCGAATTTCTTGAAAAAATCGTCGGTAACGCCGAAGGAGATCTTGAACGCGAAAAATATCGCACCGCCTGCGAGCGGCTTGAGCAGGTTGATCAATCTCTCAGCGACATGGCAATCGGATACAATGAATCATTTTATCCGGCATACATAACACCAACCAAAAACGATTTATTCTTTTACTTTCCTTCCATTTCTGAAGACAAGTTGAGAGCCGTTTTCGAAGAATATGAGACCCATTCAAAAAATAAAAATCCGGGCGACGCTCTTTCTAAAGAGGCTGTATCTCTTTATCAAAAACTCGAGCGCCTCCGTCCCTCTTTAGACGGCAATCAATCGGCTCATCTCATTTTGCTTGCCAAGCTCCTTATTGAAGCGGGTTTTGATCCCCCTCTTTTGAAAGCTCCCCAAGCCGCTCTCTTTCTTTGTTTGGATGACTGGGAAAAGTATGTAAGAGAGGGGATTAAGGATTGGCAGGAACTTGAAAAATCAGAGAGATTCCACCTCACTCCTTTAGAATTGACTTTTCAAAGGAGCTCTATTGCGGATGGGCGGCCCACTTATCGAAAAGCGCTCACTCTTTTTTGCGGGCTTGGTTTAGATGGACCCTGGATGCAGATGATCGATCAAAAACTCCACGTTTTCGGTCCCGACGTCATCGACGCGGGAATCGACGGAAACGCCCCCCAAAAAAAATTTACAAGCTCCATTCAACGGGGGTTCGATATGGCCGCTGCATATTTAAAACAGCCCCTTACCCCCTCTTCTTATCTCAAGATACACGAGGCGATCTACAAAGCGGAATCAGGAGCCGATATCGATCCAAAATGGAGAAGTAAAGATTTTGATTCGTCGATTGAAACCTGTTTTCAAAAATATCGGTCCGAGATGGGAGAAATTCACTCCCTTTTTGCAAAAAATTCCGGTCAGGAAAATTTATCCGAGAAAAAACTCGAGCTCATCGCCAGACTCATTCAAGACCTGCAGCGCTTGCGCCCCTTTGCAGATCAACAAAAACGGACCGACCTAATGCTTCTCTCCAAGCTTCTTTGTGAAGAGGGGTTCAACCCCCCTTTATTGAACGGCCTTGAGCTGTTATGCCGTTTACCTTTCGAGGAATGGAAAGGGCAGCTGAAAGAAGGGATGCAGAAATGGAGGGAGGCAAAAGCAAAACGGGATGCATTTTTTTCTCAGTCTCCCAAAGAAACTCCTCCTCAAGATTTCACTGAAGCCGAAAAAGAAACCAAGACCTTCCTATTTGAGTATTTAAAAGACAACATGTGGAAACAGATGATTGATGGGGAGCACCATTCGGAAGGTTGCCTGGTATATGAGAGCGATCGAAAGGATCACGAGGGAGAACCCGGTTATTTGGGCTCGATGCAAGCCGCCTTCGCCTATGCAAAAGACAATTTGTTTGCGCCGCTTACGGTTTCCTTATACAAAGATCTCCACAAACACACTTCTCGCCACTTGGAAAATATTGCGCATGGTGAATTCAGAAGGGATTACCCGGTCTCTGTGAAAGGCTGCGCTCCGGAGCCGATGACCCTCGAGCAATCGACCGAAAAAGCCGCCCATTTGAATCAAATTGCTCAGGAAACATCTGCTAAACTGGGAGCGGAGCCTTTTTGCTACACAACCAGTTTCGAGTTAAATCAAAAACCATACTACACGATATTTCATCATGGATTTGGCAGGGCATTTTTTGAAAAGACGGTAGAACTCCTTTTGGCCCGCTACGAAAGCTGCTCCAGCGATCCCGATCTGGGCCCTATAGATCATATGCGGCTCATTGCAGAGCTGTTTCAAAATCTCGAACAACTCCATCCATTCTACGATGCGCAAACAAGAACCGATGTGGTCTTGGGGACCATGTTGCTGGTCAGACGCGGTCTCAATCCCACCCTATTTCACAATCCCAATCTGGCTTTCTTTACTACGCCCGACGAATGGTTCGAAATTTTTTCAAAGGCCGTCGAAGCCTGGCGGGAA
This sequence comes from Chlamydiae bacterium RIFCSPHIGHO2_12_FULL_49_9, assembly GCA_001794935.1. GTDB lineage: Bacteria > Chlamydiota > Chlamydiia > Chlamydiales > SM23-39 > O2-12-FULL-49-9. The sequence goes on along the minus strand of MGLY01000016.1, from coordinate 8,803 downwards.
GAGGCGGGAATGTATCCCTCCTGGTTCCATTCGGCCGATTCTCCCAATTTGAACGGAGACGCCGAGATGACCGAAGAGTTCCTGGGCCTTCAGCTCAACGAGTGAACATTTTTTCCTTGCTCCGCTAAAAAAACTGCGATATATCGAGGACGATGAAAGCGATTGTCCTCACTCCCCACACGAAAAACGTCCGCCTTATGGATTGGCCTGAGCCCAAAATAGAGACGGCAACTCAAGTGAAAATGAGAACTCTTTTCGTCGGCATTTGCGGCACCGACCGAGAGGAGGCCTCCGGCGGAAGGGCTGACGCCCCCAAAGGGCAAAAAGAGCTCGTCATCGGCCACGAAGCGCTCGCGGAAGTGGTTCAAGTAGGCGCAAATGTAAAGAGTGTAAAACCCAAAGATCTCGTCGTCGTGATGGTGAGGCGCCCCTGTTCGGAATGCCCCATGTGCAAAAAGGGAGCTGCCGACATGTGCCAGTCGGGCAACTACAAAGAGCGCGGCATCAAAGAGCTCCACGGCTTTCACGCAGAGTGGATTGTGGAAGACGAACAGTATCTCATCAAAGTTCCCTCTGCTTTAAAAGAGATCGCCGTCTTGACAGAGCCTACAACCGTTGTGGAAAAGGCGATCGATCACGCGTGCCGTCTTCAAGTGGCAAGACTCCCCGTCGATCCCGATCCGAAAAAGTGGCTCGAAGGAAAGGGCGTTTTGGTCGCAGGACTTGGACCGATTGGTCTTTTGGCCGCGATGGTTTTGAGATTAAGAGGAGCTACCGTCTTGGGACTCGACATCGTTGATCCCCAATCGCTTCGTCCAAGAATTTTACAAATCATGGGCGGCAAATATGTGATGGGAACAGATGCAGCCGTCCAAGATGCAAAAGAGGCTCATGGAGAGATCGACATGATTGTAGAGGCAGCAGGAATACCAAAACTCGACTTTGAACTTATCTCTCCTCTTGGATGTAATGGCGTCTACGTACTCACCGGCGTTCCAGGAGATGACCGTCCACTCAATGTCGATGGGGGCGCCATGATGCGCCAGCTCGTTTTAAAAAATCAGGTCATTTTTGGCAGCGTCAACGCGGGAAAAGATCACTTTAAACAAGCAGTTCTCGATCTTGAGAAGGCAAAAAATCGGTGGAGCGGAGCAATTGAACAGCTCATCACAAGCAAAACCGCCTACACTGACTTCGATCAAGTTCTCACCAAGAGAAAACCGGACGAAATCAAAGCTATCATCGAATGGATCTAACTTACAATACGATCATCATCGGAAGCGGCGCCGGAGGGGGGACGCTCGCGCATAAACTCTCCGAGAGCGGTGAAAAAATCCTCATTTTGGAAAGAGGCGGTTTTCTTCCGAGAGAAAAAGAGAACTGGGACCCCTCTTCGGTCTTTGTCAAAGGGAGATATAACTGCGGGGAGACGTGGTACGATCAAAATGAAAAGCCGTTTGTTCCCGGCACTCACTATTTTGTCGGCGGCAACACAAAATTCTATGGCGCGGCTCTCCTCCGGCTTCGAGAAGCCGATTTTGGAGAGATTGAGCACTATGGGGGGATCTCCCCTGCCTGGCCGCTCAAATATGAGGATTTTCAACCCTATTATCAGGCGGCGGAAGAGCTCTATGAAGTGCACGGACAAAGAGGAGAGGATCCAACCGAGCCTCCCGAAAAAAGCCCCTACAAATACCCCCCTGTCAGCCACGAGCCGATCATCAAAAAGATTTTCCATCAGTTAAAAGAAGAGGGTCTCAAACCGTTCCATTTGCCGCTCGGCATTCGGCTCGATGAAAAGAGAAGAGAAAAGAGCCTTTGCATCCGCTGCGATACCTGCGATGGATACCCTTGTCTTGCCGATGCAAAATCGGACGCGCACCACATCTGCATCAATCAGGCCCTAAAACAACCGAACGTGACCCTCCTCACCCACGCAAAAGCGCTCCGTCTCAACACAGACGCAATGGGGGCAAAAGTCGTCGATG
>MGLY01000016.1:6293-6777 GCA_001794935.1 Chlamydiae bacterium RIFCSPHIGHO2_12_FULL_49_9 | reverse complement strand
TCTTGCGGCGCGATCAACTCGGCGGCGCTACTGCTTCGCTCCAAATCGAAACTCCACCCCAACGGCCTTGCCAATAGTTCGGGACAAGTCGGGCGCCACTACATGTGCCACACCAATTCAGCCATCGTTGCCCTCTCGAGTGAAAAAAACGACGTCCTTTTCCAAAAAACGATCGGCATCAACGACTTTTATCACGGAGCGGATGACTCGAAATACCCGCTTGGCCACATGCAGCTTCTCGGAAAAGTGAAAGGCGCTATGCTGGAGGGCGATGCCCCCTTCTTCACTCCCCGCTTTATCTTGGAAAAGATGGCCGATTTTGCCATCGGCTGGTGGATCACATCGGAAGATCTCCCCCACGCAGATAACCGCGTTCTCATCGATTCATCAGATCGACTCCACCTCCACTACACCCCGACGAATCTCGAAGCCCATCGCCGCCTTCTGGAAAAGCTTAAAAAGATCCTCAGGAAAACAGGACATC
>MGLY01000016.1:0-6283 GCA_001794935.1 Chlamydiae bacterium RIFCSPHIGHO2_12_FULL_49_9 | reverse complement strand
CTTCCCCAATACGGCCTATCTCGCGAAGAAAATCCCAATTGCAGGAGTCGCCCACCAAGTGGGAACGCTTCGCTTTGGCACCGATCCGAAGACATCCGTCCTCGATCTCCACTGCCGCGCCCACGATCTGGACAATCTCTACGCCGTCGACGGAAGTTTTTTTCCCTCCAGCGGAGCGGTCAACCCCGCCCTCACCATCATCGCCAATGCTCTTAGAGTGGCTAACTACCTGCGCCGCTCATAGGCGATCCTTGCGGTGTATCGACCGATGCTCCGACAAATTCGCCCCAAGCCCGTTTTGTCACTTTTTCGATATCCCGTATTCCGGCAGCCGTGTTCGGCAAGTACTTGGCCACTTTTTGAAAGAGGGACGACGCAATCATAAACGCAGCCGTTCCGGGCAGTTTTAAGAAATTAAAAAAGGTTTTTCCGGCAGTGATGAGATATCTTTGGATCCCCTCTTTTTCCTCTGCCGGCAGAATCAGATAGGAGGCGCAAAACACGACAAACTGATGTTCGACCACCCACCCCACCAAATGGCCAATGACCTGGACGGAGTGGAGCGCCCAAAAAGAGGCCGATCCGGTTAAAGAAGCGGACAGAAGCGGGAAAAACATCCCTGACAGCAAGGAAAACGCCTGGATCGAGAGCGCATAAACAGCGTAAGCCGTTCCAATGAGAGCTGCTCCCGCCGCCACTTGGAAAAAGGGGCGCTCCGCAAGTTTGGTAAAGATCGAGGGGTCTTGGCTTATTGTGGAATGTGTTGGAGATGACATGGAAAACCTCTTTTTTGAATTTTTTGGCGCGCCAAATTAATTCAAAAAGCGGAAGACGTCAAGATTTTTTTTGTTTTATTTTGCGAAGCTGAGGTTCGATCTTTTTTCTTAGATTGGCGTCGATCCGGTCGATGATGAGAGTGCCGTTGAGATGGTCGTTTTCATGCATCGCAACGCGCGCCCGAAATTCTTCCAAGATCTCTTCGACCCATTCTCCTTGGAGATTTTGGTAGCGGATGTGGATGGATTTCGGCCTCACTACATCGACCCGAAGGCCCGGGAGAGAAATACAGCCCTCCGTCATGGAGACCGTCTCTTTGGAGGGCTTGCTTAAAACCGGATTGATCATCACCTCCGGCTCGCCGAGAATAGATTCCCCTGCCGCGTTCGTCGTCTCGTCGCGGATCACAAAAATCCGAAGAAGTTTGCCTGCCTGCGTTGCAGCGAGGCCGACTCCATTGTGATCGATCATTGCCTCAATCAGATCGCGGGCGAATGCGCGCACCTCGTCTGTCACTTCGCTAATAGGATGCGCCTTTTGGCGGAGTACCGAATCCCCATAGCGGTGGATCTTTAATTTCATCGACTCTCTTCTACCTGAACCGATGCTTCCTGCTTACGGCCCAAAGAGCCGCTCCAGAAAGACAAAATGAGACAGCTCACAAGAAAAGCACCTGTCAAATAGGCAGTGAATTTCTTGAGCACTTCAGCCGTCGAGGTTCCAAAAAGAGAATCGCTGTTGTCGCCGCCGAATGAGGCGCCGAGACCCAAACTCTTCGCTTCCTGAATCAAAATCACAAAGCACAAGATGATCGAAGCGAATAAGAACAAAAATAGGGCGATATAAAATAAAAATGTCATTTCTTCTTCTCGCAGTGGTGGACAATTTTAGAAAAACTTTCGGGATCGAGCGACGCTCCGCCGACAAGAACGCCGTCGATATCTTCTTGAGAGATCAATTCTTTGGTATTGTCCGGCTTGACCGATCCGCCATATAAAATCGGAATCGACCCGGCGATCTTTTTGCCGAAGATTTCGGCCAAACACGCCCTGCAAAACGCATGCGCGTCCCCCGCCATTTTAGCGCTCGCCGTCTTGCCGGTTCCGATCGCCCAGACAGGTTCGTAGGCTAAAATGACTTTTGGGGCCTCTTCTTTCGGGATCTGTTTCAGCGCTGTAAAAATCTGCCTCTTAAGCGCCTTCTCCGTCTCCCCGGCTTCTCTCTCAGCTAAAGTCTCGCCAACGCAAAGAATCGGCTGCAGATCGTCCTGGAGGGCCCGGATCACCTTCCTGTGAATAAACTCATCGCTCTCCCCAAAGACGTGGCGTCTTTCCGAGTGGCCGAGCAAAATGAACGACGCTCCCGCCTCTTTGAGCATGAGAGATCCGATTTCGCCGGTAAAAGCCCCCTCTTTCGCATCGCTCATATTCTGGGCGCCGATGAGGATATTGGCGTTTTTTGCCGCCTGAAAGCACGCGGAGATAGCGGTAAAGGGGACGGCAAGGAAAATATTGGCTTCACACCGCTCGACAAGGGGGACGAGCTTCTCGATATACTGGACAGCCTCGCGGGCCATCTTATACATCTTCCAGTTCCCAATTACATATTGGCGTCCCACCATAATCACTCAAAAATTTTCCGCTAGGATACTCAATCGCAAGCCCTCTTGGCAAGGAGGAAAAAACGCTTCCCTTTTTTCTCAAAAGTAAAGTACCCTTCATCGGGCTATCGAAAGGAATTTTTATGAATGTGGCTGCGCCTTACAGTATGACTGTCGCACAAACGATGGGGGTCATGCGCCAGATCGACCCCAATGATGCTCTCGAATTGAAAGTTCTATTCATCTCCCTGAGACACTTCTCCCAAAAGATCAAATTCCCTTCCTGTGGGCTCCCCTTGCTCCTCTATGTCAAATCGATTAGCCGTGCTATTTTCGAAAAGGCCAGTCCTCAAAGAAAGCCAATTAACTGGATATCACAAGTTTATAAGAGAGAAATAAAGGAAGCTGGCGATTTGCAAATCCCAGAATGGAACTTTCTCAGCGCGTTATTTGGCGAGATCAGCGCCGCTTTTAAGGGAGTAGAGAGATTATCGGAACCGCTCCTGGGCATCAAAAAGAAGATTCCCTCCGACCGCTCAAAGCTGATTATTTCGATCGCAAGACGTTTGCAAGAGTCGGGAAAGAAAAAAGCGCTGGTCAGCTTCCTGTACTATCTCGACATCCTGGAATTCAAAAAGTCGGCTCTAAGAAATCTTCTCATCTCCGTTCTCTATGAAAACCTCCGCTCCAGTGATGAGCCTTTCATCCAATCGCGCGAATTTCCAGGCTTTGTAAAAAAGATTCTCTATAGCTACTCCTGGAATCCAGAATCTCTCAAGTTTTTAATTCAGGGCGGGACCAGGAATGGTCATTTTATCGCTCCCCTTCTCCAAACGCAAGGCCCAGAGATATTCAGATGTACGCTGAGTTATCTCCTGTCTCTTTACAAGACTACACTCCCTCCTCCCGAATCTAAAAAGCTCGTTCAGGATTTCAAAGACGGAGCGCCCCCGATTCGAAGAAAAAGACCCCGCCCTCCGCCTCTTCAAAATTTTTGTGGTCAGGTACTAGCTCCCATTCCTGCCCGAGTAGTGCAGTTGCGGCTTGAAGAAGAACCGATCCCCTTTTTCCCCTTGCCAAGTCCTGACTTTCTGGCGCCGGACTCCCAATGAAACCGGTCACAGTTTCCGAGCTCACCTTTGCGATCAAATCCCTCCTGGAGCCCGCTTTTAGGTCTGTTGCGGTGCAAGGAGAGATCAGCAATTTCAAACTCCAATCGTCGGGCCATCTCTACTTCAGCTTAAAAGATCCCAATTCCCAAATCTCCTGCGCTCTTTTTAAAGGCAGCGCATCAAAGCTCGCCCAAATGCCAAAAGAAGGCGATCAGGTGATCGCGATCGGCGAGTTGAGCCTCTACGCTCCCCGCGGCCAATATCAGTTGATTGTCCGCGAGCTTCAGTTCCAGGGAATGGGAGAGCTCCTCCTCAAATTTGAAAAACTCAAGGAGACGCTGCGCCAAAGGGGCTGGTTCGACAGGCCTAAAAAGCCCCTTCCCAAACTCCCCAAACGGATTGGCGTCATCACAAGTCCAACCGGCGCCGTCATTCAAGATATTTTGCACATTTTAACGCGCCGCTTTGCCGGCTTTCACGTGATCCTCAACCCAGTGAAAGTGCAAGGCGAAGGAGCAGCGGGCGAAATTGCCCAGGCGATCTACGACTTCAACAAATACGATCTTGCAGACGTTCTCATCGTAGGGCGCGGCGGCGGAAGCATTGAGGATCTTTGGGCCTTTAATGAAGAGATCGTCGCCAAAGCGCTCTTCGAATCGAAAATCCCCACCATCTCGGCAGTCGGCCACGAGACGGATGTGACGATTGCCGACTGGGTTGCGGATGTGAGAGCTCCCACGCCATCTGCCGCCGCTGAAATCGCCATTGCCGAGAAAGCGAACCTGATTAAATTTCTCTCTCAGACAAGCCAGCTCTCAACACATAGAGTCCAAGAACAGATTAGACAGTCGCGTTTTCGCTTAACCGCTCTCCAAAAACATCCCCTTCTGAGCTCTCCCTACACGCTTCTCTCATTGCCGATCCAAAAACTGGATGACATGCAAACCGATCTACAAACATCCCTTCAAATGAGGCTCGACGCCTATCGAACCCGCCTAGGAGCAAACTTCAAACGGCTGGAGACGCTCAATCCCGCCTCGCAAACAGCGCAGTTTAAACAGCGCCTAAACACCTATCCCTCCCGCCTGAAGTCTGCGGCGGAAGCGGCTCTTCGGCAAAAAAAGGAGCAGCTCCGCGCCATCAAAGAACATCTCCATTCTCTCAATCCAAAAAATGTCCTGAAAAAAGGATATTCCATTCTCTTTTCCGAAAAAGACCATTCGATTATCCTCTCAACAAAAGAAATACAAACCGGCGAAAAATTCACCGCCCTCCTTTCGGACGGCCAGCTTTTTGCTACTGCAGACACAATGGATTCCTATGACACAAGAAACTCTCTCTTTTGAAAAAGCGTTTGAGCGGCTCGAGCAAATTTTGGAAAAGATGAACGGCGGCAAAACTCCGCTTGAAGAGTCGCTCAAGCTCTTCGAAGAGGCAGAGCAGCTGATCCGCGCCTGCAACGGGCGGCTTCAGACGGCCGAGAAAAAGATCGAGACGCTCATCAAAACCCGCAGCGGAGAACTGGCCCTCGATCCCGACCAAAAGCCCAAAACCCAGCCCTTTTCTTGTCCATATACATAACATGATTCAAAATTTGGGAATTTGGCAAAGCCGGCGCCCAAGATTTTCATCAGGCCGTAGGCTGGCGCGTGACGGGGTCCCTATTTTTCAATAGGGGCCCCCGAACGCGGATGGAAAGATTGGGATGCCGGCACAGCCAAAAATCAAATTTTGAGTCACGTTGTGTATAAAGGCAACTCTGTCTATACTGGCCCCCTGTATGAATTTCTTTTTCCCGATTAGGCGCGCCGAGTGGAAGTTGTTTGCTTCCATGTTCTTTATCCTCTCTCTGATCAATGTAAATTTTAGTATTCTGAGGAGCATGAGGAACACTCTCGTCGTTGCGGACTCGGGGGGCAGTTCTGCCTTTATCCCCTACTTTGAGCTCTTCGGCACCTTTCCCGCCTCTATTTTGATGACTTGGGGCCTCTCTCGTCTGATGCGGGTCTTTTCGCTGAGGTTCATCTTCTCGGCGACGATGCTCTTTTTCCTCGCCTTCTTCCTCATTTTCGCCTTTTGGATCTATCCGGAGAGAAGCTCAATTCACGCCTTTTTGGAGCACAAGTTTCACTTCCTTTTCGGTTTTTCAAAATTCCAGGTCATTTTCACCCACTGGCCCGATATGGTTTTTTACATCATGTCGGAACTTTGGAAGGTGGCTCTTCTCTCAGTCATCTTCTGGAGCTGTATCAATCAGAGCCTGTCTCTGGAAGAGGCGAAGCGATTTTATCCTCCCCTTATGCTCGGCAGCAGCGTCGGAGCCATTTTGGCAGGACCCATCACCGTTTTTTGCAGCTCCCACTTCAGCTGGGAGTTTTTTCCAATAGCAAACCAAAGATGGCAGCATTCCCTTTACCTTCTCACCTTCTTTCTGATCGCATGCGGCCTTTTGACCCTCTGGTCTTTTAATTATCTGTCTAAAAAGCTCCAGATCCGAAAGGAGCCTTTGCCGACAAACGGAAAAAAAGAGCCCTTCGCAAGACGGCTCCTCTCTCTATCCTCGAGTTTTCAGTATCTCTTAAAGTCCCCCTATTTGGCCTCCCTTCTTCTCATCGTAGTCGCCGAATATATCTCCTATACACTGGGAGAGCTGATCTTTTTGGAGACGCTCAAAATCACCCATCCCTCCCCTCCCGACTACTGCCAATACATGGGGAGTCTTACTTTCTGGACCGGCATTTTGACCGCCTTTAGCGCTCTCATTTTAGCGCCCTACTGTCTTCAAAAATATCGA
>MGLY01000015.1:1412-9564 GCA_001794935.1 Chlamydiae bacterium RIFCSPHIGHO2_12_FULL_49_9 | reverse complement strand
TGCAATCCCTGATGAATAGGAAAAACGCGTTGATGAATATTTTGCGCGCGTCTATCCTCTCTCTTCTAAAAAAATTCCTTGTATAGGATCTCTGCATGAAAAAACCCAACAATACCAAACTTGTACCCACCAACCCATCCTTTGAGTCGTTAAAGAAAATCAATCAGCACGGCATAGAATATTGGAGCGCCCGAGAACTTCAACCACTTTTAGGCTACTCGAAGTGGCAGCGGTTTGAAAATGCCCTTAAAAAGGCCATGGAGTCTTGCAAGCAATCTGGAAATGACCCAGCGCATCACTTTACCGGCGCCGGTAAGCAGATCGAGTTCGGTAAGGGTGCTGTGCAAATGGTCGATGACTACCGCCTCTCTCGCTTTGCCTGCTACCTCATCGCTCAAAACGGGGATCCGAGAAAACCGGAAATTGCACACGCGCAAAAATATTTTGCCATTCAAACCCGCAGACAAGAGCTTTCCGATGAACTATCTGATGATCTCGAGCACCTAGAGATGAGGAAACAAGCCTCTATCGAGTTCAAAGCTCTCTCTGGCGCTGCTCGAGATGCGGGCGTGCAAAACAAAATGTTCGGTATCTTCCATGATGCCGGATACAAAGGACTTTACGGAGGACTGGGCGTTGATGCAATTAAAGCCCGCAAAGGGATCGCCCCAAAGGAGCAACTGATGGATCGAATGAATACAACCGAACTTGCAGCCAACCAATTTCGAATGACCCACACGAGGGAGAAGCTTAAACTGGAAAAAATCAAAAATCAAAGAGACGCTATCGAAACCCACGAAATGGTGGGAAAAGAAGTTCGCGCTGCCATTGCTAAAATCGGCGTTGCTTTTCCTGAAAACATTCCACCTGAAGAACCCATCAAAAACGTTGAAAACCGACTGAAAAAGAAAAAGCCCACCCTAGAACTAGAAGACAAAGACGCCACCGGTCTCATCCCAAACAAATAGGATCCCAAAGGACGTAAGTCCTTTGGCGGGGAGCGCGAGGGGTGGAGCCCCTCGCCCTTTTATGAGGCTTCTTTGACTTCATCACGCTCAAACTTGAGGAGCTTTTCGAAGCTGCGGGTCTCTTGGAAGACGATTGCGGAGAGGCCGAAGAGGCCGACGAGGTTGGGGAACGCCATGAGGCCGTTCATGATGTTGGCGAGGCTCCAGACTGTCTGGAGGCTCATGACGGCGCCGGGGATCAGGACGAGCGTGAAGAGGGCTCTATACCAGTTGATGATCCGGATGCCGAACATGTACTCCATGCACTTTTCTCCGTAGTAGGCCCAGCCGAGGATGGTTGAGTAGCCGAAGAGGATGATGGAGATGGTGACGACGAGTCCTCCGTAGGGGAGGGCGCTTTCGAAGGCGAGGAGCGCAAGGGAGGAGCCGGTGAGGATCTGTCCGTCGGCAGTTGTTTGGCCGAGGAGACCGCTGACGGCGATCGCAAGTCCTGTGATGGTGCAGACGATCATCGAGGTGATGAAGACGCCGCTCATCGAGATCATCGCCTGGCGGCCGGGAACATCGGTTTTTGCGGCGGCAGAGGCGATCGGCGCGCTGCCGAGACCCGCTTCCGTTGAGAAGACGCTGCGGGAGACGCCGTATTGGATCGCTGCCATGATGCCGGAGCCTGCAACGCCGCCGAGGGCTGCTTTGCTGGTGAAGGCTTCCTGGAAGATGGCTGCGAGAGCAGATGGGATCGCATGAGCTTTGACAATGAGCACGAGAATGCCTCCGAGAATGTAAAAGAGGGCCATTGAGGGAACGAGCCAGCTGGAGACTTTCCCGATGCTCTTGATGCCGCCGAAAAGGGCAGCGCCCGTGAGGGCAGTGAGGACAATCCCTGTGATCATTGGATCGAGACTGACAAGCTGTTTCATTGCGCCTGCAATCGAGTTAGCTTGGACCATGTTGCCGGTTCCAAGAGCAGTTACCGCTCCCATAAAGGCAAAGAAAAGGGCTAGCCATTTGGATTTCAGGCCGCGGGAAAGATAATACATCGGGCCGCCGCACATCTCCCCCTTCTCATCGAGGGTGCGGTATTTGACCGCTAGAATCGCTTCCGCGTATTTAGTTGCCATGCCGAGAAGAGAGGCCATCCACATCCAAAAGAGGGAGCCGAGGCCGCCGATTGCGATTGCAGTCGCAACGCCTGTGATGCTGCCGATCCCGATCATACCGGCGAGGGCCGTCATGAGGGATTGAAACTGGCTGATATCCCCTTCGGCCTTGTCGTCCTGGCGGGTGAGAGCGAGCTTCAAAGAATAGATGAGATAGCGGAACTGGATGCCGCGAAGGCCGATCGTCAAGTAAAGACCGACGGCGGTGAGGAGAACAAGAAGAGGAGCTCCCCAAATCCAATTTTCAATTTTTAAAAGCCATGATTCTAGCGATGTCATAAAAATATCCTTAATTAGGACTATCCATGATAAGGTTCCTTCCCCTTTTTTGTCCTTCTCAAAAAAATCGGTCAGATCTAATAAATTTTTAACTTAATTCTAATTAAAAATTTTATTAATAACAAGAGGTTAACACAATCCCAAACTTGGCTTTGCAAAGATTTGGACGAGGCGATTCCTTGATAAAAATCGCAAAAAAATAAATGAGCTGCTACCTTTACTGATTATGGAAATTCCATCGCCTGTAGAATTGAAAAAACAGCAGCCTCTTTCAAAAAGCGCATTCGCATCGATTGCAAATTTCCGTTCACTTGCCTCTCAAATCCTTCTCGGCAAAAACAAAGCTCTCGTCGCAATTGTCGGCCCTTGTTCGATACACGATCCCGAATCGGCTTTGGAGTATGCGGAGAGACTTAAAAAACTCTCGATTGATTTGGGCGGCCATCTTTTTCTCATCATGCGCGTCTTTGTTGAAAAGTCGAGAACGCATCTCGGCTGGAAAGGAATGCTTTACGATCCTTACCTCGACGGGACGAACGATCTGGCAGCGGGGCTTAGAAAATCGAGGCGTCTCTTCATCGAGCTTGCCGAGATGGGCGTTCCTACTGCGATGGAGCTATTCGATCCTCTTACGGCGTCTTATTTTGACGATCTTCTCAGCTGGGGGCTCATCGGAGCGAGGACCTCCGGCTCCCCTTATCATAGGCAGATGGCCTCCGGGATGCCGTTTCCCGTTGGATTTAAAAATGACGTTCACGGAGGACTGGATGAAGCTATTTTGGGCGTTGCGACTGCGAGATCGCCCCATGTATATTTAGGGGTCAATGGGGAGGGAAAAGTCGCAGCCATTGAAACAGAGGGCAATCCCTTCTCCCATCTTGTATTGAGAGGTGCTTTACACGAGACGAACTTCGATCCGCTCTCCATTGCCAAAGCGCTCCATGTTTTGGAAAAAGAGAAAACTTCTTCCCGCATCTTGATTGATTGCTCGCATGGCAACTCGGGCAAAGATCCGAGAAGGCAATCGATTGCATTGGAATCCATTTTGGAACAGGCGCACCCGATGGTGGCGGGCTTTATGTTGGAAAGCCATATCCATGCGGGCAAGCAAACGCTCTTTAAAGACTTGTCACTTTTGGACTATGGCGTCTCGATCACCGATCCTTGTCTTAGCTGGGAAGAGACGGAAAAACTCCTTCAACGATCGATGTCGATGAGCTCTGTCCAAAATTGATGTTTCCAGACGCTCACCTCTTTGCCGTCTTCTGAGAATACTTCTACTTTATAGGTCAAAATCTTCGTGTCCGGTTTTTCATGAGAAAAAAAGAGGCTTAGATAGTCTCTTCTTCTCCCAATTGAATAGTAAGTTGTCTCTTGGGTGTTGTTCCAAAGGCGAACCGTAACTGCGAGAGTGAGTTTTTCTAAAAAAAGGCTCCGGGGAAAATCCCAGCTGATGAGCAGCTTTTGCCCATGAGGAGGATGCGCTTGTCTCGGATCGGGGGTGCCGACGTGGGAGCTTGCAAGAGAGCTCCTATCAACCCACTCTTGCTGCACATAGAGGTGATTTGTGTAACAACCGTTGCAAAGAGCTGCTAAAAAAACTATCCTGTAGCGTATCATGCACCCTGAAAGTGTTGCCGGAGTTGTTTTTTCTCCCGATCGGAAAATGGTTCTTCTCATTCAGAGAAGAGACGTTCCGGTCTGGGTTCTTCCGGGCGGCGGCATTGAGCCGGATGAGACTCCGGATCTAGCTGCAGCGAGAGAAATTCTGGAAGAAACGGGCTTTACTGTCAAAGTAGATCGCCTCGTTGGCATCTACACACCAATCAACCGGCTCGCCAAAAGGACTCATCTCTATGAGTGTTCGATTCTAGATGGCCATGCATCGATTACAAGCGAGACGAAAGGGGTGCAATTTTTTCCTCTGAACGCACTGCCCAAACTCATTCCTCCCCCATTTAGAGAGTGGATTTTTGATGCTCTCGAAAAGAGAGAGGCAGTGGAAAAAAAGTTGACGAGCGTCACTTACTGGACACTATTTAAGAATTTAGGTTTACATCCAGTTCTAGTCACCCGGTTTTTGCTCGCTCGCCTCGGATTCGCTATCAATACGTAAAAAAAATACCACAGAGCACACAGAGGCGAGGGAAGCCCTCGCGCTCCCATGAGAGATTTCTTCTCTTGGGGTGCGGGGCTTCCCCGTCTCTGTGTCCTCTGTGTGCTCTGTGGTTCAATTTCTTCTCTCTTCTCTTACATGAGAAGGAGGGCAAACACGAATGCAAAGAGGGCGAACGACTCGACAATCCCGAGCGCTGCGATCGTCTTGCCGTAGATTGCCGGCTGCTTAGCAGACGCCTGGATCGCCGTCACTGCGCACCTGCCCTGGTAAATCGCCGAGAACATAATCGCAAGACCGACAAAAAAACCAATGCCGATCCCGGCAATGCCAGAGAGGCTTTCTGCGCGGATGGCCCCCCTCATGACGATCATGAGGATAAATCCGTAGATCGACTGAGAGGAGGGAATCGCCGAGAGCGCGATAAACTTTCCATGCCCCTCATCCACTCGCGACATGACGCCGTGAGACGCCATGCCGGCGATCCCGCAGCCGATCGCGCTGCCTATACATCCAAAACCCATCACAATGGCAGGTCCGATCATATCAAAATCCATAAAGCTCCTATTTCGTTTTGAAAATCCGAAGGGGATTAAAGAGGCGGCCTCCCCCTTCGAAACTATAGTGGTACCATTCTAAAAAATTGAGACGCAGGCCGTGGATCACGCCTCCCATGATCCCGAGCGTCATATTCACAATGTGGCCAATCGCGATGACAAAAATCCCAACGCCGAGGCCTAGATCAAGTCCCATCCGGTTAAAAGTGCTCGCCATGATCATCCCCGCAAGGGCTAAAGCATAAAGGCGGAGGTAAGAAAGGACGTCCGCAAAGACCTGAACTGCGTTTGTCAACTCATGCAATGCGCCCCATCTCCGCCCCTGCAAGAGGGCTAGAGCCAAAACAAGGACGAGCCCTGCGTAGAGAATCGGCTGGCCGATCGCCGTGGCGGTCGACTTCGCGATCCATCCCATGAAGTTGAGAATCGAAGTCGCGTCGAGCATTGAGGGGAAATAGAGATACCCTCCGATCATGAAGAGGATCCAGCCGATTCCGGTCCAGTTGCGAAAGAGATAGCGGAGGAAGGAAAGGCTGATGTGGATGACTCCCACCATGAGAGAAAACTCAAGGAGGATATTGCCACAAAAATCGTCGAGGATCGCATACTTGATCGAGCCGTCTTCAATGCGAGTTCCTTTGACGAGAAAGTCGTGTCCGTCAGCGGCATCCGCAACGGCCGGATACTCGCGGGAGTACTCCCGATAGACGTCGTCTTTGTGCTCGATGTGGTAATTCGCTTTTCGCACCGCCATCGAATGGAGGAAAGAAGTTTTGCGAAATGGGTTGTCCGGACCGATCTCGATGCCGAAAAATGAGGCCGTCAGAATCCCCCAAATAATACAGCAAGTCCCCATGATCATCGTCAGGTTGATGAGCCTTTTAAGGGAACCCATCGCCTTTGAAAATTTCCGCTTTAAAAAGATGCCGATAAGGAGATAGACGAGGCCATAGCCCGCATCGGATACGATCATGGCGAAAAAGAGGGAGAAAAAGACGAGCACCCATTTGGATGGATCTTTATCGGTTTGGGCCGGCGTATCATAGATATGAACGAGGTCTTCGCCGAGTTTGCCCGCTCCTTTATTTTCGATGCAGGTGGGGATTTTATCATGCGGCTCCACTGCGATAGACTCCGCGTGGATGGAAAGGGAGCTGAGAAGGCCAAAAAGCGCTTTTGTTTTGTTCTTGGGAACCCAAGCCTCAATGGCAAAAAGAGAGCCGTTCATCTCGAGAGCGGTGTTGTGTTTGGCGAGGCGAAGATTGTGTTCGTTGAGAGCGAGGTAAAGGGCATTTTGCAAAGCGGGAATCGCGTTTGCCGACTCATGGAGTTTTCTCTCGAGTTTCAAAGACTCGTCTTGGACGAAGATGAGCCTTTTTTTCAGCTCCCCTACCGGTTTATCGATGAGAATTTCGATCATTTTTGGAGGGAGAATTTTCTCTTTTTGGATCGAGACAAAATAGTCGAGATCGTATTCGGTTCCGACATAGATGACGCCGTCCGGCAAAGAGATCTCCCTTGCCAAATCGCTCTTCATACAGAAAAACTGAAAAATCCGTTTGCTCTCTTTTTCTAAAGAGGTGAGCTCGCGCCTGGAAAAATCGCCAAATACCGCAATGCGGGAAATCTCCGCCCTCAAAAGTCTTTCTTCTTCAAGCAGTTTTTCGTAAGTAGCTTTGGCTCGAACGATTTCATCCGCATATTTTAAAGGATCGTTGGGAGAGGCCAGGGATCCATGGGCGTCGGGCGCATGATGTCTTGCGATTTTGAGTGCAGAGAGAAGGATTTTGCCCTCAACAGGTAGCTCGAGCGCCGTCTTTTTAGAAAGGCCAATAAATTCTAAAAAGCCAGCTCTTTGAGCGAGCTCAAAAAAGCGGTCCATTTCCACTTTGGCGCCGTAGATCAGAACTTTTTCCATCTCAATGATCATTGACCGCTCTCTGATCTGCCTTGAGCCGAATTTTTCTCATCGCCACTTTTGCCTGGGCTACGACCGCAAGCTGCTGATCGCCGAGGAAAATTCGGATCTTTTTGATATTTTCTTCCGCTCTCGGGATCAAGACTTTTTCGAAGAGATTGACGCGGATAGAGACCTCTCTGAGCTCTTTTTCAAGGGCTCTTTTTTTCTCTTCAAGAACGGCCAGGATTTCTCTCATCTCCACCATTTGGCGCAAAACTTGCGCGGCCTTTTCAGTCCATGCGGGCGTGTCGAAGAGGAAATAATCGGCTTCTTTAAACACAACCTCGTCGAGAATGGGAATCTCTACCCCTGCGATATTTTCATAGCGCTTTTTCACGTGCTGCACTTCGGCGAAAAAAGCGAGATTGGAGATCGGGTCTCCGAGAAGTTTTGCGAAATCTTCCGCTTTTTTCCGGGCTGCAAAAAATTCTTCTTTGGCCTTTGCAATCTGAGAGTTGGCTGCGAGCACTTCGAACTGGAGCATCGCCTTTTTTAACTGCAAAGTGGGCAGATACCGCCTGAGCTGCGTCAGGCGGGTTTGCTGGGATCTAAGTTCTGTCTTTGTCAGTTTGACTGTCATCGTTGCGAGGGGGTCTCTTTGGGCCAATATTTGTCGATGATTTGCTTCTTAATCCCGACCTCATCCGCTTCAAAGCACTCGGCTAAAATCTGCCAGCCGAGATCGAGGGACTCTTCAAGAGGCAAGTTCACCTGTAAGTTCATCATCTTCTCTTCAAAAAGATAAGAATAGCGAAGGAGTTTTTCATCCCAGCGAGACAGTTTGAATCCCATCCCCTGTCTTTCCCTCGCCTTCTTCGAGTCGGCATAGAGGCGGATCATCGCGTTGGCGAGATCGCCGTGATCTTCGCGGGTCGCTTTTCCGATGACCTGCTGTTTCAGTCTGGATAGAGATCCGAACGGGTCGATTCTCCCTCCGTGGAGATAGAACTGCCCTTCAGTGATGTAGCCCGTGTTGTCGGGGATCGGATGAGTCACATCTCCCCCCGGCATGGTGGTCACTGAAATGATGGTGATCGAGCCGCTCCCGTCAATATCGACCGCTTTTTCGTAGCGCGACGCCAAATCGGAATAGAGAGATCCCGGATAGCCTC
>MGLY01000015.1:1228-1322 GCA_001794935.1 Chlamydiae bacterium RIFCSPHIGHO2_12_FULL_49_9 | reverse complement strand
TCAATGGAGCCCGCTTTTTCCGCGTTGTCGATGAAGGCCTGGTAGTCGTCGAAACGAAGCCCCATGCCGCCGATGATCACCACATCCGCATCAG
>MGLY01000015.1:0-1191 GCA_001794935.1 Chlamydiae bacterium RIFCSPHIGHO2_12_FULL_49_9 | reverse complement strand
AGCCGCTCAGGCGGCGGCCCAAAAGGGCCTCGCCGAAAACGGCCTGGATCGGATGGCCTAAAAAAGTCACCTTATCGCCGGTCGATATCCCTCGGACGGCGTCGAATACCTGAAGAGTGACGAGATCATCTTCAAAGCGAAGGACGGATGCATAGGTCGATGTGCCGTTCGCTTTGTGGATCCGGGCCACTTCGCCGAGGGATACTCCTTCAGCTGCGACTGTGACCAGATTGCCTCGCATGTCGATGATTCGATCGTAGACTTTTCTCATGCCTTTTTCTTCTGGTTGATTTTTTCTTTAATAGAGCGAAGCGCGTCTTTGTATTTAGATGATTGAAAGGGCAAAAAGTTGAGGTTTTTCATCTCGTTTTGTAAAGAGAGGAAAAACTCCCTTGCCGCATCGTGCGCATCAAATTCAGGTTTTGCGTCAAAAATAGTCTGGATGAGTTCGAAGAGCTCCATTTGTCTCTCCAGAGGAGAATAGCAGTCCTCTTTATCAAACGCATTTTGCTGCAAATAGGAAAACTCATAGAGTTCGGATTTGAGATAGATGATCATATCATCGAGAGCAACCCCCTCTTCGCCGACGACCTCCATCCTCTTGCCGATCTCATCCCCTTTTCGAAGAATGTCGGCGGCTTTTCTTACCTTTTTGGCCCAATGAGGCAATTTTTTATCGAGCTCCTTGCCCACCTTGTCGAGGTATTTTGTCCAAGAGATGAGAGGATCGATCGCAGGATAACGGCGCGCATCGGATCTAGCCCTTGAAAGACCGTGGAACGCCCCGACAATCGAAAGAGAGGCTTGAGTGACCGGCTCTTCAAAATTTCCCCCTGCGGGCGACACGGTTCCGCCGATCGTGAGAGAGCCGATCTCTCCCTTTTTGAGAAGAATCACGCCGGAGCGCTCGTAGAATGAGGAGATGCGCGATGCCAGATAGGCGGGAAATGCCTCTTCCCCCGGAATCTCTTCAAGGCGGCCCGACATCTCGCGCATCGCCTGAGCCCAGCGCGATGTCGAGTCGGCAAGTAAGAGCACATCGAGCCCCATCTGCCGGTAATATTCAGCGATCGCGGCGCCCATATAGACAGAGGCTTCGCGAGCAGCGACAGGCATCGATGAGGTGTTGCAGATCATTACGGTCCGCTTCACGAGCGACTCATTTGTGTGAGGATCGGTGAGCTCGGGGAA
>MGLY01000014.1:14429-15626 GCA_001794935.1 Chlamydiae bacterium RIFCSPHIGHO2_12_FULL_49_9 | reverse complement strand
TAAAAGTATCCCATGCGCCCTGCTCTTCCAAAACATCTTTCCACTTCATGATTCCGGTGACGAGCAAAATAGAAAGTCCAATCAAAGCTGCCACAGGCGCCTTCACGCCGATGCGAGGCCCCAAAATCCAAAGAGTGATCAAAAGGGCAAATGTTCCGAGCATGATCCACTCATTTCGCCTCATTGGTCCCATTGATTTCAGCCTCTCTTCCGCCATCTCTTTTGCGTGCGGAGTCTGCCGGATCGTCGGCGGCGTGAGTCTGTAAATGACATAAGGAACCAAGCCTAAACTGATGAGTCCCGGCAAAATAGCCGCAAGGGCCCAAGAGGTCCAGCTGATGTCGATCCCCTGGCTGCGGGCGAGCTCTGCAATAAGAGGGTTTCCGGCCATCGAAGTTAAAAACATGGCGCTGGTGATAGCGGATCCTTGAAATGCAGTGAGAGATAAAAAAGCGCCCATTTTCGGATCGTGCGATTTTCCGGTAAATACATCCGTAAGAGCCTTTACGATCGGATAGACAACGCCCCCCACGCGAGCCGTCACGCTCGGAATCGTCGGAGCCAAAATGAGATCCGTTGCGACAAGGCCATAACCGAGCCCCAAACTATTTTTACCGAGAAGGCTCATTACTTTGTAAGCCATTCGGTTTCCAAGTCCCGTCGAGATGAACCCCCTTGCGACGAAAAACGCTAGAACGACAAGCCAGACGACATCGCAGCTAAACCCATCAAACGCCTCCGAAAAGGTCAAAGTTCCCGTCACAATCGAAAGAGTCAAAGAAAATATCGCAATGGCGCCCATGGGAAACGATTTTAAAATGATGCCGGCCATCGTCGCGACAAAGATCGCAAAGAGATGCCATCCTCTTGGATTCAGCCCCTCAGGCTCTGGAGAAAACCAGATAAAAATGCCAATGAGCGCGGCAATTAAAAAATTGACTGCGCCCCTGTTGCTTTTCAAAAAACTCATATAACTCCATTAAAAATGAAAGGAGCACTATAGCCAGTGGAGAAATTTCTTGGAATAGCCTTGAATGTCAGGTGTCTTTTTTTGACTCAATCTGCTAAAATCTCGCCCGAAAATGAGAGAGATTTAAGTGATTAATCCTATCCAATTTGAAGTTTTCGCAGGCCAAACAGAAGGCCTTAGATGCGACATATGCCTTGGGGATAAGGCACCATATAACTCCCACCCCC
>MGLY01000014.1:6139-14418 GCA_001794935.1 Chlamydiae bacterium RIFCSPHIGHO2_12_FULL_49_9 | reverse complement strand
ACCAATGTGGCCCAGTTCAAAGACGCTCATTGTCCCAATTGCCGCGCGGGCCCAATCGACCCAGCCTCCCTCGGCGTGCGCCCTCCATCTGAATTTGAAAAAACCATAAAAAAGATAGCGGTGCTTGCCCTGCCCTTTATTGCCTCTCTTTCTCTTTGTCTTCTAGTGCAGACAGGAACCTGCGCGCTTCTCAGCCTTGGGATTCAAACTTTAACGACTCCTTCGGTTCTAACATCTATTTGTCTGATTGATTTTACTGCCGATTTGTTTCACGCGAGCAGTTTAGTGTCGCTCCTTACACAAAAGGAGATTTCTTTAAAAAAGACGTGTCAAATGGTGTTCTCGGTATTTTTCGGAGGGGGGTTGGTCTCTCTTGCATGCGTTTTGTTTAAAAGAAGGGGAGTCGCTCTCGTTGCCCTTCATATTACAGCTTTGGCAACATCCTTTTTCATTGTTTTCGGATGCGTTGCAAAACTGGGAGAATTCCACGGCAAGCTGCACCGCCGATTTTTTGCAGACTCCCCTGTTCCGCTTGTCTCCAACATGAATGGAATGCTACTTGCTAATTCGTGCAATCTATGTTGTTCCTTGTTTTTGCTTGGATTTGTGAAAGCAGTGCTTGTCATCGTCCCATCTTACTATTTAACGGACAGGATTATAGGTCAAATCTTTGAGTGAGAATATTGAGATAGGTTCTTAGCCTGAATTTTGCCTTTTTTAAAAAAGCTGGCTGCACGCTTTAGACCATTGAAGCTCTTGCCACGAGGGCTTAAACAGCGCGGTTTGATTCTCCTCCCAGTGTTCCCCTCTCTTCATGCCGCAAAAAGCGGAGATGACCTGAGGCGTAGAGAGGACAAATTCAAGCGCTTGCAAAGCAGCGCTCGCCCCTTTCGGAAGGTGCTCGAGAAACCTCTTTGAGATCATCCGCACTTTCGACTGCATAAGGGGCGACGAGATGAGGATTGAAATTCCCAAGGCATTTGCCGCTTCAAAGATCGTTTTTTTGCTCGATCCGACGAGCTGACCTTTTATCTTTAAAGCTTCCAGCATGATCAAATTGTAGGGAAACTGCACTGCTTTAAAGTGGTGCTTTTCTCCGCCGGCTGCCTGAGCGCATTTGAGGATTTTTTCTAACTGTAGACTCTCTTTTCTCCGAAATCCATCCCAGGAAGCGATCCCATACCTTCGAATCTTCTTCTCCTGAATTTTTTTCTCAAACAGGATAAAGACCTCTTGCAGCTGTTTATAAAACGCCTCCTCTCCGAGGAAAGAGAGGGCGGATTCCGGATTTTGCAAATAGTAGAGATCGATTGCCTCAAGCCCCATGTTTTTTAAGCTCGAGTGGATCTGATTTTCCAAAAAAGAGGGACTCATGCAGTAGTTTCCGCAGATGACCTCTTTTTCTTCGATAACGCCTGTGTCCAAATAACGGGCCTTTAGCTCGGCTCCTTCAAAGGGAATATATCCTCCCTTTGTTGCAATCACGAGCTGATCGCGGGCTGTGCCTCTTGCAGCCAGGTCCTTGATGACTTTCTTCAGGAGCTTTTCACTCCGTTGATTGCGATAGTGGATCGCGGTGTCGAAGAAGTTGACCCCTCCAACACCTGCCTTAATAAGTGTCTCTTCATATAAACGATCTGTCGCATCATCACTTAAGCCCAGATGCGTTCCTGCTCCAAGCGCGGAGACAGTCAACCCATCGAACTTCCTTTGTTTGGAAGAATCGATCGAAATCCATTTGAAATAGTTTTGCGTCCCGGTCTCGGTCGCCCACTTTTCAATCATAATTTCAAGGTAACAGATTGTAATAAAAGTCGCATCTGTATATCTGATAAACTATATGTTTTGGTCGCGAAAACAAGTCTCTTATCGCGCTTATCTGACGCTGAGCCTTTTTCTTATCGGCTGTCTACATACATTGATCTTTGCTTTCTTTCAGATCCCAGGCAATTTTCTCTTGGGAAGCGGTGCTGAAGATCTCATTCTAGACTGCAAACTCGTTCTCTATGCCTGCGCAATCGGCACCGCTTTAGCCCACCAATATTTCTGCCGTATTTTCGGTTTGAGGCGAGTGCTCTACTGGGGACTTCTCTTTAACTTCTTCGGCCTTATGATCCTTTGGTTTAACCAAATTTCCCCTGTCAATGGGTTCATCCCTTTGATCTTTCTGGATATGATCCTATTTGGGATCGCGATCACTTCGGTGATCTGCGCTCTTATTACCTACATGGTTCTTGAGTATCCAAAGAAAATCGGTGTCGGGATCACCGCTCTCTTCATTTCTTTCAATGCCGGCTCGATGCTCGCCCCTGTTATGCTCGATATCTTCAACTACTTCTCCATTAAGATGGCGATGTACCCTTTCCTTATCGCTCTTCTTGTCTTCGCGATCTGGTTTGTCCACGCCTACTTTTTTGACCCTCCGGTTCCAGCTCACATCGAGCGGCTCCGCAAGGGAACACTTCTTTGGAAAGAGCTTCATTACCGCCTTGGCCTTTTTGCAATCGCAGTCGTCGCCTTCGGCCTTACCGAGACAACTTTTTACATCTGGGGACTACTGCAAGTTAAAGCCGTCCTGGGTCCGCAGATTGCAAACGAAATCATCTCGGTTTTTTGGCTCTTTGTTATCTTCGGACAGATCTTTCTTTTGGTGCCCCTTTACTTTTTCGCGGCGAGAAGAGTCTTTTACTTCCTCATCGGCCTTTCCATAGGAGCTCTGATCAACTTCCCTGTTCAGACAACGCTTCCCGGGATTATTTTTGGCCTTGCGATCGGTGGACTTGGGTGCTCCGCGATGGTGCCGATCCTCTTATCGATGATCGAGAGGGAAGTGCTCCACTTCTCTTTTAGACACCGCGTTCTCCCCTACATTGAGGGGGCGGCGTCTGTCGTAATTGCGTCCTACTTTATCGGAGTTGGAATCATTGACTTTTGGGCTGAGTGGGTCAAAGAATCTCCCCTTCTCTCGATCCCGGAACATTTTTATCTGGCAATTTACTTTATCGCCACAACAGGCGTGCTGGTTCTCTACCTCAACCTGACCAGCCCGAAAAAACTTTTTTAAAGGGCGAGATTAGCGAGAATGAGGTTGCCCTCTCTCTTTAGTCTAAACCCAAAGTGTTTGCAGAGCTTTTCCATCTGAAAATTCTCATCGAGCATGCGAGCTTGAACTTGTCTTATCTTTTCTTTTTTTGCCACCTCCAAAATCTTCTGCATGAGTTTCGATCCGAGCCCCTGGTTTTGCCACTTGTCCTTGATGGTGATCGCAAAGATCGCCTCGTTTGTTCCCGTCACTTTTGAAAGGCGGGCGATTCCCAAAATCTCTTCCTTAGCCTCTGCCACAAGCGCGATCTCCCGATCGTAGTCGTTAAAGCAGATGCGGATGAGCCGATCGTGGGCAACCCTCTCTTCATAGTTGATCGCCTTTAAGTATCTTTGTCTCACCGTCTCTTGCGAGAGCTCTTTATGGAACTGTACGACGAGCGGCTCATCTTCCGGCTTAATCGGGCGGATCGTTGTCTTCGCTTTGTTTTTAAGCTCCCACATCTCGATATATTCGGCCGGATAGGGGCGGATCGCAGGTCTTGGCAAATCCTCTTTTTTGATTTTCGGATCGTGGAGAATCACTCTTGCATCCAAAGCGATCAGTCTCTCTGGCGAGGCTAAAAGCGGATTGATATCGCACTCTTTGATTTGGGGATTGCTCACAACGAGATGGCTAAACCGGACGAGGATCTCTTCGAGCCCTTTCAAGTCGATCGATTTTCTTCCCCTCACTCCTTGAAGTGCATGGTAGATCTTTGTCTGCTCCATCATCCTTTTTGCCAAAGTGCTCGTGAGCGGAGGGATTGCCAATGAGCGGTCTTGATATACTTCGACAAGCTGGCCTCCCGATCCAAAAAGGAGAACAGGCCCAAACTGCTCATCAAAAGCGCTTCCCAAAATGAGCTCATACCCATCGAGCTTGATCATCGGCTGGACGGTGACTCCCTGAAAGCTCCGCTCTCCGGCTATTTTTTTCACCGACTCAAAAATCTCCCGGTAGGCTGTAGCTACCGCTTCCGGATCTTTTAGGTTGAGCTTTACTCCCCCCACATCCGTTTTGTGGGTGATCGTTTTGGAGTAGAGCTTTAAGACGATCGGAAACCCCATTGACTTGGCAATCTGGATCGCCTCTTTATCGGTTGTTGCAATCTGAGTCGGAACGGCTGGGATACCGGCTGCATCTATTATCTTTTTCGACTCAAACTCATCGAGA
The DNA here is from genome assembly GCA_001794935.1 of Chlamydiae bacterium RIFCSPHIGHO2_12_FULL_49_9. Classification (GTDB taxonomy): domain Bacteria; phylum Chlamydiota; class Chlamydiia; order Chlamydiales; family SM23-39; genus O2-12-FULL-49-9. The sequence goes on along the minus strand of MGLY01000014.1, from coordinate 10,160 downwards.
ATGGTCCGGTTTTCTTTTCTGGCGCGCTCAAAAATCGGATCGATGATCTTTTGATCCACAGCGACATCCGATTCAGTCGGAACCTCGTAGATGCCTCTTAAATTATAGGTGTATTTCCACATCGAGCCAAATGTCTTGCACGCCATATCGGGGTACTCAAATGAGGGAATCCCCATTTTCGCTAAAATCTCATCCCCTTTCTCCACGCTTTTGCCCCCCATCCAGCTGGCAAGAACCGGCTTGTCCAGCTTGGCAAAGGGTTTGAGTTTGTCAGCCGTTTCCGTCGGATCGGTCATATCTTGCGGCGTCAAAATGACGAGCACTCCTTCTGAATTGGGATCGTTTGCCGCAATCTCAACCGCTTTTGCGTAAGTGTCCGCGCTCGCATCTCCCAAAATATCGACCGGATTATTGCGGCTCCAGGGCGCAGGCAAAAGCGCGTTGAGCGCCCGCATCGTCTCGGGACTAAGTTCAGCCAGCTTCCCTCCGCTTTCGATCAGCGCATCGGTTGCAATGACCCCGGGTCCACCCGCATTCGTCACAATCGTCAAGTGGGGCCCCTTTGGTCTTGGCTGCTTGGCCAAAACCTCCGTCATCCCAAAAAGCTCTGCGATCGTATCGACTCTTAAAACACCCACACGTCTTAAAGCGGCGCTAAGCGCCTCGTCGCTTCCGGCTAAAGATCCCGTATGAGATGCTGCCGCCTGCGCTGACTCTGCCGTTCTTCCCGCCTTAATCAAAATAATCGGCTTTGTGAGGGCAACTTCTCTTGCCGCCGACAAAAAAGATCTAGCGTCTCCAATGCTCTCCATGTAGATGAGGATGCTCTTTGTCTCAGGATCGCTGCCAAAATAATCGATGAGATCGCCCCAGCTCACATCGACCATTGAGCCGATTGAAACAAAGGCGCTAAAACCCACTTTTTCTCTTAAACTCCAATCTAAAACCGCTGTGCAAAGAGCGCCCGATTGAGAGATGAATGCGATGTGCCCTTTATGCGCCATACCGGCGGCAAAAGTTGCGTTAAGCCCCCCGTTTGGGTTCATGACACCGAGACAGTTGGGGCCCACAATCCTCATTTTGCCGCGCCTTGCCGCTTGCAAAATCTCTTTTTCCAGCTCGATGCCGGGAGCGCCCATCTCTTTAAAACCTGCCGAAATAATGACTGCTGCAGGAATCGAAATGTCCGCGCATTCATTGATGATCGCAGGGACTGCTTTAGCGGGAGTAACAACTACCGCCAAATCAATTTTCTTAAGAGTGCTTTTGACATTGGGATAGGCTTTTACCCCAAAAACAGCATCTCTTGCGGGGTTGACCGGGATCACCTCTCCGCCAAATTTTGTAGCCAAAAGATTTTGCATGACAGTTCTTCCGACGCTGCCCGCCTTTTCAGTTGCTCCAATGAGGGCTACCACTTTTGGCTTAAAAATGTGATCGAGAGGTTTTTGACGTCGATAGAGAAAGTTTTGAGACGGATCAAAGGAAGGTTTTTTTGACTTCATATTGGATATCACCCTTATTTGAGTAATAAAAGAGCGTTCCAACAATTGCAATAAAAACCGCCACCCCCAATCGAACCCGATGAATTGGATAGTGAGTTACAGTGATCGCCTGGTCCCGATCCCAGCTTGTGATCCGAAGCACTTTTAGCTTGTGATAGGCAAAAAAAGGACATAACAGGCTTAATATGGGAATCCCCATCCCAAGGCCTCTCATCCAGACGGAAAAACTCCTCTGAAGAGCCATTTTGAAATCGGGCTTTTGTTTTTTGCCCCACTTGAGTTTTGTTCTTAAAAACCACTTTCCGGGTGTTGTTCCCACTGAACAAAGAAGGAGCGACTCGATCGGAATCCAAAGGACAAATTCAAACGGAATCAAATGGCCAACGCCAAGCGAAATTGCAAAAACTCTTTGAAGCCCCATAAGACAAAGAAAAAAGAGGGCGTAGTCGAAAAACCTCGCAACGCAACGGATCCATGGGTTGACGTGGGAGGGATTTTCCCTTACGGGATCTGCATCCTCGACAATGATCTCAGAAGGCTCAATGATCTTATCGCTCATGAACCACAGTGTATCAAAGGAGCTCTTTTTAGGAAAAATCGATCTCGGGGAGAATAAGGGAATTCTCTTCATCGAGAGATGCCCTGATCCGCTCGACTTTTTTGGCCCAAAATTGAAGGGCGTCATTTGGAGTTTGATCTCTTCTCGTCTCCTTTTCAATCCATCCGTTCAATAAATGGCAAAAATGGGAAATCGAAGGATCCATATCAACGCCCTCAGAGAATCTGGCTTTCTTTAGTACAATTGAGCGGTATTCATTGAGAGCTTTTTTTGCGCCTTCCAGGGTCATCCTCGGAGAAAGAACAAAATCGACGCGGAGCTCGGAAGCATAAAGGAAGGGCAAATCGTCCGCAGCATCGCTATCATCTATATTTTTGAGTTCATCCACTCGAGCTTCCCAGTATTTAAAGGTGCGATATACAGACCTCTCTATCATTATCGGACGATTGACCCACTCTTTCAGCTCATCGTAAACTTCTATGAAATCATCGATCTCAAGATCGTCGGAACAATACTCGATTGTCTCCCCTAAAATCCCGAGGTATTTTTTGAGCTGGCTCGCTAAATCCTCAAGGGTTGTCTCAGGCTCCAAATCGATCTCAAAAGGAGTCTCTTCTTCTTCATGTGAACAGGGCTCTATCGATAAAGAAGAGGGCGATGAAGAGCCGTACTGAGTCGATGACAAAACAGGAGACACCATAGAGGCCTCAATTTTGAATAACTCATGTATATATGGTTAAGAATTATTTAAGAAATTATTTTTTAAGATCGGATCGAACCCAGAGAAAAACGCCGCAGTAAATAGCCGGAAACCAAAAGAGCCAACCGACGATAACCAGACTGAGCAGGAATGTGAGAAGAGAGCCGCTCAACGCCGCCGCAAAACACCTGGTCCCTTTTTTTCGGATCCAATCGACTCTGCCGTCTCCGGAGACAGAAAACAAGGTGAGAGCGAGATCTGCGCTTTCAATGACGGCCAGATGATTTGCGGCAAGAAGCGATATTGGAAAAATAAGAGGCGGCAAAAACAAAATCGTCACAATTAAGATCAGCGGCCAAAGGATGCGCCACTTCATCGTGCGGAAAAAGACCCAAAAAGAGGAAATCGAAGACTCCCAAAATCCTACCTCATACGCCACATCCCCCTCTTCTTTTAAAATCCGGGAAAACGCCTTTGCAAAACAGGCATTGAAAATGAGGGGAAATACAACGGCAATCATCAAAACCAATACAAGAAGAGCCCATCCCAAAGAGCGGAGAGCCTCTACGCTGTAAGGGTCGTGAGGAAATGTAAGAGAAAGTGTTTTGGAGATGGCAAAGCCTGCCATCGCCATGGCGGCGATTGTGCCCAAAAGCGCCCATCCCCAAAGGCAAGGCGAGCCTAAAAAATAGGCAAGGCCCAAAAAAGGAGAGTTCCAAGAATTTACTTTCATGAAAAAGAGATTAACTTATACCCAAATAAACTCAAACTTTGGTTTTTGGCTGCGTCGGACAGCCACTGAATTTGAGCCCGCCTCCATCGCTCAACTTGAATAAGTTGAGCGATGGAGGCGGGCTCAAATTCAGGGCGCCTCCTTGTCAAATTCCCAAATTTTGAATTCATTTGGGTATACTTGGCCGGCTGCGCGCAAGAGGCGATTCATCAAAGCGGCATCCTTCAAAAGAGTCTCTTCCATGTAGATTTCGATCTCTTCAATCCCCAACCGGTCCGCCTCTCTCAATAGAGCATAGAACGTTTTCCCAGAGAGTTTTTTTGCGCCCTTGATCTCGACGTATGAGAGGATGAACTTTCCTTTTAGATCGTCCAAGCGATGGGCGAGCCGCAATTTCGCTTTCGGCGCATAGTGGCGATACTTCATCCCGGGCGAGTGAACTGTTGCGTCGGAAGCCGGCAACAAAATGGAGAGCCCCAACGCGTTTTCCAAAGTCTCTTTTGTGATGCTGCCGGGTCTTAAAA
>MGLY01000014.1:0-6110 GCA_001794935.1 Chlamydiae bacterium RIFCSPHIGHO2_12_FULL_49_9 | reverse complement strand
CCATCAATCGCCCCGGCCACTTTCCCACCCAGATCTTCAAGGGCGTCCCTCAGATTGGTTGGACTCGGCCTTCCCGACAAGTTTGCGGAAGGGGCAGCGAGAGGGCCCGCAAGCTCAATCACTCTTTTGGCGATTGGATGAGACGGCATCCGGATCGCAACCGTCGGATGGCCGGCAGAGACTTCTGCTGGAATCCCCTCCCCCCTCTTTACAATGAGGGTCAAAGGACCCGGCCAAAAGCGTTTTGCCAGATGATAAAACTCCTCTGGCAAATCGGAGGCAATTCCTTCAGCCTGCTCAATGGAGGAGACGTGGACGATCAGAGGGTTGTCCCTCGGGCGTCCCTTGATTTCAAATATTTTATTGATAGCCGAAGGGTTTAGCGCCGATGCCGCAAGCCCATAGACCGTCTCAGTCGGTAAAATGAGAGCCTCTCCCCTTTTTAAGAGGTCTGCCGCCTTATCTAAATCGGTAATCAAAATCGTTTCCACAGGGCTCAGTTTAAAGAGATTCAATTTTTCTTTGCAATATCTTTATGATAATAAGGATCTTTTAAAAAAAATAACCGTTAGGATAAAACATTTTGCTATGCATGAATTTGAGTCCCTTTCCCAAAACCGCCTCCTAAAGCCGAGCAATCGCTCGGCTGCTGAACAAATCACAGGTCTTTTGATCTTCTCAATGAGCTTCTTTCTGCTTGAGATTTTCAACCGCACCGTTGTGAAAGAGCCCCTTCTCCAAGAGACCGCCTGGACCCTGTACTATCTCCTCATCTCTACTGCAATGTGGATTCTTTGGCGCAGGTTTTCTCTCCGCGTGATCAAGCTGGAATTTTCAGGATTTTTGCTCGCTCTGATTCTTCAAATCATCTGGGGAGTCGACTGTTTTGGGTTCAAAGAGACCCTGCCGACTCTCTTTGCGCTTACCCTTCTTTGGTGTAACAACCTGGTTGCTACAGTTCTATTTTGGAAAAAGGAGAAGCTTTCCGGAGCCCTCTTCCTCCTCCCCTTCCTTTGGTCTCTCTACGTGATGGGAGAAAACATGATCAAATGCATTTCAAACCCTTGAGAGGGTGTTATTCGGGATTATTTTGGCCGATTTTCGATCCATTTGCTTGGGGTAATATCGACAAAAGTATATAACCCCAAGCAAATGGATCGAAAATCGGCTCAAGAGAACCCGAAAATCGACTGAAACTTAAACTGCTAACACCCTCTGAGGAGAATCTCATGATACAAAAATCTTGCGCCTGGAGCGTTCTAATCTACGGGACCTTTGTCGGTTTGTTGGGACTCTATGGGTACTATGGGGGCGGAAGCATCATGTCCCTTTACGCAGGAGGTTCCTCCGGGATTTTTCTTGCGGTCTTTGCTCTTGCGATGTTTGCAAACAGAAGATATGGAGCCTATGGAGCCCTTTTGCTCACCTTCGGTTTGACGGGCCTATTTGCCTATCGCTATTCGGTGAGTGCAGCAGTTATTCCCGCTATTATGTCAGTCTTTAGCGGAGCGATGCTTCTTTATCTTCTCACTCAGGTTTCAAAGTGGAGAGAGTAAGAGAGTAGCGCTGAGCGACCACATCCCAATCGATGTTGTTGAAAAACGCCTCGATGTATTTGGCTTTGTCGAGTCCATATTGAGGCATATAGGCGTGCTCGAAGACATCCATGATGAGGAGGGGCTTGCCGCTGGCCAGGTGGCCCACGTCGTGCTCATTGATCCAGGTATTGATGAGTCTCCCTTCTTGCAGATCGAGATAGAGAACCGACCAGCCGATTCCCCTCATCATCCCCGTTGCGATGAACTCCTTTTTCCATTTGTCAAAACTGCCAAACTGGGAGACGAGAGCGGTGTAGAGAGAAGTCTTTTTGGGAACAGTTCCTTTTCCGCCGAGATTGCCGAAATAAAGTTCATGGAGTCTCATTCCGTCGAACTCCCATCCGAGTCGCCTTTTTAGAGCGCCGAATTCATAGGTAGCGCCCTCGATTTCATTGATTTTTGAGAGGAGCTCGTTGGTGTTTTTGACATAGCCTTCGTAGAGCTTAAAGTGCATTTGCAAAAGTTCGTCGGAAAAGCCGGGCATTCCGATGAGATGTTGATAATTTTTCGGAATGTATTTGGCGTCAGAGAATGCAAGCTGGGAGATGATGAGGAAAAGGGCAATAAAGCGCATGAAAACATCCTATTATAGAGGGTATTTCGCCCGCTCGCAGAGAAGCTTGAAGAGAGCGCGAAGCGATTCATGGTAGTGGTAATAGGGGTCTTTGAGATCGGGATCGTCTTCGTAAAGAACCCACCCTTTTTCTGTCTCCAAGAGGAGAATGTCGGAAATCTTTTTCTCCCTTTCGACGACGGTCAAGATGAAAGGGCGAACGGTGATGTGATTTTCTTCAGAGAAGTGGAACGTCATCGATAATGTGAGCTGATCTCCATTTCGGAGAATATAGGTTCCTTCGGGACGGCCAAATAACCTTCTCTCCGCATCGAGTCGGTCGATGCTCCCCGCCCATCCGGGAAAATCTTCGATGTTCTCTGATTGGGTGGAGATGTGTATCGATGAAAGATCGTGCAGGACAATCTCTTCGGCGAGCATCTCCCCTTTTTCTTTCACTCCTTTTCCTTTTATGTTCAGAACGTGGAGCGTCTCGCTCGCCACCTTCCATGCAATCGGATCGAGCGCTTGGGGCAAAATGGACTCGCCCTCTGCATCGCACAGCTCGAAACAGACCCCTTTTGCTCTCTCTTTCTCGACTAAGAGACGAACTTCAATCCAGTCATGGGCGCTGCCCGAAGACCTTCCTTTGCTAGAGAGATGGTGCTCGAGACTTGTGATTTTTTTCTCAAAACGCATATCCCCTGTATGCCGGTTCAAAAGAACCCGGTAGGAGCGGGCTTTCCCTTTGCCCAAGGCCCCATCTTCTCTCATGTCGAGCAGATTGTCCTTAAAGCGAATCAGATTATTTAAAACTTCGCGTCTGCTGATTTTAATTTCCAAAGGACACCTCAGATTTCCTTATATTCGCATTTGAATTTTATCGGAAGTAAAGATATAAGGGACTGTGAATGGAGAGGGCTTTGCACTCAGATCAACCACAATCTCATCCTGAAGGACGTAGGTTTTTAGGGACATTTCTACTCGCGATGTTAAACCTTTCGGTCATGGTATCGCTCCGCAATTTGCCGATTGTGGCGGAATATGGCTTCGGCTCCTCCTTTTTCTATCTGTTTGTCGCTCTCGTATTTCTATTCCCGTCGGCCTTAGTCTCTGCCGAACTTGCCACCGGATGGACGAGAACAGGGGGAATTTACGTTTGGGTCAGGGAAGCTTTTGGGCCAGGCTGGGGGTTTTTTGCCGTCTGGATGCAGTGGGTCCACAACGTCACCTGGTTTCCTGCAATCCTCTCCTTTTCCGGAGCGGCGATCGCCTATCTCTTTCAACCGGAACTCGCTCAAAACAAGTTCTTTCTGATTGGAGTGATCCTCGCCGGCTTTTGGGGTTTTACGATCTTTAACTGCTTTGGACTTAAAAACTCGAGCTGGTTTAGTTCGATCGGCGTGATTGCCGGAACGATTGTGCCGGGGATTTTACTCATTGCATTGGCAGGCCTTTGGATCGTCAAAGGAAATCCGCTTCAGGTTCAGCTCGCGACGAGCTCCGTTATTCCTCCGCTGGACAATCTCAACAATCTCGTCTTTTTGACCGGTCTCTTTTTAGCTTTTGGCGGGTTGGAGGTGTCGGCTGTCCACGCAAGAGAAGTGCACGATCCGCAAAAGACTTTCCCGAGGGCAATCGTCACTGCCGCAACGATTGCGCTTGTTCTTTATGCCTTTGGAGCTCTTTCCGTTGCGATTATGATTCCGCAGGAAAAGATCAGCTTCGTATCGAGCCTGATGGAGGCGTTTAAGGAATTCTTCGGCTATTTTGAGATTGACTGGCTTTTGGTGCCGGTCGGCATCATGATCGTGTGGGGGGCCGTCGCCGAGCTCAACGCCTGGATCATCGGCCCTGTGAGAGCGCTTCACGCAACATCCAAGCACGGAGATCTCCCCCCTTTTTTTCAAAAGCTCAATAAGCACAAAATGCCGACCGGTCTTCTCTTGTTCCAGGGAGTGATCGTGTCGATCGCAGCTTTTGTTTTTCTCTTCATGCCCTCTGCAAGCAGCGCCTTTTGGATTTTGAGCGCGATGTCGGCGCAGCTTTATCTCGTGATGTATGTGCTCATGTTCCTCTCGGCGATCAAGCTCCGCTACAGCCACCCTCACGTCGTAAGAACCTATCGCATCCCCTACCATATGCCTGGGATCTGGTTTGTCGGAACTCTCGGCGCTTTGAGCTCTGCATTTGCTTTCTTCATCGGGTTTGTCCCTCCGGGGCAAATCGAAGTGGGGAATCTTTGGTTCTACGAGAGTTTTTTAATTGGCGGGATTGCCCTTATGTCTTTAATTCCCTACATCATCTATCGATTCCGCGATCCGTCATGGCATCCTGAAATCGAAGAAGAGAAGATCTATTGATGTTTTCGAGAAAAACAGACTATCCGATCCACTCCCTTCTCAAGGAGCGCTGGTCGCCGCGGGCAATGTCGGGAGAGGAGATGACAGAGGAGGAGCTCTTTCCTCTCTTTGAAGCGGCGAGATGGGCCCCCTCTTGCTACAACAATCAGCCGTGGCGCTATCTCTATGCCAAGAAGAATACCTCCCACTGGGACAAATTCTTCGCGCTTCTCGTCGATTTCAACAAAAAGTGGTGCGTCAATGCAGCGGTCCTTGGGGTGATTGTGGGCAAGAAGACCTTCGATAGAAACGGAAAGTTCTCCGTCACCTACGCCCTCGATACAGGGGCCTCTTGGGAAAATCTCGCGCTGGAAGGGACAGCCCGCGGCCTTGTCGTCCACGGGATGGGAGGCTTCGACTACGAGAAGGCGAAATCGTCTCTCCATGTGCCGGACGATCATGAGGTCCTTGCGATGTTTGCCGTCGGCAAAAAGGCGCCGGTTTCGAGCTTGCCGGAAGATCTTAGAAAAGATGAGGTAGGAAGAGAGAGGAAACCGATCCGGGATTTTATTTTTGAGGGTGGTTACAAGTGATAAAAAAAATCGAGCGGGCCTTGAGGCCCTGCTCGATCTAAACTCTTTCGAGAGAGTAATTACTCTTGGATGCCCATAATAGAAGCTACACCAGAAGATCTGCGTCGGCGACCTTTTCTTTTGTGAGCTTTGCGCTTATGGGATTTTCTCTTGTGAGATTTTCTAGACTTACGACGGCGTCTAGTTTTGTGAGCCTTATGACCCTTATGGGCTTTGCGTCTGCGATGGCTTCTCTTCGCAGCTTTTTTTCTTCGTTTAGCCATGTTCATTTCCTCCTTGATGTGCAAGAGGTTTGAAAATGTCGGTTCGCAACCCCTGGGCTAAAGCCACAATTAGAGTTGGAGCCAAGCGTCCTTCTTTCAAATCCGCCTTACAAACTTTATTATATATAATTTAATTAATTTAAATAAATACTTATATCGTTTAGGATTAGTTTTGGTTCAATTTGAAATAATCAAAAACAATTCCACAAATGCTTCTGAGGGCATTTTTAGCAATACAAAAAATATAAAAAATTTATTGACAAAACAGTTTGTCCATACAAAAAACTTAAAGTTTTTTATTACAGTTATTTAGAGAATTATGTTTTTTGGAATGTCCTCACTATCAGTCGAATACGAATATTTTTTCTAAAAAATAAAAAAACGGGTAATTTGTAATAGAATATGAACGCAATTCCTCTTTCTGAACGACTTCGACCCAAACAGCTCGCCGATATTTCCGGTCAAGAGCACTTGGTCGGAAAAGAGGGATACATCACTCGCATTGTCCAAAGCAAGCGCCCCCTATCTCTGCTCCTTTTTGGCCCGCCCGGCTGCGGCAAGACGACGATCGCTCGCCTCTATGCCGAAAGTTTCGGCCTCCCCTTCATCAACCTAAGCGCAGTCTTCAACAGCACGGCCGAGCTGAAAAAAATCCTCAAAGAGGGACAGGAGACTCCCCTCTTTCGGCGTCAAACGCTCCTCTTTGTCGATGAGATCCACCGATTCAATCGGGCCCAGCAAGACATCTTCCTTCCTTTTTT
>MGLY01000013.1:8553-10523 GCA_001794935.1 Chlamydiae bacterium RIFCSPHIGHO2_12_FULL_49_9 | reverse complement strand
ATCTTCTTAAAATCGGACCCGGATCAACGCGCACTTCGTGCACTTTGAGCGATGCGCGCCGCGAATCGCTCAAAGTGCACGAAGTGCGCGTTGATCCGGGTCCGATTTTAAGAAGATCAAAACCGCGAAGCCGCGGTTCGTCCGTCCCTGTGAATAAGAGGACGAGCCATTTTACCATCGTTGTTTCGAACGAGACCCGATAAGGAGATAGAGAATGGGACAAAAAGTATCACCGACTGGATTCCGTCTCGTGCGACGTAAGAGATGGTTATCGAATTGGTTTGCGAATAAACAAGAGTTCGGCGGCCTCATTGGCGAAGATCGAAAGATCCGCAAGCATCTCCTGACTAAGCCTGCGTGCCAGGGAGCCTCCCGCTTTCAGATCAAACGGATGAGCGGCAAAGTCGAAGTGACGATCATGACGGCAAGACCCGGTCTTGTGATTGGCAAGAAAGGCGCCGAAATCGACACGCTCAAAAATGAGCTGAAAGAGCTGACCAACAAAGAAGTTTGGATTGAAGTTGAAGATATTAATCGTCCGGACCTCGATGCGAAATTGGTCGCTGACGGGATCGCGAAGCAGCTCGAAAGACGAATTCCATTTAGACGGGTGCTCAAAAAAGCGATGCAGACATCTATGGATGCAGGCGCAGCGGGGATCAAAGTACAGGTTTCCGGCCGAATCGGCGGAGCTGAAATTGCCCGCGTTGAATGGTATAAAGAGGGGCGTATTCCTCTCCACACTCTGAGAGCCGATATTGATTATGCGCACGGCAGAGCTGAGACGACCTATGGTTCGATCGGTGTGAAAGTGTGGATCAATAAAGGGGACGAAGTCATAGCTCCTTCTAAAACTGCTGTGGGGGCGTAACATATGGCGCTGAGTCCAAAGAGAACGAAGTTTAGAAAGCAGATGAAGGGCAAGATGACGGGCCTCTCTAAGGGGGGCGCCTTCGTCGAGTTTGGTGAATTCGGAATGCAGTCTTTAGACAGATGCTGGCTGACTGCTCAGCAAATCGAAGCGTGCCGAGTTACGATTTCCAGAACCTTTAGCCGAAAAGGGCAGGTTTGGATCCGCGTGTTCCCCGACAAGCCGGTCTCTAAAAAACCGGCGGAGACGCGAATGGGTAAAGGGAAAGGAGCCCCGGATCATTACGTGGCGGTAGTTCGGCCAGGGCGCATTTTGTTTGAGGTGGGCGGGGTAACTCGCGAAGAGGCAAAAGAAGCATTGAAGCTCGCTGCCGCGAAACTGCCCGTCCGCACCAAGTTTGTCGATCGATTGGAAAGGGTATAATCATGGCTAGAGCTAAGAAGAAACAAGAAGAGAAAGATCAGTCTATTGACGAACTAAGAGCGGCAGCTGCCGCTCTCGATCGAGAGATCTTCCAGTTGAGAAATGAACTCTCAATGCAAAAGAAATTGGAAAAACCGCACCTGCTTAAAGTTAAGCGCAAAGAGAAAGCGCGCGTACTAACTACGATCACGCTAAAACAGAAGGGAGTCGCATGAGCCTGGAGACTCGAGGAAAGAGAAAAACGAATATTGGAGTCGTCGTATCTAATAAAATGGATAAGACGGTCGTAGTCGTTGTAACGCGAAAGATGAGACATGCCAAGTATGGCAAAGTCATTGAGCGCTCAAAAAAATATTATGCGCATGACGATACGGATGCCCTCGCAGTTGGCCAAAAAGTATGCATTATGGAGACAAGACCTCTCTCCAAGCTGAAAAGATGGCGCGTAGTTGAAGTCCTTTAAAGCGAAAGTTGGAAAAAGAATATGATTCAGCAAGAAACCAATCTCGAAGTGGCCGATAATACCGGAGCAAAGAAAGTTCGATGCTTTAAAGTTCTCGGAGGAACCCGGAAGCGATATGCCAGTGTTGGCGATATCATCGTCTGCTCCGTTAAAGAGGCCGACGCAAAAGGCGCTGTCAAGAAAGGCGAAGTGGTAAAAGCTGTCGTTGTTCGC
>MGLY01000013.1:0-8534 GCA_001794935.1 Chlamydiae bacterium RIFCSPHIGHO2_12_FULL_49_9 | reverse complement strand
ATAGCTGTGTGATTATCGACGATAAGAACAACCCCCGTGGAACCCGTATTTTTGGACCCATCGCTAGAGAAGTTCGCGATGGTGGATTTGTCAAAATCAGTTCCCTAGCACCTGAAGTGATTTAATATGAGCAAGTGGATTAGAAAAGGCGACCGCGTGGTCGTAATAGCAGGAAACGATAAAGGCAAGACAGGAGAAGTTCTGTCTCGCGGCGAAGACCGGGTATTGGTCCAGGGGATCAATGTCAGGAAAAAGCACCTGAAGCGAACCCAAGAGACTCAAGGGGGACGAATCATCGATATGGAAGTCCCTGTTCACATTTCGAATGTGAGACTCTGTGATAAAGAGGGAAAGCCTCTGAAAATCAAAGTGAAAGAAGTGAAAGGTAAGCGGGAGCTGGTCTATAAGGCCTCTGGTAAGGAAGCTGTCTATCGTTCGGTCAAAAAACCTGCATAGAGTGAGTTGAGAGAAGCATGTCAAGATTATACAAAAAATTTAAAGAAGAAGTCGTAACTGAACTGAAGAAGCGTCACCCGGGCAAAAGTCCGATGGCCCTGCCTGTTTTGAAGAAGATTGTCATCAGCATGGGTCTTGGCGAAGGGCTGAAAGATAAAAACGCGCTTCAGGAACATAGCGATGAGCTCGCGCTCCTGTCCGGTCAAAAGCCGGTCGTGACCCGCTCGAAAAAAGCGATTTCGAATTTTAAACTCCGAGAAGATCAGCCTATTGGCCTCATGGTGACCCTGAGAGGCAAAATGATGTATGACTTTTTGGATCGATTTTGCAATATCGTAGCTCCGCGAATCCGCGACTTCCGCGGTCTCAGTTCGAAGTGCGATGGACGAGGAAATTATAGCTTCGGGCTGACCGACCAGCAAATCTTCCCGGAGATCAATCTGGACAAGGTGAAGAGGACCCAGGGGATGAACATCTCTCTCGTTACTACCGCTAAGACAGATGAAGATTGCGTTGAGTTGCTAACCCTTTTGGGCTTTCCATTTAAATAAGAGAGAAATTTATGGCATTTAATGATCCCATTGCAGAATTGCTGACCAAGATCCGCAATGCGAAAGACGCTCAACACCGCTATGTAGATTTAAGCCACAGCAAGATCAAAATCAAGATCTTGGAGTTGCTCAAGTCCCACGGCTTCATTGAAAACTATCTGATCAATGAAGAGAAGCACAAGGTGCGCGTATTTCTGAAGTACACGAAATCTCGAGAATCTGTGATCAACGGACTGAACCGAGTTTCAACATGCGGTCTACGCCGCTATATCGGATACAGTGAGATTCCCCGTGTATTCAATGGAATGGGAATCGCGATTGTCTCGACGCCTCAAGGGGTGGTCGATGGTGAAACAGCCCGCAAACTGAAAGTCGGCGGAGAGCTGATTTGTACGGTTTGGTAATAGAGAAAAGGAACGAGAAACATGTCAAGACTCGGTAAGTCGCCGCTCCTGATCCCCAAAGGTGTGGACGTAAAAGCTACAAAAGAAGGCGCTCTCCATTTTAAAGGACCCAAGGGCGCACTGCAAATTCAATTGCCCGCTGGATTTAGCCTAAAAATCGATGGTCAGACCCTTGTTTTGGAGCGCGATGAAAAAGTGGCTCCAGCCAAAGCGCTGCACGGTCTTTATCGATCCCTGATTAAGAATCGGCTTGTCGGAGTAACCGAAGGCTTTGAGGTCAAACTGACGCTCATTGGGGTTGGATACAGAGCCAACGTACAGGGGAATAAACTCGATCTGCAAGTCGGGTTTTCTCATCCGACAGCTCTCGCGATCCCCTCTTCGGTTCAGGTTTTGGTTGACAAGGGGACTTCGATTGTTGTCAAAGGGATCAACAAGGATGAAGTGGGTCAGTTTGCCGCATCGATCCGCGCTGTAAAACCTCCTGAGCCTTATAAAGGAAAGGGGATCCGCTACGAAGATGAGTATGTGCGCAAGAAAGAAGGCAAAGCCGCCAAAGGTAAAGCGTAAGGTTAACGATGGATAATTCACAAAAAAAACGAAATAGAGCACGAAAGTCTCGAGTATTTCGAATTCGAAAAAAGCTGGAAGGGACCGCAGAAAAACCGCGCCTTTCTGTCTCTAAGACGAATAGCCATATTTATGCGCAGTTGATCGACGATGAAAAGTCCTTGACTCTCGCTGGAGTTGGGACGCAGTCTAAGTCGAACAAGGATACCTCTTTCAATAAAAAGTCGAAGGAAGCGGCTCGTCACATCGGCAAGCAGATCGCTGAGCTTGCTAAGGCCAAGAACGTTCACTCGGTCATTTTCGATCGAGGTCGCTGTAAGTTTCACGGGGTGATCGCCGAGCTGGCCAATAGCGCTCGCGAAGCCGGTCTGCAATTTTAAGGTAGGAAAGAAGATGGCAAAACACGCTGAGAAAAAACGGCAGGAAGATTTCGGTACAGAGTTCGAAGAAAAGGTTCTCTACATCAACCGCTGCTCCAAAGTAGTTAAGGGGGGTCGTAAGTTTAGCTTTTCCGCTCTGATTCTCGTTGGCGATGGACAGGGGCACGTAGGATATGGGTTTGCGAAGGCGAACGAAGTTTCTGACGCGATCCGCAAAGGGTCTGAGTCAGCAAGAAAGAATATCTTCACGATCGAAATGGAAGGCACAACGATCCCTCACGAAGTTTATATCGAGTGGGATGGCGCTAAAATTATGTTGAAGCCGGCGCCAACAGGTACTGGCGTTGTAGCCGGATCGAAGGTTCGCTCCGTTCTTGAGCTCGGTGGAGTTAAAGACGTGATTGCGAAAAACCTCGGTTCGAATAATCCTTTGAACCAAGTTAAAGCGACTTTCAAGGCGCTGCAGGGGCTTAAGAACCGCCAGCGGTATATGGCCGAAAGGAAAGGGGAGCTTGCACATGCATAGTCTATCACAACTAAAAAACACAACTCGTCCCAAAAAGAAAATACAGCGAGTAGGTCGAGGCGTTGGCTCCAAGAGAGGAAAAACCTCTTGCCGTGGCGGAAAAGGGGACAGCGCAAGACAGGGTTACAAAAAACGCTTCGGATACGAAGGCGGACAGGTGCCTCTGTATCGCAAACTGCCGATTCGCGGGTTTACCCGAGGCAGATTTGTGAAGCCCTCTAAAGGGATTCCCCTTTCACTTCTTGAGGCTTATTATCAAGACGGCGAAACGGTCAATATCGAGACTTTAAGAGAGAAGGGGCTCGTCCCGCGCCGCCTGCCCGGTGGAATTAAAATTCTCTCCAATGGCGATTTGACCAAAAAACTGAACATTGAAGCGAATAGCTTTTCGGCCGCCGCAGTTGAAAAACTAGAGGCGAAAGGGATCTCTTACAAAGTCTTGGCTTAAGCGAAAAACTATGATTGAAGCGATTCGGCGTATCTTTGGCATTCCTGAGCTCCGCGTAAAAATTTTCTACACGTTGATCCTGCTCACGGTATGTAGATTCGGGGCTTTTATCCCCGTTCCGGGTGTGAATGCCGATGTGGCGATCAGCTTGTTTAAGTTTGCAAGCGGCGGCGGGCAGAACCTGTTTCAGCTCGTAGATATTTTTTCAGGCGGCGCATTTGCCAAAATGACCGTGCTGGCCCTCGGCGTGATGCCTTATATCTCCGCCTCGATCATCATGCAGCTTTTAATCGCTCTTGTCCCGACTCTCCAAAGGGAGATTCGGGAAAGCCCGGATCAGGGAAGGCGCAAGCTGTCCAAATGGACCCGCCTTGCGACTTTGGTCTTGGCCCTCTTTCAAGCGGCCCTCTTTGCCAAGTATGTTGTCCGAATGAACTTGAGCAGCCCGGGGATTATTATCCCTGAGCTTGCAGACGTCCAAATCTTCGGCTTTTCCTGGCTCTTCTATCTCACCGTCATGCTCACTATGACAACGGGGACGTTGCTGCTCATGTGGATCGGCGAGCAGATTACCGAAAAAGGGGTCGGCAATGGAATCAGCTTGATTATCGCAGTGGGTATCCTCGCTTCTTTCCCGAGTACGATCGGCTCAATCGTTAAGCAGCTCAATTTGGAATCTCAAGAGGCAGGACAGCTCAGCTTCACCACCTTGATCGTCCTCTCCCTTCTCTTTGTGCTGATCACGGTCGGCACCATTCTTGTGATCCAGGGGCAAAGACGGATCCCGCTTCAGTATGCGCGCCGCATTGTGGGCCGCCATGAAGTGCAAGGGGGAAATTCCCACATTCCTCTCAAGGTCAACTACGCAGGGGTAATCCCGGTTATTTTCGCCTCTTCGCTTCTGATGTTTCCGGCCACAATTGGCCAGTTCATTGGACGGGGCACCTGGATGGGACAACTCTCAAATTATCTCTCGCCGGGATCTTGGGTTTACATGACGTTTTACGTGATGTTGATTCTATTTTTTACTTACTTTTGGACGGCCACCCAGTTTAAGCCTGAACAGATCGCCTCTGACATGAAGAAAAACGGGGCGTTTATCCCCGGCATTCGTCAAGGTAGACCTACCCAGGACTTCCTGGAGTCGACCATGAGCCGAATTACGCTCGCAGGAGCTCTTTTTCTGGCGGCTATTGCGATTTTGCCCGCCCTTGTAGGAAAATTCATGGGTGTCGACGCGAATATCAGCCAATTTTTTGGCGGGACATCGCTTCTCATCCTGGTAGGAGTTATTTTAGATACGACCAAACAGGTTGAGTCTCACCTGCTTATGAAGCGCTATGAGGGCTTTATGACCAAGGGTCGGCTACGGGGACGATAAACCATTGTGATTTAACCAGTTTACGTGTTACTTTAGACTGAAGGAATTGATAAATTATGCCTAGAATCATCGGAATCGACGTTCCAGACAACAAGCGATTGGAAGTGAGCCTGACTTACATCTATGGAGTCGGACGCAGAGTGTCTAACCAAATTATTGAAAAGTTGGGCCTCGACAAAAACATGCGCGCAAAGCAGCTGACGGAAGATCAAATCGCCCAATTGAACGCAGTTCTCCAATCGGAGTACGTTGTTGAAGGGGATTTGCGCCGCCAGGTTCAGAATAACATCAAGCGCCTCGTTGGGATCCACTGCTATCGCGGTTTAAGACACCGCCTTGGTTTGCCCGTCCGCGGTCAAAGAACCCGAACGAATTCCCGTACGCGTAAGGGCAAACGAAAAACAGTTGCCAACAAGAAAATCTAATAAGAGGAGATGACCCTTGGCTAAACAAGATACAAAAGCGCCGCCGAAAAAAGCATCCGTGCGCGTTAAGAAAAAAATTTCGCGCACAGTCCCAGTCGGAATTGCCCATGTTAAAGCGACATTCAACAACACGACTGTTGCCATCACCGACCTTGCAGGGAACGTCATTTCTTGGTCATCAGCCGGTAAGGCAAACTTTTCCGGATCGAAGAAATCGTCTGCCTTTGCAGCGACAGTGGCTGCGCAAAACGCGGCTAAGGATGCGATGGCTGTCGGTATGAAAGAGTGCGAAGTGAATCTGAATGGACCTGGAGCTGGACGAGAGTCGGCGGTCCGCGGCCTTCAGAGCGCAGGTCTTTCGATTAGTATCATTCGAGATAAGACGCCGGTGCCGCACAATGGTTGCAGAGCCCGTAAACGTAGACGTGTATAAGAGTTTCAAAATTTGAGGAGTCCTAACATGCCTGTAAAGTATGGCAAGTTTGAAATGCCAGAAAAAATTAAGTTAGATGAATCGAGCCAAACAGCTACGTTTGCCCGCTTTATCGTAGAGCCCTTTGAGCGCGGATTTGGCCATACGATTGGCAACACGCTCAGAAGGATCATGTTAGCCTCTCTGGAGGCGCCAGCGATTCTGTCCGTGCGCATCGAGGGAGTTCCTCATGAGTACATGGCTTTTGAGGGAGCCATCCAAGACATGACTCACATCGTCTTGAATCTGAAAGGCGCTCTTCTCAGACGTCTCGTCTCTGAAGATCATGCCCATCCGCGCGATATCGAAATGGTCACAAGACATCTCGATATCACAGATGAGATGATCGAAAAAGGAGGAGGCTCTTACAAAGTAACTCTGAAGGATTTGTTTGCCGATTCTAAATACGACGTCGTCAATCCCGATCACCTGATCTTCACGGCGACAAAGCCGATGACGAAGAGGATCGATCTCCGGGTTGGCAATGGCCGGGGCTATGTTCCTTCTGAGCGCCATAGCCAGTTCGAGCGGCAAGTAGATGAAATTGTCATCGACTCTGCATTCTCGCCTGTCCGCCTGGTCAACTACTACGTAGAAAATACAAGGGTCGGCCAAGATACAGACTTTGATCGATTGATTCTCGAAGTGACTACTGATGGACGCGTAACTCCAGTTGAAGCGCTGACATTCGCAGCTCAAATCGGCATCCAGCACTTAGCTGTGTTCGATGCGATCAAGACGCATGCGATCTACTTCGACAAAGGCGAAATGCAGGTGAACCGCGATAGAGATGAAGTTCTCCAAAAGCTCTCGCTCAAGATCAATGAGATCGAGCTTTCAGTTCGTTCAACGAACTGTCTCGCGCTTGCGAATATCGAGACGATCGGAGAGCTGGTTGTGATGCCGGAGTCCGATATGCTCCGCTTCCGAAACTTCGGTAAAAAGTCGCTGACGGAAATCAAACAAAAATTAGATGAGCTCGGCTTGTCGCTGGGCATGGATTTGAGTAAATACGGGATCAATCGCGATAACATCAAGCAAGTGATCCAAGATTATGTCCAAGAAAAAACGGGAACACCTGAAGTATGAGACACGGAAAACACACTTTTAAAGTTGGCCGAACGGGATCTCATAGACGATGCATGATTGCAAACATGCTCAAGTCTTTGATTGAGAACGAAAGGATCACAACCACTGTCGTAAAAGCGAAAGAGCTTCGCCGCCATGCTGATAAAATGATCACTCTGGCCAAGAAAAATGATCTGGCTGCAAAGCGAAATGCGATCTCCGAGCTGAAAATTATTTTCAACGAGCTCTCAACCAAAGACGCGCGCCAGGTAAAAGGGGGAGATAAGAGCCTCTTTGCCCGCGACCGTCTCGTTATCGAGAAGCTCTTTGGAGAGCTCCGCGAGCGTTTCTCTCAAAGAAATGGCGGCTATACCCGAATCATCCGTAAAAACGATCGGATCGGTGATAGCGCTCCTACTTGCTATATCGAGTATTTAAAATAATTTTTCATCTATCTGAAACCGCCTGGCCACCCCTCTTTGGCCAGGCGGTTTTTTCTTTCTTTACACCGAGGGAAAAATAGGGCATACTAACCATTTTTTAGAGCCCAAAACATCTCTATCTGAGGGTGTCTCTATGACAAAGAGAATAGCAATCAACGGTTTTGGCCGCATCGGCCGCCTCGTGATGCGAATCGCCTTGCAAAATCCGAAACTGCAAGTCGTCGCCATCAACGACCTAGTTCCCCCCGATAACTTGGCTTATCTGTTCAAGCACGATACCGTGCATGGAAAATATCCCAAAAGCGTCTCCTCTGAGGAAAATGCTCTGATCATTGATGGTCATCGGATCCACGTGTCCGCTGAAAAAGATCCCGCCAATCTCCCCTGGAAACAGCACAATGTCGACTACATTGTAGAATCGACCGGCAGATTTACCGATCTCGATTCTGCGAAAAAACACCTTCAGGCGGGCGCCAAACGCGTTCTCATTTCGGCGCCGGGCAAAGAACACATTCCTACCTATGTCATGGGTGTGAACCACACTCATTATGACCCAGAAAAAGATTTTGTTTTGTGCAACGCTTCATGCACAACGAACTGCCTTGCGCCGCTTTGCAAGGTTCTTCTAGACAATTTTGGCATTGAAGAGGGGCTGATGACGACAGTCCACTCTTTGACTGCGAGCCAGCCCACTGTTGATGGCCCATCTCACAAAGATTGGCGCGGGGGCAGGGCGGCAGGATACAACATTATCCCGGCCTCAACGGGGGCCGCAAAAGCGGTGACCCTTTGCCTTCCAGAACTGAAGGGCAAACTCACCGGCATGGCGTTTAGAGTTCCCACTCCGGACGTGTCTGTTGTCGATCTCACAGTTCGACTCTCCAAGGACACAAACTACGAAGAGATTGGAAACGCCATGGATACAGCTGCGAAAACTACCCTCAAAGGCATCTTGGCTACAACCGATGAGCAGTTAGTTTCATCAGATTTTATTGGAAGCCGCTATTCCTGCATCTTTGACAAGCTTGCCGGAATCGCGTTGAATCGTCGTTTTTATAAATTAATTGCCTGGTATGACAACGAAATGGGCTATTCCCAGCGCGTTGTCGACCTGTTGGAATACATGGGAGCGAAAGAATGAATCGCATGAGACTTGCTTTTTCCTTGAAAAGGTTCGCACCCCTATTCCGATACAAACCCTTAAATTACGGAAAATTCAGTGAATTTTACACGAGAACCCATTATAGAGACAGTAATCACACCCCGTGATGGATGCAAACTAGTCGTCCGAAATAGCAAGGCCCCCGGCCAAGAAGAATATATTGTCGAAGCAGTTGAAGTTGTCTCTTTTGGACAATCAATCTTCTTCCGCTCTCTCGAGCGCCCCAGATCTTTCCTGGTCCCGGTGAG
>MGLY01000012.1 GCA_001794935.1 Chlamydiae bacterium RIFCSPHIGHO2_12_FULL_49_9 | reverse complement strand
CAATAGCTGCCCCAAATCGCAGCAAGTCCCAAAAAAGAAAGGAGCGCAATTCCAATCCAGCCAACAGGGATCATCGCTTTTTGCGAGCGGTAAGATAAAATGAGCCCCCAAGTGATCATCGCAGTCCAAAAACCGTTGAACGCGTGAAAAGCGGCAGCGAGCACAAAAATTGTGTATAGAGCGGCAAGCCAAGGCTTTTTAAAAGAATCTCTCACCATGAGGAGCATCGCCGTTCCCGGATTGCAAGTGGCTGCGACGACTTGATATTTTTTGAGCTTGTAAGAGCTAATTTCATCAATCCATTGAGTATCTCCGATCTGGATCGCTTCAACTCTCTCCTCTTTTTCCGCCGAGTATTCAGCGGGCTTGACGCCCTCGCTTAAACTGGGGATAGGAATTTCCGCCGAAGATCTCTTGTTCTTTAGCGCCTCAATCTGCTCCGAGGTATAAAACTCGACGCCCAGCCTCCCTCCCAAGCTATAAAGTCCCTCATCAAATGTAACCGGGACAAAAAACTGTTTTTTCCCCCGAACAACTCCCTCTTTAGGGAAATTTAAAAATCGCATGTGCACAACGTGCGCTACAATCCCAACGAGCAAAATCCAAGAGGTGAGCCTTTGCCAAGTAAACGCCCGGTTGCGCGAGTAGCTCAAAGAAGGACTTGTCCCATCGCTTCTTCCCGAAGTGACTTTCGCGCTGAGCGCCCTCTTGACGCCCCAGACCATGTGAACCAAGAGGGGAATGCCAATCAGCACAATTTCGATCGCCTGCAAATAGGGGAGTGATTCGAGCGAATTAACCAGCCGAATAAATCCGCTCCCGTCGTCGCCAATCCAAAGAGCTGCCTGAGAGTTAACCGTCAGGTGAATGAACAAATAAAGAACGAGCCAAAGCCCCATGAGAGAATGAACGCGCCGCCAAATAAAATCATTTGATGTATGAGCCGCTTGAACTGTCATAAAATCTCCCAGGAGGCAATTGCAAAACTGCTTTGCCCAGAAAAATCGATGATTTTGAGGCCATTTGCGAGTGGCGGCATGGCCGCCACGGTCCCTGCGACGAGCCCAACCCCTAGTGGGTTGGGTGAGGAGCTGGGACGCAAATGACCTCAAAAGGGCGATTTTTACGGGCAAATGAGTTTTGCAATTGCCTCCTAGAGTCTTTTTTTAAACTCTAGTTGAGATAGGTTCAAGAGTAAAAAAGGTGGCTTGCATTTTCAAAAGTAGCTGTAGCTACAGCATCTACAGGGATCCCTTTTACAGCGGCAATGCAAGCAGCTGTCTCTGGCAAGAAGGCGGGCTCATTTATTTTACCCCTCTTGCTTTGAGGCGCCAAATAAGGAGCGTCCGTTTCAATTAAGAGCTGCTTTAGAGGAACCATTTTTGCAACCTCTCTCAGCTCCTCTGACTTTTTGAAAGTGACTATCCCGCTTAAAGAGAGATACCACCCTCTTGCGAGCACCTCTTCCGCCTCTTTAATGCTCCCTGTGAAACAATGCAAGACAGCCTTGGCGCCATATTCCGCATCCACGATTGAGAAAAGATCGCTAAAGGCTTCTCTACAATGAAAAATGACAGGGAGTTTTGTCTCGCTTGCCAAGCGGAGATAGCGGATCAAAAATTCTTTCTGGATCTTTCTATCTAACTCTTTGTAGTAGTAGTCGAGACCCGTCTCTCCAACCGCCGCCAACTTTCCGCTCTTTGCTGCGTCGGCAAAGAGAGAAAATTCTTTTTCCCCGAGAGTTTCTGCATCATGAGGCGTCGTAGCCCCCGCGTTTTTAATTTGGGGATATTTCTCCGCTAAAAGAAGCCCATGTTCTAGCGTCTTTGCATCGGTGCAAATATTGAGCATTTTGCCAACTCCGGCTACTTTTGCCCGATCGAGAATCGGCCTAATCCCCGGATAAAGCTCTTCCGAGCTCAAGTGCGCATGCGAGTCAAAATAGTAATCCACAGTCCGATCCTTGACTTTTAGCTCTCATTAGACTATCCCTTCTATAAAATTGAAGGCAAAAAATATGAATTTCATTCTCTTGGCAAGCGGCAATCCGTTTATCACTGCCTATGTCGGGTCCGATTGGTTTGGAAAGCTCATTTTCTGGGGCCTCTTTCTGCTCTCTGCGCTCTCATGGACCATTCTCATTCGTAAGGCATGGATTTTTCATCAGGTGCAAAAACTCTCCGCCGAATTTTCCTCCCTTTTCTCAGAGAAAGATCCGCTAAATCTTCAGTTTACAAGATCCAGCCAAATTGTCGAGGTGCCTCACCCCTTTTTCGAAATCTACAAAGCCTTCAAGCAAAAAACACTTCAGATCATTGGCCGCAACCACCTTTACGCTCCAACTTCAGAAGTATTTCTTTCCGAGGCAGACCTAGGCCTGGTCGAATCTCAAGTTCACACCGCTCTAGCCGCCCAACTTAAAACCCTGGAGAAAAATCTCTTCATCCTCTCCACCATTGTCACACTAGGTCCCTTTTTAGGACTCTTGGGAACGGTTTGGGGCATTCTGCTCACCTTCGCTCAGCTCCATTCCAGAGGCTTTTCCTCCGGAAATAGCGCGATGCTCTCCGGTCTTTCCATGGCGCTCGCCACAACAGTCATCGGCCTTGTCGTCGCTATTCCAGCTCTTATCGGCTACAACTACTTGAAAAATGCCGCGCGGGAATATCGAAGAGACATGGAGGATTTTTCTCAGCTCCTTTTGACCGCAGTTGAACTCCAATACCGCAGGCCGGATCATGCAGAGAAAATTCAAACAGCCCCCTGAGTCCGACTCATCTGAAGAAACGCTCATCAACCTCACTCCTCTCATCGACGTTGTTTTTGTTGTTTTGATCACTTTCATGTTGATCGCCCCCATCCTGGAGATCGATTCAGTCGATCTCGCCTCGGGATCTGCCAGCACAAAAAAAGAAACGCCGGAAACAAGCCAGATTACGATCTCCGTCCATGCGGATAATTCGATCTGGCACCGGGGGCAAAAAGTGACGGTTGTTCAACTAGAAGCGCAGCTTCGCGAAGAAAAAAAGCGCCATCCGAGAGCAATCCCCCAACTCATCCATGATAAAAAAGCTCAGTTTGGCACTTACCAAACAGTTAAAAACGCCTTGGAAAATGCCGGCTTTGACCACATGGATGTGATTTTGAAGCCTAGTTGAACCTATCCCACTAAAAAGTTTCAGTCGATTTTTGGGTTCTTTTGAGCCGACTTTTCGATTCTTTTAGTGGGGGTAATATATTTTGTTGATATGATCCCCACTAAAAGAATCGAAAATCGGCCAAAATAATCCCAAAAATCGACGAAAAATTTTAATGGGATAGGTTCTCGATGGAATTTTCAAGGAAATTTGCTGCTTTCCCAAGAAAAAAACAGATCGCAATCGTTGTCTGGTCAGTTCATTTTTTAATTGTGTTTTGTCTCGCTTTTCACCATCTCGTCACAAGGTCTTTCTCAAAACCGCGTCCAATCATTGTGAGAACTTTTGAGCCTTCAGCGCCGAAGCCCGCTATCCAAGTGCAAAAAACGGCACCTTCTGCTCCCGCAAAGAAGGCAGAAAAATCAAACCCGCCTACCGCAAAAGCCGTTTCTAAAGCAAAGCCCAAGCAAACCGCCAAGAAAGCAGCGCCAAAACCAATTGAGAGCGCTTTGGAAGAAATCGCAAAAAGTCTCGATGCAGTTGCGCCCGCGGAACCTTCCAAGCGCTCCACACTTTCTCTCCCAGCGAAAATTGAACCCGTAGCGCATCTTGCAGAGGAGTCGAGAGCCTCTCCCGAATATGCCGATTTTCTCATCACCTATCTGCAACACTCTCTCGACCTTCCGGAACATGGAGATGTGAGAGCTGAAATTCGAATCGATCGGTTTGGAAATTTGATCGATTGTCTAATCTTGGATGCAAAGAGCCAAAAAAACGCCGCTTTTCTCAAAAAGCGATTGCCTGAGCTTGCCTTCCCATGTTTTAATGATTTCAGCATAGATGACGCAGCACTCTCGTTTACCATCACTTTTCGCAATGTGGAAATACATTAGTCTTCTTCTCCTCCCATTCTTCCTCTTCAGCCAAGAGCTCGAAGTGCGCCTTCCTACGCGCTCTTCTTTAAAACCGATTTATCTCTCCAATCTCCACACCGATCCCTCTCAATACGACTGGAGAAATTTCGAGGAACTGAGAGCCACTTTCGAATTCGATCTCAATGCAGGAGGCTATTTTGCAGTTGCCTCCAGATTGGACGATCTCGAATCGACTTTTCGCTATCCTGAAGTGCGCGCAGCTTTCAATCTCGCCATTTGGAAAAAACAGCCCTATTCTCACGCCATCTCCATTCAAGTAGCTCAAAATCGCTTTAGCGCAGTTGTCTTCGACATTTCCAAAGGAACTTCCAAAAAATATCCCGAATTTGCGCTCAGCGGCAATCTAGACAGCGATCGCCGCCATATCCACCGCCTGGCCGATGCGATCCATAAAGATTTAACAGGCGTTGAGGGGATTGCCTCGCTGAAAATTCTCTATGCGAAGAGGATGAAAAATCCCCATGCGGACGGACCTGAGTGGCATTCTGAAATCTGGGTTTGCGATTCGGACGGAGCCAATGCGCGCCAAGTGACAAATGAAAAAGGCTACTGCATGTCGCCCGGCTTTTTCCCAAAAGAAAAAGAGGGAGCCGATTTCTACTATGTCACTGAAAAAAATGGCCAATCTAAGATTTGCCGCTCACGCCTCTCGGACGCCAAAGGCGAAGTGTGGGTCTCTTTAAAAGGGAACCAGCTTTTGCCCAGCGTCAGCCAAAAGGGGAATCAGGTCGCATTTATAACCGATGCGGCAGGAAGACCCGATCTTTTCGTTCAAAACATTGATTCTAAAGGAGATCCGATCGGAAAAGCAAGGCAGCTTTTCTCAGCGCCAAGAGCCACTCAAGCCTCCTCGACATACAGCCCCGACGGCGAGCAGATCGCCTTTGTATCAGACAAAGATGGGCCTCCCCGCATTTACTTGATGAGCGTCGGAAGTCCAAAGCAAACGAGCAAGCCGCGCCCCGCCCTTTTAACCAAAAAAAATCGAGAGAACACTTCTCCCTCATGGTCGCCTGATGGAACAAAACTCGCCTACAGCGCAAAACTCGACGGCGTTCGACAAATCTGGATTTACGATTTTAAAACAGAAGAAGAGTATCCGCTGACAGCGAGTCCCGAGAATAAAGAAAACCCCGCTTGGGCCCCCGACAGTCTTCATCTCATTTACAACACAGAAGGGGAAGATGCGTGCGAGCTTTATCTCGTTAACGTAAACCATCCGGAACCGATCCTCATCAACAAAACCTCAGGCCAAAAACGTTTCCCAACTTGGGAGACTAGATAAGAATTCATTCATCGGTTAAATTGATCTTCAGTAGGATTGGGGAGAGTCTAAATATGAAACAGCAAATCCATTTTTTGTGCGCTGCGGCCATTTTATTGCTTTCTGCGTGCTCGAAAAACAGCAGCCAAACATGGGAAGATGTCAAAACTGCAGGGAGATACATGCAGAAAGGCGTCGACGCGATCTGGGGCAAAGACTACGAATCGCGCATGCTCACCTCAGACGAAGAATTCCTGGGACCCTACGATGACGACTTCATCCCCTTAAGAGATTCAGACCTCAAGCAATTTGCCGCCTCTGACACAGCGCTTCCTCAACCAAGGGGAATCCCAGGCCAAAGAGGCTTTCCTTCTCTCGATGAATTTTATCTTCCGCCGGATGATTTAAGGTCCATTTTCCAGGCGCTCCACTTTGAAACAGACAGCCACGTGCTTCACGATCGAGCTGAGATCGCAGCTCTGACAAAACTGGCCGCCCATCTCAAGAAAAATCCGAATCTTTATCTCGTGATCGAAGGGCACACAGACCAAAGAGCTTCTGCAAGCTACAACATGGCTCTCGGAATGCGGCGCGCCAACTATGTCCGATCCTTCCTCGTCAAAAATGGCGTGGATCTCAATCGGATTTACACCGTTTCAAGGGGCAAAGAACAGCCCATTGCAAACGGCAATTCTCCAGAAGATTGGAAACTCAACCGCCGCTCTGAATTCAAAATCTACGAAAAGTAGATCCCCATTCAGAATAGAGGACACCCGGTTATGCCACTCAAGATCTATCCACTCCTGTTTGCGTCGCTCGCCACCCTAACTTCTTGCTCGCCGCTAAAGTCGTCTCCCCACGATGAAAAGCACCAGTGGGAGCTCACCGTCCATGAAGTCCAGACAACTCTCGACGATCTAAGACATGACATCAACTGCTTCCAAACCGAAATTCAGATCTTGGACGGCAGGATTAAATACTATGAAAACGCCTTGGCAACTCTCAAGAAAGAGGGCTTGGAACAGCAGCAGGCAAAAATCGAGTTGTTATCGCAGCAAATCCAGTCGTTTGAAAAAAAATGGGCTTTTTTAGAGAAAAATCAAAATGCAAGCTCTCAAAGCGCGCAACAGTTCCTATCCCACGCAAATGAAACGACGGCGTCATTGAGTCAATTCAAAGATCGGATTCAGGAGCTCGAGCAGGAAATCCTTCTGCAAAATCGAAAATTTGATGAACTCGCAAAACTCAAAGGCGCCATTGAATCGATTGCCAAAGGCTCTCGAGGAGTGGCAACTTTTTCTAAAATCTACAAAGTTCGCTCAGGCGACTCTCTTGAAAAAATAGCGAAGGCGCACAAAACTTCCGTTGAAAAAATAAAAAAACTCAACAGCCTCGACAACGATCTCATCGTAATCGGCCAAGAAATCCAAATCCCGGCAGAGTAGCGATGGACAAAACTCGTCCCATCGGCCTATTTGACTCCGGCTTCGGCGGCCTAACAGTGATGAAAGAGATCGCAAGACATCTCCCCTCCGAGCACCTTGTTTATTTTGGAGACACAGCCCATCTTCCTTATGGCAATAAATCGCCCCAGGCTGTTCTCGAGTACGCGCTGAACAACGCCTCTTTTCTCCTCAAACAAAACATCAAACTCCTCATCATTCCCTGCCATACCGCCTGCTGTCATGCCCTGGAAACTCTCAAAAGTAAACTGCCAATACCGGTTGTCGGAGTGACTGAGCCGGGTATCGAACTACTCAAACAATCAACTCGATCCTGGCGCATCGCTATTTTGGGGACAACAAGCACAATCCAATCCGGAATCTACCAATCTCTGATCTTGCAGCAAAACCAAAAGGCGACTCTTTTCCCTACCGCATGCCCCCTTTTTGTTCCACTGGTCGAAGAAGGCCTTTTTGATCACCCTTCCGCCCATCTCATCGCAGAACACTATCTTGCATTTCTGAAAGACAAACAAATCGACTCGGCTCTTCTCGCCTGCACCCATTACCCTTTGCTCAAAACCACCATTCAAGATGTCCTTGGACCTGCAGTCAAACTCATAGAACCTGCTGAAATTTGCGCAATTCAAACGCGCGAAATTCTTTTGAGATCCAACCTGCTCAACGTGGCCGCTCAAGCTCCTCGCTATCAATTTTTTGCAAGCGATGATCCAGATAAATTCAAGCGATTCGCGCCCCTATTTTTTGGCTCAGAAATCGACTCGGTGGAACGAATCTCGATTCTCTGATTGAAAAAAAACAAGAAACTGTGAAACTATTTTGAACGATAGATTGATTTTCGAGCAGAAAAAGAGGTGTAATGTGAGCCAGAAAAAAAGAATCCTTTTGATTGAAGACGAAGAGGACATCGCCGCCTTGATTAAGCTTCAAGCCGAACTTTCCGGTTATAAGTTGCACGTCGAGGTGGACGGGATAAACGGCTATCGGGCAATTGAAAGAGAAAAGCCCGATCTGATTGTTCTCGATATTATGCTTCCGGGAGAAAATGGTCTGGATGTCTGCCGAAAAATGAAAAGCGATCCCGAGCTGAAAAATATCCCTGTGCTGATCCTTTCCGCCAAAGGCGAAGAGATCGACGTCGTCTTGGGACTCGAGCTGGGCGCCGATGATTACGTGCCCAAGCCCTTCTCTCCCAAAGTGCTTTTCTCTCGCATCAAAGCAATTCTTCGCCGCGGCAAAGAACCCGAGAAACCAACCAAAGCCGTTAAGTTTGGAGAGTTTCTCCTCGAAATCGACCGTTATGCCCTCCGCAAGTCAGACAAGAGCATTCCGCTCACCCTGTCTGAATTCGGAATCCTTCGAAGGCTCGTCACCAATCGGGGAAAAGTTCTCACTCGCAACCAGCTCCTCGACGACATCAACAACGACGATGCCTTTATCGTCGATAGAAACATCGACGTGCACATCGCTTCGCTCCGAAAAAAATTGGGGCCTACTTTTGACTGGATCGAGACGGTTCGGGGAGTTGGTTACCGATTCCGAGAAGAAATCGCTACTTAATTAACCCCAAACAATCCTATACATTAATTAAAAATAAGAATAGTTAGAGGGATTAAGAGACCTCGATTCAAAGGTGGTCCGGAGATGGGGAATTTATGAAGCATTTCTCTATTATTTCATTCTTAATTGCCACCCACGTCTTGGGGGGCTGCGCAAGCAATACAGGCACCGGGGTCATTGCCGGGAGCGTCATCGGGGCCGGGATTGGCGGCGCTGCTGGCGGGGGGAAGGGAGCTCTGATTGGAGGAGCTGCTGGAATCATCGCAGGTGGGCTGATTGGAGCGGCCCTCGATCAACAGGATCGCAAAGTGATGGAGAGAACCTCTCCCAGAACTGTTGAGCGGATGGATCGAGGCGATCCATTGACAATCAACGACGTGATCAAGCTAAGCCAGGGCGGAGTTGCTGACGACACCATTATCCAATACATCAGAGAGACGGATGGCGCCTATTCCTTAAGCCAGGCGCAAGTTCGGCGTCTGCAAGATTCCGGAGTCAGTCAAAGGGTCATTGACTACATGATTAACTCAGGAAAATAAACCGCGCAGATCGATGAAAAGTGTGTTGCAAAAAAACCAAAAAGAGACTACACGATATAAGACTACTGTTAAAATCAATATGGCAACACAACTCGAAAACGAACCTCCATTCGACGATTCTTTTCTCCAGCAAAATCTTCCCCAATACTATCGGGCGATCTTGTATCAATTTCGGAAAGTAACCCGTTCATTTGTAACATTTAATTTGCTGTTCTCTCTTGTCTTCAGCACAGAGCTGGTTCTCTTCTTTTTATTTCTCCCGTTCTTGAGCAAATCAGCCATTCTTGCGTTTGCCTTGGGCGGACTTTTTCTCACTTGCTTTTCCTACTTTGTGCTTCTCTTCTATTACCAAGCAAAAAAGCCGGAACAGCTCGTTCATCTCAGAGAGCAATTCATCCAGTCGTGCAGACAAGTCCTCCCGCTTCCTCCCGGATCAGCCCAACATCACCTCTCCTTGGCGGAGGCGCTTTCGAAACTCTCCAACTATCTGCAAGATTTTGAGTGGAATTTTTACAAGATCCCAAAACTCCTACGTCCTCTCGCCTCCCCCATCTCTCGGTTCTCTGCATACTGTCACTGGGAAGATGTATTTAAAATGAAACTGCTCCTTCTTCAGTCTGCTGTCGAAGAGCACATCAACCAGATTAAATCGACTCCAACCGATCTCGAAGTGCACGCATCTCTTGCCAATACCTATGTAGCGCTGTCAAAAACCTATCTGGCCCCCTTTTCCAACGAGAGACACCCCAGAGTGCATATCTTGGCAAAAAACGAGGCTCTTTTCGAAGAAAAATTTCGCAAAACAGCCCACCTTGCCATCGAGGAATTCCGCATCCTCAGCCACTACG
>MGLY01000011.1 GCA_001794935.1 Chlamydiae bacterium RIFCSPHIGHO2_12_FULL_49_9 | reverse complement strand
CGTCGTTGTGACTGCAGGAGCCCCGTTTGGCAAAAAGGGGACGACGAACATGATGATGGTAGAGAGCGTCGGCGAGGTGCTTGTCAGAGGCCACAAAGGGTTTGGACCGAAAGTGAGCGGTAAAGTCGTCTTTGTTTTGGCTCCCGAATCTTACGATGCGGATGATTTGGAGGACAAACTCGTTGTGATTCCGCACTGCGACAACAGCTTTTTGCAAGTGCTTAAAAAGGCAGCCGGCGTTATCCTACAGAACTACATCGGCGACAGCGCTTCGGAAAAATATGCGGCGCTCCTTGCCAAAACATTTGAAATATCAGTGATGTCGCGCGCAGACGGCGCGATGTCTGTGCTAAGGGAAGGGGAAGAGGTGACGCTCGATCCTCAAAAAGGACTCATCTACCGCGGCGCCGAAGAATCCCCCGCCTGCCCTATCCTTTCGATGTAATTTTATGAGTACAATTCAAGAGGCCGTTGCAAAACGGCGCACGTTTGCCATTATCAGCCACCCCGATGCGGGAAAAACAACGCTGACCGAAAAACTGCTCCTCTATTCCGGGATGCTGAGAACCGCCGGCATGGTCAAAGGGAGAAAAGGGCGCAAAGCCGCCGCATCCGACTGGATGGCGATGGAGCAGGAAAGGGGCATCTCGATCACCTCTTCCGCCATGCAGTTTAGTTATAAAGATACGATCATCAATGTCCTCGACACCCCGGGCCACGAAGATTTTTCCGAAGACACTTATCGCACTCTGACTGCAGCGGATTGTGCGATCATGGTGATCGATGCCGGTAAAGGCGTTGAGAAGCAGACTCGTAAGTTATTTGAAGTATGTAGGTTGAGGAAAATCCCGGTGTTGACCTTCATCAACAAGATGGACATGCCCGGAAGGGAGCCGCTTGAGCTTATGAACGAGGTGGAAAACGTCCTTCAGATCCAATCCTACGCCATGAACTGGCCCATTGGCACAGGAAGAGATTTTCAGGGGGTTTTCGACCGGAAGACAAATGAGTGTATTTTCTTTACCAAAACTTCTATCGGCGGCGCCCAGAAAGCAGATATTGAACGGGTAGCTCTTAAAGAGGCGAAGCCGCGCATCTCCGATCAGCTTCTCGAAGAGCTCGACCTTTTGGAGATGGCGGGCAATGCATTTTCTCAAGATGCTTTTTTAAGAGGAGAGGTGACTCCCGTCTTTTTTGCCTCAGCGCTGACGAACTTTGGAGTAGAGCCCTTCTTTGACGCTTTTATCCATCTCGCTCCCTGCCCGGGCCCGAGACTCGCCGATCTTCCCAACGGCGGAGAAATTCTGATCGATCCGATCGCAACCCCTTTTAGCGGCTACATTTTTAAACTGCAGGCGAACATGGACCGGCGCCATAGAGATAGCATGGCGTTCATCCGGATCTGCTCGGGGAAATTTGAGCGGGATCTCGTCGTCAAACACCACCGATTGAATCGAGAAATCAGACTCTCTCGTCCCCACGGCATGGTGGCTGGCGAAAGAACGACTCTCGACGTCGCCTATGCCGGCGATGTGATTGGCGTCATCAACCCGGGTCTCTTTGCGATCGGCGACACGCTGTCTCTCACCGGGGGATTTAACTTCAAGCCGCTCCCGAAATTCCAGCCGGAGATCTTTGCCAAGCTCTACCCGAAAGACGTCGGCAAAAGAAAGGCTTTTGACAAGGGGCTCTTGCAGCTCGTGAGCGAAGGGGCGATCCAGATGCTCCGCTCTTTTGAAAGAGAAGGGGAGTATATTTTTGCAGCGGTCGGCCAGCTTCAGTTCGAGGTGATGCAATATCGGCTCAAAGACGAATATGGGGTCGAGACGATTTTGACGCCGCTTCCGTATCAGTGCAGCGCATGGGTGGTTGGCGATATGGGGAGTTTTGCCGGAACTTCTACCTCAACGCTTGTTCTTGACAAAGAGGGACGCCCCATGGCTCTTTTCAATAGCCCTTGGGACAAGCAATACTGCATCAGACAGAATCCGAAGCATCAGTTTGTGGATGTATTGGTATAGCCTCCTCCCTTCTGGTTAATTCTGAATTCAGACAAAAAATTGCGAATTTGCGAGCGATAGATAATTTTCGATCAACTGCATAGAAATCAAAGTCATCTTCCGGAGGATCGAATCTTAAAGGAGGGATCAGCTCCTCGATTTTTGAATAGGCGTTTTTCAATACTTCGGAGCTCATTTTTTTGAGAAATTCCAAACTGTGCATTTGTGAGATCTTTAGCAGATCTCCGATTTGACATGCGCGAATAAACCATCGCATCATTGAATCGACGATCAGCGAGTCATTTAAACTTAAGATATGTTTTGCCGTTTTAAAGCAGTGAAAATCGAGAGCCGTTTTCAAATATTTGGGAAGTTTTTTCTTGTTTAGGGGATTTAAAGCTCCAAAGAGGATCTGAACTATTCCTATTGGGTGTCCTCCGGGCATCAAAAGTGCGATGTCTATGCAGTTTTGCGAAATATGTTGCTTCCAAGGCTCTTGAAGCAAAAGCTCTAAGGCATAAGAATGTTCCGAGCTTACCGCACTCAGAAAAGCGCTTTGAAAAAGTTCCGGAAGGAGATCTTGCATTCCTTCTTGTTTAAGATAGGGGGACATTAAAAATAGCGTCAAGATCTCCAGATTGCGGTTGGTTGCTGCTTTTTGAAACCCCTTTTCAAAAAGGGAAGGAGGAAGACTCATTTGATAGGAGCGGAGAAACCGCGCT
This sequence comes from Chlamydiae bacterium RIFCSPHIGHO2_12_FULL_49_9, assembly GCA_001794935.1. Taxonomy (GTDB): domain Bacteria; phylum Chlamydiota; class Chlamydiia; order Chlamydiales; family SM23-39; genus O2-12-FULL-49-9. Next base: position 6,145 of record MGLY01000011.1, on the reverse strand, counting down.
AATTGACAAGGGCCGTTGTCGATTGCGTTGAAAAGGGGCTCTTCTAAAATCAAAAAGGCGATAGCAAAATCTTGTCTTTGAGCCACTCGCTCAAGAAGTTGGTGAATCAGAGAGGGTTCTAATCGCGTACCTTCTCTTTTAAACAAACCTTCGATCGTCTTGGGGTCATATCCATTCGAAATTTGCTCGGAGAGCATTGCGTTTGGGTCTAAGGGATATCTGTGTCCGTTCGAACCTGTAATAGGAAGCATGAAATTATCTCGTTAAAAGTGTAATTGCTGCAATTGGCGCCGTTTCCGCGCGAAGAATATTTTGGTGAAGCCGCACTCCTTTTGCTTTTTTAGATAAAAGGGCGAGCTCTTTTTGAGAAAACCCTTTCTCTGGGCCTGTGATGAAGACAAGAGGGCCTTCTTTGTCCACTTCTTTCAGTAAAGGAGCCTCTCTTGTATCGCCAAAGAAAAAGTGAGCCTTTTGAGAGAGGATCTCATCGAGGTTTTTGTAGATATCAATCGGAGGCAGATCGAGCCTGCCGCACTGTTTGACTGCAGAAATAGCGATCGTTTTGAATCTCTCTTTTTGATTTTCAGAAAGGCTTGTCTTTTCAGAGCCTTCTGCCTCATAGAGCCAAAAAGCGTCGGCGCCGAGCTCGGTTCCTTTTTCAAGGACCCACTCGAGCTTTGAGGGGCGCATAAGGGGAATGGCGAGAATAAAGCGGGGAGGGAAGAGGAGAGTTAAAGAGGTCGAAAGGATTTTTAAGGAAGCTCTTTGTCTGTCTACTGAGAGGACAACCGCCTTTGAAAGGGCCCCTTTGCCATTGATGAGATCTACCTCATCTCCTTTTTTCATCTTCATTACGTGGGCAAAGTGGTGAAACTCGGTTCCTTCGAGAGAAACGGTCTCATTTTCGATGAGGGAAGTGTCGATAAAAAAGCGCTCTTTAGGCATGCCACAGAGTTCCCGGTCTGCAGAGAGACCTTTTTAAAGTTTCAGAGAGATTGTGAGGAGATTCTGCCTTGAGATGGATCGTCTCAAAGGCGCTCAAGCGCTCGTAGTGGGAGCGCACTTTCGGGCTTTCTGTAAAATCGAATACGAGCTTAAAGCGAAAGTCTTCCAAAAGCGTCCCTTTTTTCGGATGCTCATAGTAAATGATCTCGTCTGCATCGAAAAGGGGCTGATTTTTAAGCTCTATAGGAGCCAGCAAAAAGAGAAAGCCCAATGGATAAATCTCTCGAAAGGTTTTTAGGTGGGGGAGGAGGTCAGGTCTTTCTTTCGGAAGGATGATCAGGATGGAATCTTGTCGAAATCTCTTATAGACGATTTGGGGTGTGTGCTGCTTCCAGCGGTTGTGCTGCCAGAGCCATTCTCCGGGAGAAGAGCGGATGCTCTCTTGAAGAAGGGTGAGTATGAGGTCCATCAGGCGCACTGTCTCTTTTTCAATCGGCTCATTGAGGTTAGGCCAAATCGGATCGGAATAGCGGATTTTGTATCCTGTTTGGGTCCTTTTTGTTTCAGCAAATAGGATTGGGCAATTGGTTCGATAAGACAAGAGAGCTGGCGCGGTAGAGGTCCAGGCGCGCCTTCCTAAAAAGGGAAATGAGTAGCCGCTGTCTGGCATCCCTTGATCGCCGACGATCCCCATGAAAGAACCCTTTTTCAAAGCGCGGAATCCCTCTTTAATGGCATTTCTCGGAGGGGTGATGGTCCCGCCGTTTTTTTCGCGAATGGAGACGATCCAGTTGTAGAGCTTTTTATTTTTGATCGGTTTGCCGATGGCAATTCCTTTCATACGGGAAGTTCCCTCCAAGAAAAGAACTTCCCAATTCGCCTGGTGGCCGCAGAAAAAAATAAGTCCCTGGCCCCGTTTATGAAGCTCGTCTGCAACTTCGGGGTTTTCGCAAAAAATTTTTCGCTTCCAGTCCTTTTCCCGCATCAGTTTCGGATATTCAAGACAGTTGATCGCCAAATTTTGGAAAGAGGCGATGGCTACCCGCTTGATTTCTTTGGGGCTTAAGTTGAGAGAGCTTGCAAGCGCAAGATTGCTCAGCGTTCTTTTTCGATAGACTCTCATAGAATAAAAAAGACACCGGCCGACAAAACGGCCCATTTTTCGAATAGCGGGGTAGCTCATCCACTGGAAAGGAAAGCTCGCCATTCGGATCAGCCAGTAGGCGAGATTCTCTTTACTCACAGGCCTCCAAAAAGAGGCGCATTTGATTAGAAAAATCGAGATGTTTGACGCTCTCTCTAATCTGAGAGGCTCTCTCTTTAGTTTTGGGTTTTTTTAGAGCGGTTTCAAGAGCATCTATTAAAGAGTCTTTGACGACAACGCCGTTTGTTTTGGTGAGCGCTTCAGAGCCCCCATTTGTTTTTGAGGAGACGACGAAAAGCCCCATCGCGAGCGCCTCCACTGTGACATTGGCAAACGGGTCGTAAAAAGAGGGGATCACGAGGGCGTCGGCTTTTTTGTAAAAGGGGAGGATCTCTTTTTGAGGCCCAAAAAATTCCACCCGGTTTTCAAGGCCGAGCTGTTTTACTTTTTTTCGATAAAAATCGATGTTTTTATCCTTGCCGACGACGGAGAGAAAAGCGTCTTTACAAGATAAGCGAGGAAGAGCTTCTAAAAGAGAGTCGAGTCCTTTTCTCATATAGCCATTGCCGATGAAAAGAAAGTGAAAACGATCTCTTTTTTCTTCCCAATGTGCAAAATCTGACGCCATCTCATGCCACTCGACGCCGTTATGGATTACTTCAATTTTTGAGGGTTCAACTTTGTAGTGCTCGAGGATTTCCCGTTTGACCATGTGAGAGTTGGCGATGATCTTTTTGAGTTTTGGATTTTCAAAGGCCTCTTTTTCGATCTCGAGGATTTTTCTATGCATCGGATTGATCTGGCAGAGAAAATATTTGAATTTTCCTTCGCACGCAATGCGGCTTTTTAGATAGGCCGCATGGACGCCGTTGCCCGCGCGAATGTGGGTTTGCTCTCGGGTTCTATCCATCCCGATGACGAGATCGGCTTTATTTTTCTTGAGATAGTTTTGAGTGAACCTGTCGAACTGTTCCATCTTTAAAAAAGAGGGCCAGGGAGAGGTGTAGGTGGAGATGATAGAGAGAAGTGGGTTATTAACAAGGGCGGTAAAAAGGTGACAATCTGCTTGCTGCGGCTGCGCCATATCAATTCTCTCTCGGGGGCCAATAGTTCTACTATTGGCCCCACTCACTCGAACCGCTTCGCTTTGATCTGGCTTTGCCTCGCTAGCGCATATTGTCACCTTTTTACCGCCCTTGTTAATAGCGCTCGCCTCGCCTGTTGTGAGGAGGGTCACCTCGTCTCCTCTTTCAAGGAGCGCGTGAGCGATTCTCTCGGCGTGCTTCTCGAGACCTCCTGCAGAAGCGGCCCGAGATTTTAAAAGAACGGTCTTCATCAGGGGTAATTTTGCGGATTTACGGAGATCGAGTTTGCCTGAAGCTCAATTTTGAGGGAGAGCTTTTTGTGATTTGGCGTATAAAGGCGAAACCGGTTCATGTACCTGCGGAAGCGGTTCCTCAAATAGTCTTCTCTGAGTCTTGGCTGGATGTCTGCTATTTCATCATTGCATTCAGAGAGAACTTTAGCGACATAGCGATCCTCGAGCTTATGCGGATAGACAAACTGCGCGTTCCAAAAGAGAGACTCTCTTTCAGATTTGGGGCACGCGACAACAACGACCTGGATCATGTCTTTGACGGTCTCCAGAAAGAGGCGGCTGACCCCTTGGGCATAGAGAGGAGGGGCGATCATTTTAATCCCGTTTTTCTTCACGATGAACTCATTTGATGCAAGGGTGTAAGTGTCAGGATTTAATGTGTTGCTGTATTTGGGGGGAAAGAAGACACTCACCGGCAGGGAAAATCCAATCGGCAAAAGATCTTGGCGGGAAAAGTCGATGCGGAGCGCTTTGGCCTGAGGATCGTCGATTTCAAGGGGTGTTTCAGAGAGTTGCGGCAGAGAGATCCTTTTCCAGGAGTTGGGGACAAAGAAGCTGATCTCGTCGCTTTGGCGATTTTTCACACTCTGGAGCGCATCGAGTTCAGCGCCTGTGATGTCATTGAGGTTAAAGGTGAGCTTGAGCCCGCGGGTCTTTAGCTTTTTGACAGCCTCCTCAGGGCCATTGACTGTCAGATAGAGCTGATAGGGCCACACGTCGAGAAACTGATACCCTTTTGGCGCCTCGCCAATCGGCTGAGTGATGAGGACGGGGATCTTTTCTGTGACTTTTTTGCTCTGCTTGATGATCATCTCAGCGTCGGCCACGCGAGCGATTTTGTTGAGGTCAAACTCGGGGCTTAAGGAGACGAGATTTTTCTTGGATATAGAGGCGATCCACTGGGCGGGTCTTCCAGAGGCGTCGATCACGACTTCCAAATCTTTGCCGGAGAGATCGTCGAGCGCCGATTTGTTGCCGGTCAAAACGAGGGTGATCTTTTTTCCGAGAAGGCCGTTTTCCTGCATCCCTTCAATTGTTTTTTCCGGAGAGAGATTGGTCACTCTTACAGGGATGTTGTGCACCGATTTCGTCGATGTCATCGAGTAGTTGATCACCATCCAGAGGATCATGGCGAGAATAAGAGAGATGAGCTTGCGCTGCCAATTTTCAATAAAGAATCGAAGGAGGAGAGTTTTCACGTTTTAAGCCACTCCAGCAAGTTGAATTTTGTCGAAACGCTCATGCGGGGAGGCGGATTGAAGATGCTTCGAATGATCCCTTTGAAGCGATCGACTTTTACCCCCCTTGTCATAATCCCTTCTCTTGCGATCGAGACTTTGCCCGTCTCTTCCGAAATAACTATCACAAGGGCATCTGTCATATGGCTAAGGCCGAGGCCCGCTCGATGGCGCGTCCCCATCGATTTGGCGAGCTGCGATGCGTCTTCTGCCAGCGGCAAGATGACGGCCGCTGCCAAAATCTCTTTGTCTCTCAAGATGATTGCGCCATCGTGGAGGGGAGTCGTGGGCGCAAAAACGGTCTCCAGGAGCTCGGGGGAGAACTCAGCATTGAGCATGACCGCTTTTTGGGCATATTCTTCCAAAGAGTCTTCATTCTCAACGGCGATCAGCGCGCCGATTTTCCTTTCAGACATTTTGTAGACGGAGCCCGCGAGTTGATCCAGAAATTTATCAAACTCAGTCACTTCCCGATACCTTCGGCTTTTGAGACTCAGCTTCGAGAGGGCAACCCTCAGCTCGGGCTGGAAGATGATGATCACTGCAATCGCCGCGACGTTGCCAATCAACACCATAATCTTGTGCAAAACGGGCAGATTGAGCCAGCTGGAGGCGGCCAGGATGAATAAAAAGGCAAAAAACCCCAAAACGAGATCCATCGACTTGGTATTCCAAAAAAATGAGAGTAAGTAGTTGAGCATGATCGCGATGATCATGACTTCAATGAATGGGGTGAGTGCGTGGAAGAAGCTCATCTCTTTCCTCTAGAAAAGCGCAACTACTTTAAAATCAACAGGCATGAGTAAATAGCGACATTGACTATCTCCTCCATTCTAAAACTTTTAGGAGTTGCTGGCAACATGAGAGAGATGAAAATAAAAACAGGATCGGCGAGGCGCCGATACAGGATCCACAGCCCCCAAAAATGAAACATTTTTAGGGCCCCTGTCCCAAGGGCAGGATGAGATCCCTTTTCTATCCTGCCTGTTATTTTTTCTATTTTGCTCGATTGACTTTAAAAGATTTTTTGCTGGATAAGTGATGGTTTAAATTGAGCATGCCATGGACGTGTTGACTCTTTCTAGATTTCAGTTTGCTCTAAACACCTGCTTTCACTACCTCTATCCGCCGATTAGCATCGGGCTTGGACTCATTTTAGTCGTGATGGAGGGGATGTATCTGAAGACGGGAAAATTGAAGTACAAGGAGATGACCCACTTTTGGATCAAAATCTTTGCTCTGACATTTGCATTGGGCGTTGCAACGGGGCTCGTGCAGACCTTTGCCTTCGGCACAAACTGGTCGAGATACAGCCGCTTTGTCGGAGACGTCTTTGGGAGCGCGCTCGCCGCAGAGGGAGTCTTTGCCTTTTTTTTGGAAGCGGGGTTTTTGGGCATTTTGCTCTTTGGATGGGACAAAGTGGGGCCGAAACTCCACTAC
>MGLY01000010.1:8966-11982 GCA_001794935.1 Chlamydiae bacterium RIFCSPHIGHO2_12_FULL_49_9 | reverse complement strand
ATCCTCGATGAGCCAGACGGCCTCGTCAGGGGGGACCTTTTCAAAAATTTCTTTGAGCTCTTCATCGTTGAGGTGGCGAAAGAGAGTGAGCCGCGTGTCGCTGAAGAGCTCAAAGAAATTTTTGAAAAGGTCCCCACTGACGAGGCCGTCTGGCTCATCGAGGATATGCCCGAGCGGAGATTTCGTAGACTTATGGATCTCATCGACTCGAAGAAAGCGTCCCGCATCCGCGAATTAAAAAAGCACGACCGGAAAAGCGCGGGCCGCCTTATGCGCTCCGAGTTTTTCGCCTTCACGATGGAGATGACGATCGGCGAGGCTTCGACCTACATCCGCGACAATCCCCGCATCGATTTTACCAAGGGGATCTTCATCCTCAGCCATGCGGGCGAGCTCCAGGGCTACGTTCCGGCGCGCAACATGATGATCAACCCGCCGGGAACGCCCCTTCGCCAAGTGATGCGGCCGATCCTCCACAAAGTGACTGCCGATGCGACCCGCGAAGAGGTGATCGACCTCGTCGAGCGCTACAAAATCGCCTCTCTTCCCGTCGTCGATATCGACAATTACCTCGTCGGCGTCATCACGGATGAAGATGTCGTCGAGGCGATGGAGGATCTCGCAGATGAGACGATCGCCCGTATGGCAGGAACGAACGAGCGGTTCACTTCCCACGACCCGATCCTGCGCCGTTTTCTCACCCGCGCTCCCTGGCTTTTTGTCACGCTTCTCGCCGGACTTCTCAACGTGGGCGTTATGTCCGCTTTCCAAAAGCACGATAGAGGCGCCCTCACCTTTGCTCTCTTCTTTGTGCCGCTCATCACCGGCATGTCGGGCACTATCGGCCTGCAGTGCAGCACAGTTCTCATCCGGATCATGGCGATGGGGGGGCTCTCTCCCGGCTCTCGGAGAGAAACGATCACAAAAGAGCTCTGCAGCGGTCTATTTACAGGCGCGATTTTTGGAGTGGGGTGTGGGCTTTTTGTCTACCTACTCGATCTGATGAGCGGAGGGGCTCTTGGATCGACGACGCCTGCTGGCGTTGCGATCATTGTGAGCATTGGGCTGATTGGGGGGTGTTTTGCGGGGACATTTCTCGGCGTCTTTTCGCCGCTTTTCTTTGCTCGCATCGGCGTTGATCCTGCGATCTCCGCAGGACCCATTGTGACCGCCTTCAATGACTTCCTCTCAATGACGATCTATTTCCTGATCGCCTGGGGCGTTAGCTCGCTCTTTTTCTAGGAGCTTTTCCCATTAATTAAAAAATTGAATTGATAGTTTTTCCGTTTGTTTTTTTGGGTGATTTAATCTATAGTTGGGGGTGGAGAAATTGTGCTATGAAAGGTCGAACTCCAAGGAACTTTGACGGTATCCAAAATCCGGGGAAAAAGATCTCCGATTTGCTGGGCGAGATCATGGGGGAAATTGGCCGAAAAGCTGGCGGCGGACAAGAGGAAATCTTCCGCGAATGGTTTCATCTTCTGGGGGAGAAAATGGGCCCGCTGACAGAGCCCCTCTATGTAAAAGAGGGGGTCTTGACTGTGAAGGTAAAAAGTCCTACTCTCTACAGTTTATTGTGCCAGCACGAAAAGCCTCGCCTTTTAAGGCGCTTAAAGCAAAAATTTCAGATCCGGGATCTTATATTTCGGGTGGGATGAAAGGGTATGACGACAATGAGTAAAGAGAAAGAGTACGACGCCAGTTCGATCACCGTATTGGAAGGCCTTCAGGCCGTCCGAGAACGCCCGGGGATGTACATTGGCGATACGCACACAAATGGACTCCATCAGCTCGTCTACGAAGTAGTCGATAACAGCATCGATGAGGCGCTCGCCGGCTATTGCACTCAGATTATCGTCACCTTGCATTCGGATGGCGGCGTCACCGTTGAGGACGACGGTAGGGGGATTCCCGTTGAAAAACACGAAAAAGAGTCGGCCAAGCAAGGCAGAGAAGTGAGCGCGCTTGAAGTCGTTATGACAATCCTCCACGCGGGCGGTAAGTTCGACAAAGGCACCTACAAGGTGTCGGGCGGTCTTCACGGCGTCGGCGTCTCCTGCGTAAACGCTCTTTCCAGGAAGTTGATTACGACTGTTTGCAAAAACGGCCACATGTATGAGATGACCTTTGAGCGCGGCAAGCCCATGGGCGCCTTGAAAAAGCTCGGGACTACAACCAAGCGCGGAACGAAGGTTGCCTTCTGGGCCGATGAGAAAATTTTTTCAGTGACGACTTATGACTATGATATCTTGATCAAGAGGCTGAGAGAGCTCGCTTTCTTAAATCGCGGGATTACGATTTTATTCCAGGATGAAAGAGACGCTGCGAAAGAGCCTGTGCGCTTTAATTATGAGGGGGGGCTCTCCTCTTTCGCGTCCTATTTAAATGAGGGGAAAATACCACTATTCCCCAAGCCGATCTTTATCCACGCGATCAAAGACGGCCACGACGGGCCGATCGATGTCGAAGTGGCGATGCAGTGGAATGACACCTATACCGAAATGGTCCATAGCTACGTCAACAACATCTCGACAAGACAGGGCGGCACTCACTTAACCGGCTTTTCGACGGCTCTTACAAGGGTTTTAAACACCTATATTAAGGCTCATTCGCTTCTGAAAACAGACAAGATTTCTCTCAGCGGCGAAGATATGAGAGAGGGCCTTACCGCCGTTATTTCGGTCAAAGTGCCCAACCCCCAGTTTGAAGGGCAGACAAAGCAAAAACTCGGCAACAACGAAGTTGCAGGGATTGTGCAGACAATTGTCGGCGAGCACCTGACTACTTTTTTAGAGGAAAATCCAGCAATTGCCAAGCTGATCGTCGAAAAGGCGATCATCGCTGCGCAGGCGAGAGAAGCTGCGAAAAAGGCGAGGGAGCTGACGCTGAGAAAGACGGCGCTCGACGGCGCAAGGCTTCCCGGCAAGCTTGCAGACTGCCAGGAGAACGATCCGGCTCTTTGCGAAATTTACATCGTTGAGGGAGACTCTGCGGGCGGCTCTGCGAAGATGGGGCG
>MGLY01000010.1:0-8944 GCA_001794935.1 Chlamydiae bacterium RIFCSPHIGHO2_12_FULL_49_9 | reverse complement strand
AGAATTTTAACCTCTCCAAGCTCCGCTACCACAAAGTGATCATCATGACGGATGCCGACGTCGACGGCTCCCACATCCGAACGCTCCTCATGACGTTCTTCTATCGCCATATGCCGGCGCTGATTGAGAACAACTTTATCTACATTGCAAAACCGCCCCTCTTTAAGGTGACGCGCAAGAAAACGAGCCAGTACATTCACTCAGAAAGAGAGATGGATGAGTACTTGCTGAAACTCGGCCTTGGCGATCTTTTGATCCAGAGCGCAAAGACGAAAAAGCCCTATTCGAAAGAAGACACTGAAAAGCTGATGGATCTCGTTTTGGAGGTCGAAGTGTTTATCAGCTCAATTGAGAGAAAGGGAGTTCCGTTTAGGGAATTTGTCTCTGCGAGAAAGGGAGACAGCTTCCCGCAGTACCAAGTGGCCATCGGCAGCAAGTACCAGTTTATCTACAATGAAAAAGAGCTCATCGAACTGAAAAAAGAGAACGAAGAGCTTCAAAAGAAAACACATGAAGAGACCCTTGCTTCGATTCCGGCTGAAGAGGTGACAGAAGAGATGAAAAACTTCATCGTAAAAGCGCTTGCCTTTACCGAGCTTTACGATCCGAATCGCCTGATCTCGCTCACAGAAAAATTAGTGGCGTTCCGCCTGAAGCTGGAAAATTATTGCATCGCTGAAGGAGATCTCTTCGAAATGGTCGAAGAGGGGGGTAAAGTAACGCCTCTCTACACGCTCCGCGAGATGATTGATGCGATCAGAGCCAATGGCCGCAAGGGCGTTGAAGTGCAGCGCTACAAAGGTCTTGGCGAGATGAACGCAGACCAGCTTTGGGAAACGACGATGGATCCTGCGATGAGAACGCTTGTCAAAGTAACGCTGCCCGATGCGATTGCGGCAGACAGAATGTTCTCGATGCTCATGGGCGAAGAAGTGGAGCCTAGAAGACTCTTTATCGAACAGCACGCCTTGTCGGTTAAAAACCTGGATATTTAAGAGAGTGTTTCATGTCTTATACGAAAGATGAAGTGATCGTCCCACGCAATGTCGAAGAGGAGATGAAGGAGAGCTACCTTCGCTACTCGATGTCGGTCATTATCTCAAGAGCCTTGCCGGATGTAAGAGATGGTTTAAAGCCCTCGCAGCGCCGCATTCTCTACGCGATGAGACAGTTGAACTTAAGCCCCGGAGCAAAGCATAGAAAATGCGCAAAGATCTCGGGCGACACCTCGGGCGACTACCACCCCCACGGCGAGACGGTGATCTACCCAACGCTTGTCCGCTTGGCCCAAGACTGGGTGATGCGCTATACGCTCATCAACGGACAGGGTAATTTTGGATCGATTGACGGAGATCCCCCAGCTGCGATGCGTTACACCGAGGCGAGACTGACGTCCGCTGCGATGGCGCTTATGGAAGATCTCGATAAAGACACCGTCGAGATGATTCCCAACTACGATGAGACGAAGACCGAGCCGACCGTATTTCCGGCGAGATTCCCGAACCTCCTTTGCAACGGTTCATCGGGGATCGCTGTCGGTATGGCGACAAACATCCCTCCTCACAATTTGCTTGAGCTCATCAACGCGACAATCCTTGTTTTGGAAGACAGGATGGTTTCGATTGACGATATCATGAAGGTAATGCCCGGTCCCGACTTCCCGACAGGCGGGATGATCTGCGGCTATCGGGGCATTAAAGAGGCGTATCACACAGGGCGCGGCAAGCTTCTTTTAAGAGCCCTCATGCGCACGGAAGATTTGGCCAATGGCCGCCAACAGATTGTCGTCGATGAAGTTCCCTACAACGTCAATAAATCGAGACTGATCGAGAGGATCGCAGAGCTGATCAACGAAAAAGTGATCACTGGCATCTCCGACATCAGAGATGAGTCGGATAAAGATGGTCTCAGGATCGTTTTGGAGCTAAAACGGGGCGAAATCGCAGACGTCGCGATCAACCAGCTCTACAAAAATAGCGATTTGCAGATCACTTTTGGCTGCAATATGCTCGCGCTCGATCACGGCCTTCCCCGCACGATGAATATCAAACACTTCATCTCGGCGTGGATCGACCATCGAATGGAAGTGATCCGCAGAAGAACCCGCTTCGAGCTTGCAAAAGCGGAGGCGAGAGCCCATATCCTCGAAGGATATTTGAAGGCGCTTGCTCACCTCGACGAGGTAGTGAGAGTGATTCGCGCCTCTCAAAATAGAGACGCTGCGAGATCGGAATTGATGGCTCGATTTGGCTTAAGCGAAAAGCAATCGAATGCAGTGCTCGATCTTCGCCTCTATCAGCTCACCGGGCTTGAGGCTGAAAAGATCGACGCCGAATACAAAGATCTCTTACAGAAAATTGCCCATTACAAGGCGATTTTGGCCTCCGAAGAGCTCGTTCGCGGCATCATCCGGGAAGAATTAGAGGATCTGAAAAAAAGCCATAAGTCGGAGCGCAAGACAAAGATCGTCGCTGCAGAAGGGGAGCTTCAAATGGAAGATCTCATTGCAGACGAGCAGGTTGTGATTGCGATTTCGAACGATGACTACATCAAGAGAATGCCGATCCACACCTTCCGCGAGCAAAGGCGCGGCGGGGCTGGCGTCATTGGCATGGAGATGAAAAAAGAGGACGACTCGCTCAAAAATATCTACGTCGCCTCAACGCACGACTATCTCCTCATCTTCACAACGCACGGCAGGTGCTATTGGACAAAAGTATGGCAGATCCCGGAAGGAAGCCGCCGCACGAAGGGGCGTCCTCTCATCAATCTGCTCGAAGATTTGAGGGAAAACGAGAAAGTGGCCGCGATCTTAAAGGTAAAAAACTTTGAAGACAAGGCATGCATCTTGCTCGCAACGCTCAAAGGCGTTGTGAAAAAATCCGAGCTCTCTGCCTTCGCAAATCCTCGAAAAAAGGGAGTTTACGCCCTCAATATCGATGAAGGGGATGAGCTCATCGCTGCCCGCATGACAAGAGAGACAGAGCAGATTATGCTCTTTACGAGAAACGGCATGGCGGTTCGCTTTGATGAGTCGCTGGTTCGCACAGTCGGAAGAGTGGCTAGAGGCGTTCGCGGAGTTACGCTTAAAAATGAAAAGGATATCGTCGTCGGCTGCGAAGTCGTCACTCCCGAAGAGACGATCCTCGTCGTTTGCGAAAACGGCTTTGGAAAGAGATCCAAAGTGGATGACTTCCGCCAGACAAACCGGGGCGGCGTCGGCGTTCGCTCGATCATCACCTCGGAGAGAAACGGGATGGTGGTTGGCGCGCTGAGCGTGACCGATGCGGATAGCGTTCTTCTCATGTCAGGGGCCGGACAAGCGGTTCGGATCCCGATGAAAGATGTGCGCGTCATGGGAAGATCGACTCAAGGAGTTCGCCTTGTGAACCTCAAAGAGAAAAATGACCTCGTGGTCGGAGCTCAGAAAATTGAATCTGTCGCAGAAGTATGACCTTCATCACTTTTGAAGGGGGGGAGGGGGCCGGTAAAACGACCCTGATCGAAAAGATCGCTTTCCGCCTTTCGGGCCAAAATCGCTCGGTTCTCAGGACAAGAGAGCCGGGCGGCACGCGCGTGGGAGAAGAGATCCGCAAGATCCTTCTCGAACGCCGCGAAGGAGAGCCCCTTTCTCCTTATGCCGAACTTTCTCTCTTCCTAGCCTCTCGCGCCCAGCACCTCTCTGAAATCATCAAACCCGCCCTTGAAAAAGGGGCCATTGTCCTCTGCGATCGATTTAACGATTCTTCGATTGCCTATCAGGGAATGGCTCGCGGACTTGGAATGGATGAGGTGGAAAAGGTATGCCGATTCATGTCGGGAGGGATTGAGCCCGCTCTCACTTTGTATCTCGATATCGATCCTGAGATGGGGCTTGCCAGGGCAAAAAGAGATCGAGGTGGGCAGGATCGGATGGAATCGGAGGCGATTGCCTTTCACAAAAAAATCCGCGAGGCCTATCTTCGCATTCATAAAAAACATCCGAAGAGATTTCACCTACTGGATGCCGCAATGTCCCCTGAGAGGGTTTTTGAGGAGGCGATGAAAATCATCGACGCTTCTCATGTTTGATCAGATCTTAGGCAACGAGCAGATCAAAGCCTATCTCACAAAAGCCTGCCTGGAAAACCGCCTCGGCTCAACGCTCCTCTTTTCCGGACCCGATGGGGTAGGAAAGCGCCTTTTTGCAAATGCTCTTGCAGCTCATCTTCTCAAAGCGCCTCTCTCTCGCATCGAACAAAATAACCACCCCGATTTCCACGTCCTTCACCCCGAGGGAAAAAGCGGGGTCTATCCGATTGAAAAGATCCGCTCGATGATTGACGAGGGGCATGTGGCCCCTTTTGAGTCGTCCTGTAAAGTGTTCGTCCTGGAGGACGCAGAGAGGATGCAGCTGGCTTCTGCAAACGCCCTTTTAAAAACGCTCGAAGAGCCTTTAGATGGCGTTGCGTTCATCCTTTTGACTTCCCAGCCTAAAGAGATCTTGCCGACAATCCTCTCTCGCTGCACCGTGCTCTCTTTTCAGCCCTTGAGAGAAAAAGAGATCGCAGAGCTTCTCGATTCCAAAGGGCACCCTGCCCGGTTAGCGAAACTCTCCAACGGGTCTGCGGGGAGAGCGTTTGAAGAGGCGCTTCACCCCGAGTTTCAGGAGCAAAGAAAAATCCTCTTTTCTCTTTTGAGATCGAACCCTTCGTTTCTCAATCTCTCCTCCGATTTGGAAAAACTTGAAAAGCTCATTATTTCCGATAGGGAAGAAGACCCTGTGGCCTCTTCCAAAAGGGCAGCTCGCCTCTTTGGAGATATTTTGATGTGGATGCGAGATCAAACCCTAAGAAAACTCTGTCCTGAAAAAAAAGAGTTCCTCTTTTTCCCCGATGAGCTCCCATGCGAGTATCAGCTCCCTTCAATGGCCCTTGTTGAAAAGACAATCGACGAAGTGAAGTCGGCTCTTCTTCGCAATATGAAGCTCTCCATCTGTCTCCAGCGCCTCTTTTTTAAACTTTTTGTTTAATAAAATCTTTAAAAAAAATAAACTAATCCCCAAATTTCAGGGGGTGCTATGAGTGTAGATCCTGCTTCGATTCTGAGATCCTCCATCTTTAGAAGTTATATTGCGGCAACCCCAGATGCATGCAAAGGGATTGCCAGCGCGGCTTTATCGAATCCAAATCTTCCCTTTGCTCCCGATGCCTTCATTTTTTTAGCGAATAGAGGAAAAGTAGATTGCTTCAAAAAAAGTCTTCGGGAAAAGCCTTTTGCGCGCTGCAGATTTCGCCATTTTTCATCGGTAGATGTTCTCAATGAGTGTCTAAAGCGTTATCAGAACGATCATGAAATGACTCAACTCTTCATGAATAATTTTGGGATGAATATTAAACATCAAAAAGATCGCTTGGAAGAAGAGCAGAGCGATGAATTTTTTGATGGGGTGAAAGATTTAACGGGAAAAAGAATTTTAGAACTCCTAGACACGACGCCTAAACGAGAGCGATTTATTTCTTTTATTCTTGGCTCTACCGGAGTGAGGATTCGGCAACCGAATCGGGTTTCGGCTTTATCTGAAATGGTCGATGCTTTCCTTGAAATGGAGATTGGAGAATGGGAAAGCCAAATCAGCGCGTGGGGAGAGGTGAGCGCTTTTTTTGATCTTGACTATTCCATTGGGCGAGAGGTTGAAAGCGTTTCCGAAAAGGTTTTAAATCACGCCCTTTCAAACGGGGGGCGGTTTCTTCAAGCCCTTTCCAAGATCCGCCATCCATCGATCCAAAATCAGATGGCCTTCAAAGTGGCGGAATCTCTTCGACAGAAAGTTCTGCCTCCTCCCTTAGACTGGATCGGCGCGCTGCATAGCAAGCAAGCCTACTCCCTTTTTTGCCTGTGGTGCAAAGAAAATATTTTTTGGGAGGGTTATGCAGAAGAAGTCATTGCGCGGATGGATGACTCAGAAAAAAAACTTGCTGTTGAAGAGTTGATTGAAAAAAAAGCCAAACGGAAGATTTTAGTCCTCGGCCATAAAGCTGGCCTCCCGTTTGCGAAAATGAGAATCGATTTATTGTGCCCCTTAAAAAAATCGCTTTTAAGTCGATTGAAAATAAAATGGAATGAAATAGAAGATAAAGAAGAAATTGTCGAAACTATTTTGCTGTTTCGTTGGTTTTTATCATGGTGTCCACGTGAAGAAAACAGTTTATTTGCCGAAGAATTTATCAAGTGCCGCAAACAGGCAATTGATAAGATCTGGTTTTCTGATCACTTTTCAGATATCGCCTTCTTTTTTTGTCTCAAAGAATGGGATTATCCTTCCTTTAAACCGAGCGTATTTGAGAAGGGGGGATTTTACTTAAAAGTGACCCTTAAAGATTGGGGAAAGTGGAAGGAGAGGTCCGCAGTATGAGTATAGATCCGGCTCAAGTTCCCGGGCTTTTTCCTTTCAAAAGCAGCATAGAAAATCCGCCAAAAGAAAGATTCCGGTGCGAAAAAATCGCTCGCTCAGCTTTGAGCTTTCCTCAAATGCCCTTTGCCCCTGATGCGTACATCTTTTTTTTGAGCAGAAGACAGATCTCTTGTGTAGGAGATCTTCAGCGAATGCCTTTTGAGCGCTACAAATTTCACGATTCTGGCTCTTTGAGATTTTTGAATCGGTGTTTGGAAGATTATGAGACAGCTCCCAAAATGATAGGTCTCCTCATGAAAAATTTTGGCTCGAATATCAGGGGGCAACAAAATCCTCGAGAGGGAGAGTGTTTAAATCGTTTGAAAGATCTTTCGGGAAAAGAGATTCTCAAAACTTTAACTACCAAAGAGCAGCGAAAGGAATTTGTTTCTTTTCTTGTTGGGCCCATCAATTTGGGGGCTTGTCAGCCTGATTGGGTTCGGGTGTTATCTAAAATGGTCAAGGCTCTCCTTGCGATGGAAATCGAGGAGTGGGAAAGCGAAATGAAAGCATGGGGGGCAATTCGAACTTTCTTTGAGCTTTACTATTGGGATGGAAAAGTCGTGAAGGTGGGAGATCAGATTTTGCGTCACGCCATTTCAAAAGGAGGGAGGTTTCTCCGAGCTCTTTCTCATGTCGATCATTTGCCCGTTCAAAATTGGTTGGTTTTCAAGGTGGGGGAGCTTCTTCAGAAAGGCGAGAAATCTCCCCCTTCAGATTGGATCGGCGCGCTTCATAGCGAAAAAGCTTATTCCTTTTTTTGCTGTTGCTGGAGGCGCGATATTTTCTGGGAGTGCTATGCAAGAGGAGTGGCCCGGCAGCTCGATGAATTAAGAAAAGCGGATGCGGCCTGCCTTCTCATTGAACAAATGGCTGAGTGCAGGATTTTGAGGCTAGCCTCTGAATGCGGTATCCCTTTCGAAAAATTGAGAGCCGATTTGCTGATCCGCTTAAAGAGTCGTCTTTTACGGCGACTCATGAGAGAAGAAAAATCTCATACAATCGGCGAGACAGTCGGGTTGTTTCGTTGGTTTTTATCTTGGCATCCGCCTAAGAAGAAGGGCACGTTTATTCAACAGTTTAAGCTTCTGTACAAGCAAGCAGTTGAGGAGAAGTGGCCTTGCGAGCGTTTTGCAGAGATCGACTATCTGATCGCTAGCGCGCCTGGAGCTTGCCCGACCAACCCAGCTTCGTCCTGAGCGTTGTGAAGTACTCATGCCGATGCAGGTTCACGAGCTTAAAGACCTTTTCCGATTTTTTGACGACTAGCTTGCCCTGGGATTTGAGGGAGAAGGCGTTGAGTCCGTCGGCTCTCACATCAATTGGGTCGTAGTGGCTTACGTATTGGATTTCGATCTTATGATCGGAAGTGAGGGCGATCGGACGGTTGGAGATCGTGTGGGGACAAATGGGCGTGATGACGAGGGCGTCGAGGGCGGGACTGATGATTGGACCGCCGGCGGCCAGCGAGTAGGCGGTAGAGCCGTTGGGAGTTGAGATGATGATCCCGTCGGCAAGAAACGTGTTGACGTAGATGCCATCCAAGTGGATCGCAAGCTCAATGAGGCTGTAGTTAGAACCCCTATGGATCACGATTTCGTTGACGGCATAGAGGGGATCTTGGCCTTCGGTGTCTGTTTCCAGAACGATCCTCTTTTCAATTGTATAGGCCCCTTTGAATAGATCGGTCAGGCTTGGAAAGATGTCGGATGCGGGGATGTCTGCCATAAAGCCGAGGTGGCCGAGATTGACTCCGAGCATAGCGGCGTTGAGATGGCTGTATTGATGGCAGAGCCGGAGCATGGTGCCATCTCCTCCCATCGAGATGAGAAAGTCGATTTTTTTCGAATCGGCCTTCGAGAGGGGAAGGGCTCCGATCTTTTCCGCTTTTTCATCTTCAGCTAAAACAGTAACACCTTCTTTTTGGAGGAATTTACAGATTTCGCTAGCTACTCGAAAAGAGTCTTTCTTCTTTTCGTTGGGAAAAAGGGCGATCATCATACAAGCCTATTTTTGCACAATAGCGGGAATGTGCTCAAGAAGCAATTTCTTGTCCGTCGGCGCTGATTTTTTCAAATTCAGTGCCGATGGCGTTTGCAAGCGGAATAGAGATCAAAGCAAATGAGACTGCGAGAATGCCTGCAAAAAGGGCGCTCTCTGCAGGACCGCCGATGAGAGTGAAAAGAGCGATGCTGAGGAGAGAAGAGGCGCCGCGCCCCATCCTCGATCCGATCCCGTCGATGATGAGTTTTCCCTTTACCTGAGCTTCTTGCGTCAGCGGAATAAAGGCGAGCTCTTTTGTCGCGTCAAAGAGGGTGTATTTCATCGATCTGCCAATGCAGAAGTGAAGACTTCCCAAAAGAATGGAGAAAGAGACGGGAAACCAGCCGAGCTTGCCCAAGTAGATGCCGGTGAAAAAGCCGAGGGTGACCAAAACCATGAGGACGGGCGTGATGAGAGCGGCTTGTCTCCATCGATATTTTTGAAGACAGTAGGGCGCTAAAATGAGAG
>MGLY01000009.1:3714-9237 GCA_001794935.1 Chlamydiae bacterium RIFCSPHIGHO2_12_FULL_49_9 | reverse complement strand
TTAAGTAGATCCATCTGCGCATTTTTCCATCGACGCCGGACACTTTATCTGTCGCATTCCAGGCGCTCTCTTTGATGTAAGAAGAGAACTGCTCGGGGACATACCCTTTTTGGTAAAGCTCTTGGAGACTAAGCCAGGGGATATTTTCTGCAAATTGTCCTTGTGGAACCTGGGGCAAAATTTTCCAGTCGTCCTTTTCGATTTCAATGAGATGATAAAGGGCCGGATAGTCTCGGTAATTTTTTAAGGCGAGCCAAAAATCGGCGTTCAACCCTGTGCTCGAGCCCAAGGAGTCAAAGATGAGACGGATCCCTTTTTTTCTGGCAATCATTGAGAGCTCTTGCCACTCTTTTTCACTGCCCCAGCGAGGATCGACGGCAATTGCAGTTCTCTCTTTACCGCCCTTCTTCAATCCCATCAGGCGAACGGCTGAGACGCCCATGTCTTTAAGACAGTTCCAAAAAGCCTCTTGTCCAATTGTTTTGAAGACAGAGCCCCCTTTTTGCGGGGCGATTTTTTCCAGATCGATCGAAAACCAGATCGATGCGGCATCCAAACACTCTTGAACTTTTGGGGTATTTGTAGGAGCTTTTGCTTTAGCGACATCGAGCGCATATCTTTTGCCGATCTGCTCCGCCTGATAGAGCATCGATTGCTGCTCGAGCTGATTGGCGAAGAGAGAAAGAGGCAAAAAGAAAGAAATGAGCTTCCCAAACATCTCTTTCTAATTAACGAGAAAGTGGGGGAATGTCAAGCGCCTTGGACTTTGAGAGAAGAACTCAGTTGAAACGTCTTTGGAGTGATAGGGAATGGTTTGATTCCCATGACGCCCCAATAGCTTTTGTCTTCGCCTTCGTAGCAAACGAGGAGCTGCTCGCCCGGATGAATTCGTTTTTTTGCGATGTAGACGATCTCGGCGCTGGCAGGTTTTAGACCGTGGGAGTTGGGAGGAATTCTCAACAGGCAAGCTTCGATGTTGGGCTTTTCTGAATGATTGATGAATCTTGTGAAATTGCCCTTTCTCACTGCATCCAAATCGAGAGCATAGAGTCTTCTCGGATGATATTTTCTTTTGGGATCGAAGCGGAGCTGCTCTTCTTTGGTCAGGCGAATGTCGACAATCGGGGCAAAAGCGTAGTCTGAATCGTCGGATTGGTTTTGGGGGAAAAGCTGCATCTCTCCGGCATAAGAGGCGATGACCTGGCCTCTTTCAATGGGCTTCGCTTCGGGGTGGAGGAAGACGCCGTGGCCGAGTTTGCCTTTCAGTTTTCTGACAATGAGATAGCTCGGGAGGCCCTTTTTCTTGATTTCGCCGGAGATCTGGGCGATCTCTTTCAAATTTTTCCTGGTAGCCGCAGGGACATAAATCTTCTGCACTCGGATCGCTCTTCGGGCGATCAGGTTAATTTCAGGGGTAATTACCGGTCTTGGCATCTTAAATTTCATGATGAAATAGTAACAAATTTATCTATTTATAAAAAGAAATAAATAAATATAATAATAGAATTTTTACTTTGTTTTGGGGGGGCTGTTTTGGTATATACCGAGAGTGATTCAAGAATCGGGAGATCGCAAGGAGGCTCCTCGGAATACTTCTCTGGAACGAGCGACCATTGCGTTTCGCAAGGCGCGAGTGAAGAGAGGTGTTCCGAGGGTAAGCCGACGCTGCGAGAACCGATTCTCGAATCACGAGCGGTATATATACACGTAGAAAATGATATGCAGAGAATGACCCTGATTCATATCTTTATAGCTCTATTTGCGCTGAGCGAAGGCGCAGGATTTGCTGAGTCGATCTCGGTAGGAATTTATAAAAATGGAGAGCCTTTTGCCAAATGGCTTGGGCAGGCAGACTCTTCTATTGAGGTGATTGACCTTTCCCTTTTGCCTGAAGAAAAGGGTATAGCTGTCTTGCAGCGGTGTTGTGGCTTCATACTGAGCGGTGGGCTCGATATCGATCCCGCTTACTATGGAAGACCTGAAAAGGCTCCGCTTTGCTCAATCGATCCGGAAAGAGATAAGAGAGAATGGGCTCTTGCGATGATTGCAATTGAGCGCAAAATGCCTATTTTGGGAATCTGCCGCGGCTTTCAGCTTCTCAACGTAATTTATGGGGGAACTTTAATTGCTGATATCCCTACCGAGACTGTTTCTCGCGTGGTCCATAGAATTGAGAAAGGATTTGCCTATCATATAATTTCTATCGAACAGGGGACACTTCTTCGCAGTCTGGCTTCCGGCGATTATACATTGGTAAACAGCCGCCACCATCAAGCCATTGACCGCCTTGCAGATCCATTTCTCCCTTCTGCCCGATCTAGAGATCAGCTGATTGAAGCATTTGAGTGGAAAGAAAAAGACCATCAGCCATTTTTGCTCGCTGTCGAATGGCATCCGGAGCGGATGACAGATTCTTTTTCCAAACGGATCGCTGAGGCCTTCGTCATTGCCGTAAAGGAAAACAGCCTTTGTTCATCTGGGCATTGAGTCGGTCTCTAAAGGATTCCAAAGGACGCGAGTCCTTTGGTGGAGCTCGAGGCAAAGCCTCGAGTGCGTATCATTAGCTGCGTCCCGCAGCGTTTTCATGGCGTGATCCTGTTCCTTGTTTTGAACAGGTAGACTTGGGCACGCCCTTTGCCGGGGTAGGAGGGGCAGAGCCCCCCCCTGTTTTTACTCTTCGTCTGTCTCGGTGATGAGGGCTTCCGAGAGGAGGACGATGCCGGCGATCGAGACGGCGTGGGAGAGGCTGTTTTTTATGACTTTGGCGGGGTCGATGACGCCGGAGGCAAGGAGGTCTTCGACTTTTTCTGTGAGCGCGTTGAAGCCGAAGTGTTTCTCTTTTTTGAGCACCTCGTCGAGGATGAGGAGGGGATCATACCCTGTGTTGGAGACGAGCTGCTTAAAGGGAGCTTGGCAGGCTTTGAGGAGGATTTGGGCGCCGATGTTTTCTTCAGGGTCGAGTTTGAGGGTGCGGCTGGAAGCCCTGAGAAGGGTCACGCCGCCGCCGGGGACGATCCCTTCTTCCAGGGCCGCGCGGGTGGAGTTGAGCGAGTCTTCAAACATCTGCTTTTTCTTTTTCATTTCAGACTCTGTGGGAGCGCCGACTTTGATAACGGCGACGCCGCCTTGCAGTTTGGCTTTTCTCTCTTCGAGCTTCTCTTTGTCGTACTCGGAGGTGGAGCGCTTGATCTCGGCTGTGAGCTGGAGGATGCGAGCTTTGATCTCTTTGGCCTTTCCTTTGCCGCCGACAAAAGTGGTTTTTTCTTTGAGAATTGTGATCTGATCGGCTTTTCCGAGGACGTCGGGGCCCGCATCTTTGAGGAACATCCCTTTCTCTTCGGCGATGAGCTCGGCGCCGGTGAGGATGGCGATGTCTTCGAGGAGGAGTTTGCGCCTGTCGCCAAAGCCGGGAGCCTTGATGGCGGCGACTTTGAGAGAGCCTCGGAGCTTGTTGACGACGAGTGTGGAGAGGGCATCTCCTTCGATGTCGTCTGCGATGATGAGGAGTTCCTCTCCTGTCGATGCAATGTGCTGTAGGATGGGGAGAAGTTCCTGGATGGAGCTGATTTTTTTGTCGGTGACGAGAATGAGGGGATTTGTGAGCTCGACTGAGAGTTTTTCAGCATTGGTGCAGAAGTAGGGGCTTAAGTAGCCGCGGTCGATCTGCATCCCTTCGACCATTTCGATGGTGGTGTCGATCCCTTTTCCCTCTTCGATTTGGATGACGCCCGATCTTCCGACTTTGTCAAAGCATTCGGCGATCTTGTCTCCGATTTCCTGGTTGCCGGATGCGGAGACGGCTGCGATGTTGCGGGTGTCTTGGCTATTTTTCACTTCAAGAGACATCGCATCGATCTCTTTGAGAACGGCGTCCAAGGCTTTATCCATGCCGCGCTTGATGGCGGTGGGGTTAGCGCCGGAGGCGATGTTTTTCACTCCGGCTTGTACGAGGGCGCGGAGGAGGATGATGCCTGTTGTTGTGCCATCGCCCGACTTTTCTTTGATTTTAGCGGCGACTTCTTTTGCCATCGAGGCGCCCATGTTGAGGAACGGATCTTTGAGTTCGATCTCTTTGGCGATCGAGTTGCCGTCGCTTGTGATGGTGGGAGACCCAAAAGCGCTTTCAAGGCCGACGTTTCGCCCTTTAGGTCCTAGTGTGACGGCGACGACGTCTGCGAGTTGGTTGATTCCATCGCGAAGGGCGTTGCGGGCATCTTCTTCAAATCGGATTTCTTTTGCTTTCGCTGTCATACTGTTCTCCTCGTTGTTTTAAATAGGGCTTATCTTAAGTGAAATATCGAGAGCCGGCGCTGAATGGGTCAATGCTCCAATCGAAATACCATCTACCCATGCGGCATAATGTGCAAGGTTATCGAGAGCAATTCCGCCGGAGGCTTCCAAATAAGCTTTTTTGCCCTCTTGCATCTGGTTGAGCTTGGCGCACATTTCCACTTCCTTTGGAGTCATATTGTCGAGCAAAACGGCATCCGCTCCAGCGTGGATCGCATCGGTAAACTCATCGGCCGATCCGATCTCCACTTCGATCCAGCTCTTCGGATGGCGGAAACGGGCGCTCCGGATGCAAAAGAAAAGCGGAGCGGGGGCATGGGCGGAGGCGAGGGCGAGGTGGTTGTTTTTAATGAGGATCCGGTCTGCGAGGTGAAGTCTGTGATTTGTTCCTCCGCCGATCCGAACGGCGTATTTTTGGAGAGAGCGGAGCCCCAGGATTGTTTTGCGGGTGTCGAGGATTTGGCAGTCGGTTCCTCTCGCTCTTGCCACGCAGCGAGAGGTGAGGCTTGCAACGCCGCTCAAGTGCTGCAGGAAGTTGAGGGCAACTCTCTCCGCAGAGAGGATCGAGCGGGCAGGGCCTTTGATTTCAGCGAGGACGACCCCCGCATCGCACAATTGCCCTTCTTGAATGAAGAGTTTAACCTGAAGGCTTGGATCGAAGAGCTGAAAGATCGTCGGGACGAATTTAAGACCTGCAATGCAGCCCATTTGTTTGAGGACAATTTTTGCGGCGGCCTGCGTCGTTTCCGGAATGCAGGAGAGCGACGTGATGTCGTCGTGCGCAAAATCTTCCGCAAAGGCTCTTTGGATGAGCTCTTCAAGATCTGTGGTTGCGATGTCAAAAAGTTGCATAAGAACAGATGTTCTAACACAAGCGATTCATTTTTTTGAAGATTTTAGAAAATGTTTATAGACATCTCTCTTCGGCAAGTTCTTCATTTTGGCAGATGTTTTGACGGCGTCTTTTAAAGAGAGGCCATGGAGATCCTGGAGCATCTTGACGAGCTCTTCCAAAGAAAGCGCATCGTCGAACTCTTTTCCCTCTTTGATGAGGAGGACAATTTCCCCCTTGGGCGGATGAGCCTGAAAATGGGAGAGGAGCTCTGAGGGCTTGCCCCAACAGCTCTCTTCATAGATTTTTGTGAGCTCGCGCGCAACCGCCAGTTCCCGGTCGGGATCGAGGGCGAGGATTTCTTCCAATGTGGAAATGAGTCTTTCGGGACTTTCAAAGCA
>MGLY01000009.1:0-3708 GCA_001794935.1 Chlamydiae bacterium RIFCSPHIGHO2_12_FULL_49_9 | reverse complement strand
GGTTCCCGGATAGTGAAGCGCCCGTTTGAGAGCCGACTGTCCGCTTTTTGGCAAAAAACCGATGAACTGAAAAGAGCTCGTGTCAAAGCCGGAGAGGACGAGCGCCTGGATGACGCTGCAGGCGCCGGGGATTGCCGTCACTTCGATCCCTTTTTCGATGCAGGCCTGCACCAGAATCTGGCCCGGGTCGTTGATGCAGGGGGTGCCTGCATCGGAGATGAGAGCGAGATTTTGTCCTGATTGAAGGTCGGTTAGGATTTTTTCGAGAGACGCTTTCTCTTTGAACTTGTGATACGAGATCAGGGGCTTTTGGATGCCATAGCGGTTTAAAAGAATGGAGCTTCGGCGGGTATCTTCGCAGAGGATTGCATCGCAAGAGGAGAGGGTATCTACCGCCCGCTTCGAGAAGTCGTCTAGATTCCCTATCGGGGTGGCAACGATATAAAGCATAAGGAATTTTTTTAAAAAAGGTGGCACTCAGATTCGAACTGAGGAGTGGAGGCTTTGCAGGCCTCTGCCTTACCACTTGGCTATGCCACCCAAATGGGGTTTAATCATGCCTGAAACGAGGCTTAAGAGACAAGCCCTGTCTTAAAAACGGAATTTTGACTCGGTGATAAATGCTGCCAAAAGAAAAAGGAGGGAAGTCATTCCGCAAAGCAAGCCAGCAATGAAGTGGGCCGTTTTCTGGTCTTCTTTCCATTTCAGAAAATATTTCACAGATTTTGGCGCTAAGAAGGATGGTAGGTAAGTAAAGAAGATAAGAGCAGAGAGATAAATCCAATTTTCCATCAATTATCCCGAACAAAGAACAACCTAAGAAGCATAGGAACTCAAAAAATCTGAAAATTTTTTCAATAGAACTACGAAAACAGCGGAAAAGAGGAAGAGGGCTAAAAATAGGTGCGTGAAAAAAAGCTCTAGATATCTATCTTTCTTGGTTTCTTTCCAGGCGGTATAGTTTTTTAGAATCCGTGGGACGGCGAAAAAAAGAGCCATCAGAAACGCTGTGCACAAGACCCCGATGAAAATTAGGCGGAAAACCCAAACCATTTCCATAACATATCCTCCCTAACGAAGGGATACATTGTATGTATGGACATTCCCGCTGTCAATAAATTGTTAAAGAGAACTCGAGAGCGTTGTTTTAATGGCGTCTTTTTCTAAAAAGAGCTATACTGCGCGCGGTTATCTTTTTAAATTTTTGCGGCCATCATAGAGGCCCGTCTTTTGAAGATCGCTCGTCGCCCATATTGATGCAATATGAGCTTCCTCGCGATCTTCAAAATCTGGACCACTCTGAGGCCACCAAAATTTAAAAACCTGACCGCGCGCAGTATATACAGATAGCCTTTGAGGAGGGAGATCTTATGAGAAATATCCCCATTCGGCTCATTGCCCAAAAGATTGGCCTTGTATTGGAAGAGGAGACTTTTGTCTCCGGCTATAGGATCGACAGCCGCCGGATTTTGCCCGGAGAGCTCTTTTTTGCTCTAAAAGGCGAGAAGGTAGATGGACATGCGTTTTTAGGCTCCGTTAAGGAGAAAGGCGGTGTCGCTGCGATTGTATCTAAAGAGTATCGAGGATCTGATTGCGGACTGATTTTGCTTCGCGTCGAGAGCGTTGAAGAGAGCCTGCAGAGTTTGGCGAGATCTTTTCTTGAGGAGTCAAAGACGAAAGTCATCGGAGTGACAGGTTCCGTCGGAAAAACGACGACGAAAGATTTTATCGCGACGCTCCTTGGGAAAAAATTTAAAACGGCAAAGAGTTTTGCGAGCTACAACACCAAGCTCACATTGCCGATGACGATTTTAAATCTGGAGGGGAATGAAGAGGCGCTTGTTTTGGAAATGGGAATGAGCGAGCCGGGAGACATCAAGCGGCTTGTTGAGATCGCGCCCCCTGACATTGCCGTTTTGACCAAAGTGGCTCTTGCCCATACGGCCTTTTTCCCGGGCGGAATTGAGGAGATTGCGAAGGGAAAAGCGGAGGTTTTTTCGCATCCGAAAACCCGCTTTGCGGTCGCCGCTTATCCGTTTTTCCAGGAATTTGGAGAGTGCGGGATCAGCGCAGAGAAAGTGAGTTTCTCGCTCGATGAGAGGAGCGCCGACTACTTTCTTGGGTTCGGCGAGGGAAAGTGGATGGTCGATGAAAAAGGGATCCGCGCCTATCAGTTCGATCTTCCCTTTAGCCAGCCATTTGCTCTCCATAATTTTCTCGCGGCAGTTGCAGTCGCAAGGCTCATGAAAATGGAGTGGGATGAGATCAATCAGAGGGTTTTGGAATTAAAGCTTCCCGAGATGCGCTTTGAGATATTTGAAAACGGGGGCGTCACATTCATCAACGACGCTTATAATGCAAATCCGGAGTCGATGAGAGCTGCTCTATCGAGTCTCCCGGAGCCCGCCTCGGGAGGAAAGCGGATTGCGGTTTTGGCTACGATGAAAGAGCTCGGATCTTTTTCGGAGAGAGAGCATCTGGAAGTGGGCCGTTTTGCGCAAAAATATGCGGATCAGCTCCTTGTTTTAGGAGAGGAGGCCGCGGGTTTTTGCGAGGGGTTTCAAGAGGTGAAAAAGCCGGCCGAGCGCTTTTTAGACCACAAGAGATTGTCGGAGAGGCTCAAAGAGATGATGAGCCCGGGCGATGTCGTGCTCGTCAAGGGTTCTCGAAGCATGCAGATGGAAAAACTGTTCGAATTCTTATTAGCCGGAGGGGTAAAAAGATGACAATATGCGCTGGCGAGACGAAGCCAGATCAAAGCGCCAGCAGTTCGAATGAGGAGCCCATAGTAGAACTATGGGCGACGAGGGAGAATTGATATGGCAAAGTCGCAGCAAGCAGATTGTCATCTTTTTACCCCTCCGGTTAATAAAATAGTGGGAAGATGCTTTTATTTTTGATCGAGTATCTCCAGCAGTTTCACTGGAAAATCCCGGCGGCCTTTGGTTATTTTTCGACGAGGATGATCTTGGCTGCCGGAACGGCTCTTCTCATGACGATTTTTATGGGGCCCCGCTTTATAAAGAAACTCTACGAGCTCAAAATCGGCCAAGAGATCCGGAGCGTCGAAGAGTGTCCGCTTTTGGCTGAGCTCCATGGGAAAAAAAAAGACACGCCGACGATGGGAGGAGTTTTGATCCTCTTTTCGATGGCAGTCTCTTTATTTCTCTGGATGGATTTAAGAAGCGCTTTTACATGGCTTCTTCTTCTGACAACCGTTGTTCTCGGCTGTCTGGGGGCGGCAGATGATTATCTAAAACTGCGCTACAAAAATAGCAAAGGGCTCAAAGCGCGCAAAAAAATAGCGTGCCAGGTTCTCTTCTCAGGATTTGTCGGCCTTTATTTGCTGTGTCCCTCGATCACGCAAGCTCTGAGTGTGATGGGTTATCCGAGAGCGCCCGTCGCGAAAGAGCAGACGGTTGTTCCAAGAGAGGGAAAGCGGGCCCTTGTTGAGACAAAAGCGCTCTCCACGCAGCAATACGCAGAGAGATTTTACGTTCCTTTTTTTAAAGGCCCTGTCTTTGTTGGAGAGGGAGTTTGGAGGTTTCTTTCGTTTCTTCTGATTGTGCTTGTGATCACGGGCTCATCGAATGCGGTGAATTTAACCGACGGGTTGGATGGACTTGCAGCCGGTTGTCTTGTGATGGTTTCTTTAGTGCTCGCCCTATTTTCATTCTTGTCGAATCACATCGATTTGGCGAGATATTT
>MGLY01000008.1:560-9814 GCA_001794935.1 Chlamydiae bacterium RIFCSPHIGHO2_12_FULL_49_9 | reverse complement strand
TCGCGTCCTCGGCGAGGGGGTGTGCAGAGCACTACCCCCACCGGCCACAAGGTGGCCTTCGCCTGCGGTACAATTTTGCTTCGTCCCAGCGTCGATCGGCTGCAACGCGTGCCCCGATTTCATCGGGGGCCCCCTCGCGTTGCAGAACTTGGGGGAAGCCCCCCGTCCCCCATTTTTTCGGATTTCTTTTTATCCTGCCGCGGCTTTTAGCCGCGATCCTGCCCTCTGCGTTTCGCGAGGATCCTGTTATTTTTTTAAAAACTACAAAAATTCCCTGAGAATTTTGTGACAAAACTTTTTTTGGTTGCGCTTGTTAATAAAAATCTGTAAAACCTGTGCTTCGGACAAGAGACTGTTAAGAGAGCTTTGGGCGCCTTATGCTAAACTTTCGAAAGTTAAGACAAGATTTTTCCTCAGCTATTTTGAAGGAGGGGCGCCAGCTCTTTGAGAAAAACAAAATCGTCGCAGCAAAAATCATCCGACTGGATAACGACGTCATTAGATTCAGCAGCCGCATCCTGGGCAATTTTGAAAATACCTATGAAAGCGAGATCGAAGTTGATCGATTTGAGTCGCAAGCCGTTCACACCAACTGCGATTGTCCCAGCAGGTTCGACTGCCAGCATTTGGCCGCCCTGATCTTCTTTTTAGAGGAAAAGATCGATGCGTTATTGATCGAATATTCGAAAGAATCGGATATCGATAAAGATGAGCAATTGGGCTCGCAAGAGAAAAAAGAGCTCATCGACGCCATTAAAGAAGCCGAAGAAAAAGAGGTTGTCAAGCAAGACGCCAGATATCAGAAACAGGTTCTGCAAGAATATGTCGCCTCTTCAGGTTTGCTCTCCCACTCTCCCTTTTTCCTGCCGCAGGAAGAGAGCGCTCTTGCGCAAGGGGAACTCGCCGTCATTTTCAATCCCCAATCTCTGTCGAATGGGGATAAGAAGGGGAAGATCGAGTTTCAACTGGCGCTGAGATTGCCCTTTAGATCCAAGCCGCTTCAAATTTCGCAATTGAAGGGGTTTTTAGACGCGGTTCGCTACGAGGAGTCCCTTTTTGTAGGAGGAAGAAGACTTTTTTTCTCTTTGAAGAGCTTCGATGAGTTGGGAGCGTCTTTGCTGCAGCTCATCATGGATCATGCGAGGGTCATGGAAGGGGGGCAAAATGAGAGGGGGCAAAGAGTCGCCCAGCTCGATCCGGAAGTATTTGGTCTTTTTCTTGCCAAAACTTGCGAGATCGCGATGCGCCAATCGGGGCCAAGGGGCTTTAAAGATTTGGAAGAGGATTTTCCGACGCTTCCCTGTCTTTATTTGGGAACGCTGGAGACGCCGCTTCGCTATGCGCCCTATTTTGCGACGCTTCGCTTCCATTTAGAGTATATCGAACCTCCTTCGGCAAAAATTTTGTTCAAGCCCAAATTGGTCGCTGGGGAAAATGCGCTTAATGCAGAAGATGTGCTCCTTTTTGAGTGCGCGCAGCCCGGCATGCTCTACCAGGATACTTATTATCGGTTCCCTCCCCACATCAAGCGGACCCATCTCATCAATTTGGGCCTCATCCGCGACATGACGGTGCCGGAGCCCCTATTTGGAACATTCGTTGAAAACGCGCTGCCCGAGCTCAAGCGTTTTGCCGAAGTGGCCAATATCGAGATCATTGAAAAATTTGTCACGCTGCCCTTCACCGGAAAACTGGGGGCGAGATGCCAGCTCTCTTATTTGGATGGGGAATTGGAGGCGGCTCTTTTCTTCTCATATGACGGACAAGAAGTGCCGGCTTTAGCTTCAAAATTGTCGTATGAAGATATTAAGACCTTTGTCAAAGAAGAGGGGGTTTTGGCGCGCAATCTCGTCGAGGAAAGGCAGATTGTCGAAGAGCTCTTTCAGGATTTTGTCTTCAATGCGCAAAGTGGAACTTATGTCGCAAAGACAGAGAAGAAAATTGTCGAATTCATGACGGGAGTCATCCCGCGCAATCAAGACAAAGTGCAGTTTGAGTGTCCGCAAAATCTTCTCGATCAATTTATTTATGACGAAACGAAATTCAAGCTCCGTTTGGATGCAAGCGAAGCGGTGGGCTACTATGAGACCGACCTAAAGGTCGAGGGGGCTTTGAAAGGAGTCAAACTCGATCTTCTGTGGGAGTGTTTAGCCGCCAAGCGCTCGTATCTCGAGCTCGACGCCAAATCGAAAACCAGAGACTCTACATCTCGTTTTTCAAAAATTTTGGTGCTCGATCTCGAACGGATTTCCAAATTGGTGCAGCTCTTCGATGAAATCGGGATTAAAAAGCTCGACGATCACAAAGAGCAAAGGCCTCTTTGGAATTTGGCGACGATCGATCCGGACGCCTTCAAGGGGCTGCCGGTCGACTTTAAAATGTCTCCAAAGTTGTTGCAAATCCGAAGCCAGATGCTCGGAGAGTCTGCAATGGAAGCCTCGCCCATTCCAAAAGATCTGAAGGCCGATTTAAGACCTTATCAGACAGAAGGGGTGCAGTGGCTCGAGAGACTGAGGACGATGTATCTGAATGGAATTTTGGCAGACGATATGGGTCTTGGCAAAACGCTTCAGGCAATCGCTGCAATTACCCAAAATCATTTGAAGAATAAAGACGCAAGAACTCTGATCGTTTGCCCCACATCTCTTCTTTACAACTGGAAAGAAGAGATCCATAAATTCAATCCGAAATTGAAGGCATCTGTTGTGGACGGCATCCCGAATCAAAGGAAAAAACTCCTTGCGAAGATGGGGGATTTCGATGTCGTGATCACCTCGTATACGCTCCTTCAAAAAGACATCGAAACGTACGCTCAAATCCCATTCAGCTATGCGATTTTAGACGAAGCGCAGCACATCAAAAATAGGGGCACGAGAAACGCTAAGTCGGTCAAGATGATCCAAGCGGCCCACAGACTGATTTTGACCGGAACGCCGATTGAAAACTCTTTGGACGAGCTCTGGAGTTTGATGGACTTTTTGATGCCGGGCTTTCTCAGCAGCTACGATCGATTTGTGGAAAAATATATCCGCGTGTCGGGAACGCAGCAGAGCCAAAACGTCGACTATCTCAGAAAGAAAGTCTCTCCCTTTATTTTGCGCCGCATGAAGAGCGATGTTTTACACGATCTCCCCCCTGTGGACGAGATCGTCTACCATTGCCAATTGTCAGATGTGCAACTCGAGCTCTACAAATCATATGCCGCGTCGGCAAGGGACGAACTCGTCAAACTGGTCGAGCGCGACGGCTTTGACAAAGTGCAGATCCACGTCCTTGCAACCTTGACGCGCCTCAAACAAATCTGCTGCCACCCTGCGATCTTTGCGAAAGAAAAAGCGGAAGCAGGGGACTCTTCCAAGTACGACATGCTCATGGAGCTTTTACAGGCGCTTGTCGAAGGGCGCCACAAGACGGTCATTTTCAGCCAGTACACCCGCATGCTCCAAATTATGCGCGAGGATTTCGAGCAAAGAGGCATTCCGTTCTCTTATCTCGACGGCAGCACGAAAAATAGACTCGAGATCGTCAAAGAGTTTAACGAAAATCAAAAAATCCCGGTCTTCTTAGTCTCTTTGAAGGCGGGCGGCACGGGACTCAATCTGGTTGGCGCCGACACGGTGATCCATTACGACATGTGGTGGAACCCCGCTGTTGAAAACCAGGCGACCGACCGCGTGCATCGCATCGGACAGAAAAATTCAGTCTCTTCATACAAGCTGATTACCTTGAATACAATTGAAGAGAAGATTGTGGAGATGCAGAAGCGCAAAAAAGGATTGGTCAAGAAAGTGGTGAGCTGCGATGATGAAGCTATTGCGAAACTCACTTGGGAAGATGTTCTAGAACTTTTGCAGACTTAAGGGCATGGAAAATACGTTAGAACGGACTTTGAAAAAGCTCTCTGAACTCGAAGGGATGTTGAGAAAACGGTTCCATCGAATCTCGGGGATTTTCTCCAGCGACATCGGCATCGACCTTGGAACTGCGAACACCCTTGTTTTCGTCCGCGGAAAAGGGATCGTTCTCGCCGAGCCGTCTGTAGTAGCCGTAGACTCGCTGACGAATGAAGTTTTAGCTGTTGGCCATAAAGCGAAAGCGATGTTGGGCAAGACGCCCCGCAAAATTCATGCAGTTCGCCCCATGAAAGACGGCGTGATCGCCGACTTTGAAATCGCAGAGGGGATGTTAAAAGCGCTGATTAAGCGCGTCACTCCTGCAAGAAGTTTATTCCGTCCCCGCATCCTGATCGCCGTCCCTTCAGGGATTACCGGCGTGGAAAAAAGAGCGGTAGAAGATTCGGCGCTCCATGCAGGCGCCCAAGAAGTTGTTCTGATCGAAGAGCCGATGGCGGCGGCCATTGGAGTCGATCTTCCGGTGCATGAGCCCTCCGGCAACATGATCATCGACATCGGCGGAGGTACAACGGAGATCGCCATCATCTCTCTCGGCGGTATCGTCGAATCCAGATCGCTGAGAATAGCGGGGGATGAGTTTGACGACTGCATCATGAACTACATGCGCCGCACTTATAACCTCATGATCGGGCCGAGAACGGCTGAAGAGATCAAAATCACGATCGGCTCGGCCTATCCTCTCGGCAATAATGAGCTCGAGATGGAAGTGCGCGGCCGCGACCAGGTTGCAGGTCTTCCCGTTACGAAAAGAATTAACTCCGTTGAGATTAGAGAATGTCTCATGGAGCCGTTCCAGCAGATCATTGAAAGCGTGAAACTGACTCTTGAAAAGTGTCCTCCCGAGCTTGCTGCAGACCTTGTTGAGAGAGGCATGGTGCTCGCTGGCGGCGGCGCTTTGATGAAGGGGCTCGATAAGGCTCTCATTAAAGAGACGGGGCTTCCTGTGTTTGTCGCTCCGAATCCTCTTCTCGCTGTCTGCCTTGGAACCGGTAAGGCGCTAGAGTACTTGGACAAATTTAAAAAGAAAAAGCCTTTATAGCGACACTTCTCAATGCGCGAACGGATTAAAAATCCCTCTTTGATCCAATGGATTGAAGAGATCACGGCACTCTGCAGCCCCTCCAAAATCCATCTTTGCGATGGATCTGAAGAGGAATACAACCAAATCACTTCCCAAATGGTCAAGGCGGGAACTTTAGTTCCCCTCGATGCGAAAAAACATCCAGGCAGTTTTTGGTGCCGCTCCCATCCCGACGATGTGGCCCGCGTCGAAGAAAATACCTTTATTTGCTCCGAAAAAAAAGAGGACGCCGGGCCGACTAATAACTGGAAAAGTCCCGCTGAGATGAAAAAAAAGCTCATAGAGCTTTTTGGCGGCTGCATGAAAGGAAGGACTCTCTACGTCATTCCCTACTGCATGGGGCCTTTGGGCTCGCCTTCTTCCCGCATCGGTGTTGAGATCACTGACTCTCCCTACGTTGTTCTCAACATGCGCCTGATGACGCGGATGGGGGATGCTGCGCTGAAACAGCTGGGCAATGGCCCATTCATTCCGGGCGTCCATTCTGTCGGGGTGCCTCTAAAGCCCGGGCAGAAGGATGTCGCCTGGCCCTGCAATCCGGCTGTCCGGACGATCGCCCACTTTCCCGAAACGAGAGCCATCTGGTCGATCGGCAGCGGCTATGGAGGGAATGCGCTCCTCGGCAAAAAGTGCTTTGCTCTTCGCATTGCCTCTGTCTTGGGGCGTGATGAGGGGTGGCTTGCCGAGCACATGCTCATTCTCGGTTTGACTTCTCCTGAAGGGGAAAAGAAATACATCGCAGCCGCGTTTCCAAGCGCATGCGGCAAGACGAATCTCGCGATGATGACGCCGACGCTTCCCGGTTGGAAAGTGGAGTGTGTGGGAGACGATATTGCCTGGATGCGCTTTGGCAAAGACGGCAGGCTCTACGCAATCAATCCCGAGGCGGGCTATTTTGGAGTTGCCCCGGGAACATCTTTTAAAACAAATCCCAATGCGATGAAGACGATTTCCCGCAATACGCTCTTTACAAACGTCGCCCTCACACCTGATAAAGACGTCTGGTGGGAGGGGATTGGCAAAGAGGCGCCTTTACATCTCACTTCGTGGCTCGGAGAGTCATGGAAGCTCGGTTCCGGCAAACCGGCAGCCCATCCCAACTCCCGATTTACAGTCTCTTCCAAACAGTGTCCCATCTATGATCCAAAAGCGGAAGATCCAAAGGGCGTTCCGATTTCGGCCATCATCTTCGGCGGGAGAAGAAGCTCTGTCATCCCGCTTGTTTTTGAGTCGTTTAACTGGCAGCACGGAACGTTCCTCGGGGCTAGCGTCTCGTCGGAGACGACAGCTGCAGCCAAGGGCGAGATGGGAAAACTGCGCCACGACCCATTTGCGATGCTCCCTTTTTGCGGCTATAACATGGGAGATTACTTTGCCCATTGGCTTGCGATGGGGAAAAAAACGGACGCGAAAAATTTGCCGCGCATTTACTACGTCAATTGGTTTCAGAAAAACGATCAGGGAGAGTATCTCTGGCCCGGGTATGGTGAAAATAGCCGTGTTCTCAAGTGGATCTTTGAAAGAGTGTCCGGAAAAGCAAAGGCCATCGAAACGCCAATCGGCTATATCCCTGAGAAGCTCGACTTTTCCGAGATTTTTGTGAAAGATCCCGCGCGTCTTTTCCATATCGACCGCGCGGCCTGGATCAAAGAGACGGAAGAACTCTCTCACTATTTTAAACTCTTTGGCGATCATTTGCCGAAGGAGATTCACTCCGAATTGGAAGCTTTAAAAAAGCGTCTCTTTTCTTAAAATAACCTATTGATTATCATCCCTGGCTCTTTTGCAAAAAGGGGCTTGTATGGGTATGGAAGCGACGGGACTTGGCAGCTATTATTATAGCGCTAAAGAGAAAATCTCTTATGGCTGCAGCTTTATTTGCGATGGGGCAAAGATCGTTGGGGAATCGATCGCTACTTTTAGTCTCATCCACATTGTTTCGATGGTTTCCCCATCGATGGGCCGCCGGCTCGAGCTGATCAGTCTGAGGATCTCCCACGTTTGGCAGAGGGTGAAAGCCCACTTTGAGAAAAAGGCGCTGGGAGGGGAAATTGAAGCTCTCAAGCGGCGTATTTCTATTCTGGAAAGAACAAATAAGGGGCTTATAGCTCAGCTCGAGAGCGCAAATAGATTAAATGAATATCTTGTCAAAGAACAGGCCTCTTTGAGAGGAGAAAGAGATCTCTATCAGAAGATCGCGGACGTTCGTCAAGCAGTTACAGATATTCCGCAGC
Organism: Chlamydiae bacterium RIFCSPHIGHO2_12_FULL_49_9; assembly: GCA_001794935.1. GTDB lineage: Bacteria > Chlamydiota > Chlamydiia > Chlamydiales > SM23-39 > O2-12-FULL-49-9. Next base: position 2,585 of record MGLY01000008.1, on the reverse strand, counting down.
CGCTCCCCGATCCTCTTTTAGAAAAAGCAAAGCGGTTATTAGATTCAATGGGACAACAGGAAGGTGTCTATGGTGTACGCTGTAAATGAAAGAGTTGTTCCCGCTTCAAATCCTGGGCAGCCGCCGGATTTAAGTGAGATCATGACAACTATGAGAGGGCTCTGCGAGAGAGTCGACACTCTTCAGAGAACTGTTCTATCTTTACAGCAAGAAAATCAAATTCTTACAGAAGAGCTTCGGCTAAGATCTCAATTAGAAGCCGTTCGCCTCCACCCGACGAGTACAGAAGAAGTCTCGACTCTTCGGACCAAACACCTCGAGACTCTTGTGGCCGCTTTCAAAACCGCCGAAGATAGTCTCGAGGCTCACGTAGCTTTGAGGTTGAGTAAGGAGTCTTTTTTCACTTGCATTCGATCGAGGAGTTCTCCAGAAGAAATTGGCCTTCAGGGCAAATTAGAGGGGTTAAAGGACCAAATCGAATCACACTGCAAAGAGTACGGATTGGCTTTGCCCGATTGCGTCATGCCTCTGGCTCCAGCTCCGGAAACGGCAAGGCCGCAGGGGCGGACTGGCCTATTTCCTTCCCTTTCGACCTAGTGCCCCAACTTAAAAGTTTTCACAAATTCTTCTGAAAACTTTTAAGTTGGGGTACTAGCGGCCTCAAGATTTAAGCGCGTGAAAAGATCTCGTTTGGCTTGAAGAAGTAAGAGATCTCAGCCTTCGCATTCTCTTTGTTGTCGGAACCGTGAACGGCATTTCTGTCGATCGAGGTTGCAAAGTCGGCGCGGATCGTGCCGGGAGCGGCCTTTTGCGGATCGGTGGCGCCCATGATCTCTCGGTTGCGCGCGATGGCGTTTTCACCTTCCAGAACCATGATGAGAACAGGCCCTGAAGTGATGAAGTCGACGAGTTCCTGGAAGAAAGGGCGCTCTTTGTGGACAGCGTAGAATTCTTTTCCCTGAGCGGCTGTCAGGTGCAGCATTTTAGTTGCGACGACACTGAGCCCTTCCCTTTCAAAGTATTCGATGATGTTTCCGATCATGTTTTGGCCGACTGCGTCTGGCTTGATGATGGAAAGGGTTTGCTCTACAGTTTGCGTAGTTGTTTGGGCCATTTGAGTCTCCAATAGGGTGAAATTGTACCGATATTGTAAACGAGGGTCTAATAAATCTCACGAATTTCTATTGGAAAATGGGAGAAAATCTCTAAAATCAGACTTTCATGGAGAGAAAAATGAGCTATGGCGATTATCCGGACTTGAGCAGAGTCAAAAAAATTCTTGTCATTAAACTGCGCCACCTGGGGGATGTGCTTCTCACCGCCCCTGTTTTTAGTTCCTTGAAATCAGCTCTTCCGGAGACCCAAATCGACGCCTACATCTATGAGGAGGCAAAACCCATGTTGGAGGGGCATCCGGCTGTATCCAACCTCATTGGCTATGATAGGAAATGGAAGAAACTCTCCACTTGGCAGAGGATGAAAAAAGAGTGGGATCTTCTTTGCCGGATCAAGAAGGAGAAATACGATCTCGTCATCAATTTAACGGAAGGGGATCGGGGCGCAATAGCGGCTCTAGTGGCCAGAGCCCAATTTCGGGTCGGCTTTCAGCCAAAGGGCAAATGGCAAAAAAAGCTCTACACGCACATTGTTAAACACTGCCCCACTTTAAGACACACGGTTGAAAGAAATCTCGATGCGCTTCGAAGAATTGGGATTTTTCCGAAAATAGAGGAGAGAGAACTTTTTTTCCAAATTCCTGAGAGCGCAAAAAGGAAAGTGGAGGAATTGGCGGGATCTGGTCCTTTTGTCCTCATCCACCCCACGTCGAGATGGCGCTTTAAGTGTTGGCCCGCTTCAAAGATGCGGGAGCTGACTATTGAGCTGTTGAAGAGAGGCAAGCGCGTCGTCTTCACATCGGGTCCGGATTTAGCGGAGATTGCAATGATCGAAGAGATCACAGATGGGCTCGATGTAGTGGATTTAAGCGGAAAAGTCTCTTTGAAAGAGCTGGGCGCTTTGATTGAA
>MGLY01000008.1:0-501 GCA_001794935.1 Chlamydiae bacterium RIFCSPHIGHO2_12_FULL_49_9 | reverse complement strand
TCCCCATGCGCGCATCGTCGCGCAAGAGATGAGCTGCCGCCCCTGCTATCAAGATGGGTGCGGGGGGAGCAAAATGAGCGATTGTCTCTACACTCTCAAAGTGAGCGAAGTTTTAAACGAGAATCTTAAACTCCTCTCCGAAGTAGCTCCTTCTTGCCTCGGGGTGGGAGATGAGCTCTTGCGCCGTTCCTGAAAGAAGCACTTTTCCCTCTTGGACGAGATAGCTTCTATCTACAATCGTGAAGATTTCCTGCGCATTGTGATCCGTGATGAGAACGCTGATCCCTTTTTGTTTTAAAATCCGAATCAGGTGTTTTACGTCGGCGACAGCCAAAGGATCGATATTGGCAAACGGCTCATCCAAGAGAAGAAGAGACGGCTGCGTGACGAGCGCTCTTGTGATTTCCAGCCGGCGCCTTTCTCCTCCCGACAGCGTGCTCGCCCTTTTTTTAGCGAGGTGTTCGAGATGCAGCTCTTGCAGAAGTTCCTTCAGGCGCCGCT
>MGLY01000007.1 GCA_001794935.1 Chlamydiae bacterium RIFCSPHIGHO2_12_FULL_49_9 | reverse complement strand
TCATGAGCACTGTGGGCATGGAACGAATTTGATATTCGTTCGAAAGATCGAGCACTTTGTCGACGTTCACTTTTAAAAACTTTATCTTGCCATTGAGCTGGCCGGCAGATGATTCGATAATCGGAGAGATCTTCTTGCAAGGCCTGCACCAAGTCGCGTAAAAATCGACCACGACAGGCACTTTGCTCTCTTTAATCTCTTTTTCAAACTGAGCGGCCGATGAGATCTCAACAACTTCAGACGCAAGACCCTCTTCGATCTTCTGTTTGACCGATCTGTTTTTTGCGACAATCCCTTTTGAGCTGTCTCCAATAAACTGCTGAGCTTGAAGAGCCGCTTTTGCGCCATCTCCCGCAGCGGAAATCGCCTGCTTATAGACCGGATCGACGATGTCGCCAACCGCGTAGACTCCTTCGATAGAGGTCTCTTGGTCTTTTTTCAGTACGATGTAGCCTTGGGAGTCTAGCTCCAGGACGTTCTTGAAAAGGGCCGTATTCGGCTTTGATCCAATGGCGAGAAACAGGCCATCGACGGCAAATGAGTAGGTCCGCTTGGTCTCCCCTTTGAGAACAATCTGAGAGATCTTCTGTCCGTCCCCTTTCACTTCCTGAACGGTTGTATTATAGAGAATTTTGACATTCGGTCTTGCGCGCAGCGCCTCGATTCTCTTCTCTTCAATTCCCTTGAATGAATTTTTGCGGACTAAAACAGTGACGTCTTTAGCAATGTTGGAAAGATAGAGCGCCTCGAGGACTGCCGCATCCCCGCCGCCGACAACGGCCACCGATTTTCCGGCGTAAAGAGAGCCGTCGCAAACGGCGCAGTTAGTCACCCCTTTGCCCCAGTATTCTTTTTCGCCCGGAATGCCGAGGAAATTGGGCCTCGTTCCGGTTGCGATAATGCAGGTTTCCGCTTTGATTGTCTGAACCGTTTCCGATCCATCCAATGAGCGAACCGTGAGCGCAAATGGCCTTTTTGAAAAGTCGACTGCAACGACTTCCGCTTCCTGGAAAAGAGCGCCGTTTGCATGCGCTTGCAGCCTGACTCTCTCTGTCAGCTTCGCTCCCTCGATCTCCATCTCTCCCGGCCAGTTTTGCACAGAGTGCGACTGAGTGAGCAGCCCGCCCGGCGTCGACCCTTCCAATACGAGCGGCTCAAGGCCCGCCCTTGCGAGATATAAAGACGAAGTGAGCCCCCCAATTCCGCCCCCGATGATCACAACCGGGTAGGCAGCCTCTTCAGATACTGCTTCTGTCCCAGACGCTGAAATCAAAGCCGTCGGCGCAACGATAGCCATTGAGGAGAAAAAGAGAATTTTCAAAAAATAATTCATAATATTCCTTGGAGCGAGTTGTGTCTATTAAACCAAATTTTGAGTAGAAAGTCAATTCTTACAATGTTAAAAAAAACGGTAGCGGTAAACATGTAATGCTGCCACCCTAGAGATTTGCTCCGTAGGTCAGGTCAACGATAAGAACGATGTAACGATATAACGATGCAGGGAAGCCCTGCAACCCATAAAAAGGGGGTTCGGGGCCTCCCCGACGTTATATCGTTAGCTGCGCCTCGCAGCGTTCATCCTTAGCCACGCTTCGTGGCGTAATCGTTAACCTTGGTTCGGATGGGTAGGCTTGTGGAATCGAGCATTACATGTTTACCACTACCAAAAAAACAATGGGATGAAGACGCTTTTAAATAAAATTCTTGTCTGGTGGCGAAGCGAAGGGCTCAAAAAAAAAGAGATCAACTACCCCTATTTTTTGATTCTTTTGATCTTTTTGAGCCTCTTAAGCCTAGCCCACTTTCTCTCACGCGATGCCCCTCTTTTGGGCATTCCCCTCTTTTTTCTCTTCTACTCGATCGGGCAGGCGATTCTCGAAGTGTTTCTCTTTATTTTGAGCGCCTATATTCTGAAAAGATGGGCGCCAAAGTGGGCCTTTATTCTCTTTATCGTCATCTCCTTTGGCTTTTTCTTCATCCATTTTACCGACTTTACTCTCGTTCGGCTCATGGATGCGTCCATCACTTATCTCTTCCGCTTTTTTATCGGAGCGTCTGACGGAAAAATCATGACTGCATTCGACGCTCTCAATATGAATCTCCAAATGATTGTAATGATTGGAGCCGCTCTTTTTTTACTCCCGCTTCTCGGCCTTTTATTCTACTGGCTCACCCACCTCATCTCGCGCTTAAAACCAATCTCATTTGATTTGCGCCAAATCGCAATTGGAGTGGCTTCGATCGCCCTCTCCCTTTTTTTGCTCGATCTTTTCGCCCATCCCTTTCTGACGCTCCAAAATTACCGCAAGTATGAAAAAGCGCTTCCCTTCGGGACGACCTTTCTTCCTCCCATGCGCCATTCCATTCAACTGCCGGCGCCCTTGGCTTCTCCTCTCTCTGAAAAAAAAGCGCTTAAAAAGCTCCCCACTCGGCAGCCAGGCTCAAAGCCGAATATCTATCTCTTCGTCATCGAGACGCTGAGGAGCGATTTTTTAAATGAGAAAACAGCTCCGGCTTTAAGCTGCTTTGCAAAAGAGAACATCTCATTTGCCTCCTCCTTTTCAAACGCCAACTCGACCTATCTCTCCTGGTTTGCCATTTTTCAATCGCGCTTTCCGTATCATTGGTCCAGGGAAAGAGAGACTAAAAGCAAAGGGAGCCTTCCGCTGAGAGCATTGAGAAAACTCGGCTACAAAATCCATGTCTTTTCAGCCGCCTCTCTGGGTTATTTTAACATGGACCATCTGATCTTTGGGCAGGGTCGAGAACTCGCGGATGAAATCAGAGAGTTTGCTCCGGAGAAATCTCTTCCCTCCTGGGAAAGAGATTCGCTTGCGATAAAGGAAGGGATCAGCCGCTTAAGTGAAAGCGAAGGGAATCTATTTATTTTCTTTCTCGACTCGACTCACTCGGAGTACAGCTTTCCCGAAAATTCAGCTCCCTTTATTCCTTATGCCAAACAGATCGACTATCTCACTTTAAAACCGACGCCACAAGAACTCGAATCCATCCAGAACCGCTACCGGAACGCGATCCACTACATAGACAGTCTCTTCGACAGGTTTCTCGATGCGCTGAAAGAAAAAAAACTTCTCGATGCCTCCATCATCGCAGTCACCGGCGATCACGGAGAAGAGTTTTTTGAAGAAGGGGCCTTATTTCACGGCACACACCTCAACCGCTACCAGACAAATGTGCCCATCTACTTTAAATTTCCCTCGCCTGATTGGACCATCCAAAGAGAGCAAGCAACCCACATCGACGTCTTCCCCACGATTCTCCATTACCTGACAAAAAAGGTTCCTCCAAAGCGCCTCTTCGACGGAAACTCCCTTTTCACTTCTCGAAGCTGGCCCTACAGGATCGCCGTTTTGCAAAACGGCCCAACGAATCCCTGCGAGATGGCCCTCATCGGACAAAATGGCCGCATCCTCATGCAATTTCGGGACCCGAAACAGATCTATACAGAGACGAATTTGGAGATTCTCGATATCGATGGAGTCGATCTCGATTTGCTTTCTAAAGAATCGCTACAGAATCTCTTTGAAAGCCACTTTCCCGGCGCTGTCGCCCCTTTGATCCGAAAAGCTCACTAATTTTTGTTTGGCGAACTGAAGAGCGCGCTGCGTCTCCTCATAAGCGGATCTCGCCTGGCTCTCTTCGTGGGCAAGCGATTTGAGTTTCAAAAGGGCTCTCTCTTTGGCTTTTGCAACACACACGTCGTGGTCCATTCCAAGACACCGGGCCTTGTCTTCCGCTTCCGATACGCCGATGGTGAGCTCCATGCGCCCCTTCATCAGCTCCCACTCGATCGATTTCAGGCGCCAGTGGCAGTGTTTTTCATACCCTTCTAACTCTAAAACTTTTACCTGCCAAAACTGCTGAGGCCAAAGTTTTTCCCAAATCGCATCTCCCTTGATGACAACGAGCGCGCTGAGCAATATGATCGACGCTGCGGCAATACGCATCAACTCTCTCTCCCCAAAAAAACCTCATCCTAATGAAAGGCCTATTTTTTGGCTTGCCAAAGAAGATCTTTGGCAAAAAGACGCCCTACTTTCCTGGGAATTCTCTTTGAGACGGGAAGAAACGGAAGCACCTTCCCCTCTATCGGGACAATCTCCACTTTCGAAAACAAACTCCCCAACACCCCGTTCAACCTGGAAAAGGAAAGCTGCCGAACGTGGGTGGGATCTGTCTCAAACTCATTGCCCATCAAAAACTTGAGCCTGTTTCTCACCCGAAATGCGTTGGGGACGGAACCGATAAAAAGGCCCCCTTTTCTCAAAGTCCCATACACCTTCCCCAAAAACGGCTCCATAAAGAAGAGGTGTTCCAGGATCTCGCAGGCGACAATCACATCAAACGACTCAGGTTCAAAGGGCCACTCTTTATTCAAGTCGAGCCAAAGAGTCCCAATTCCCAGCCGCTTTTCAGCCATCTCGAGGGCCTTTTTGTCGATATCGACGCCAATTACCTCGTTTCCAAACGCATATTCTTGAGTAAGCGTCCCGTCTCTACAGCCTAGGTCGAGGACTTTTTTGCCCTTTCCGATCCATTCCCTCAAGTAGGGAGATCTGGCTCCGCCGCAGTACAAATAGCCGTAGCGGCTCCCTTTTTCGTGATGCTTGCGATAAAGATCTGCCAAAGCTTCTTTTTGCATGGCAAAGACAATACATACTTATTAAAAAAAAGCGCAGTCTTTTAAGAACTGCGCTTTTGGAAGGACAGAGAAACTCTTAGGAGTTTTCTGCGCGGAGAGGAATCGATGTAAGTCTACGGAAATCAGTAACAACCGACTGAGACACTCTTGAGTTCGCTTTAATAAAGCTGTCAAGGAACGCTTCAGCCCAGTCTCTTATCTGACCGTAAGTGACTTTCTCGCCTTCTTGAGAAAGGGCCTTCAGCTTCACGCCGAGCTCTTTCAAAAGAAGAACGCCATCTTGCAGAGGTTCGATTTCGTTCGTGTAAGTCGCTGCAATATAAGATTGGAGCGTCTCGTTAGAACCTTCGAACTTGGCGTTTTCGCGGAACATGCGAGTGTTGTCATTTTCTTTCGCTTTTCTTGCCTGTTCATACTTGTCGCCGGTCGCTTTGTATTCAGCAGCCAAATCCTTGATGGCGCCGTTGCAAAGCTCTTCTACGCAAGGGTTTTTAGAATCGATCTCAGAGCTGTCCGGATTTTTCAGTCCATACTTCTTGATGAGCCAAGCCCAGTCAGAAGCTCTACCGGCTACTTCAGCGTGAGCGTAGTCAATCTCTACGTCTTCAGAGCGGCAGTGCCAATAATCGCGGTTCTTTTTGTCGTAGATGACATCCATTCCGTTTTGTCGCATTTGATTCAAGTTCTTCTGAATCATTGCCTTATTCTTCTCGATTCGGTCTTCCAAAAAGGTGATTTTCTTTTGGAGTTTTTGGATGTGGTTCACTTCGTCTTCGATTAACTCGCTCACTTCGCTTAAGAGCTTGTCGATCATGTTGACTGAACCGATCAATCGATCCGAGTTCAATGGCAAAAATGCATTGGGATCGAGTTGGTGTGTTTGAGGAACTTCGCCCAAAAAGTAGCTTTGACCATCGAGAGACTCTTCGAGCTCTTTCAGATTGGCAGTTTTTG
>MGLY01000006.1 GCA_001794935.1 Chlamydiae bacterium RIFCSPHIGHO2_12_FULL_49_9 | reverse complement strand
GGTTTTTGCCCCAGTTGTCTACCTCGGTGCTCACTCAGTCGATAGGCTCAACCTTGTTCTGATCAGCGGCGTTGTCCTTTGCTATCTCACCTTTGTCGCTGTCTCCTACTCCTATGTCGATATCAAACTTCTCAGCTACGCCAACTGGGGCAAAGCGTGGCTGGCTCTCCCCATCCTATTTACAGCCTTCACCTATCAAGTGATCATCCCGACCCTGATGACATACATGAATCGGGATGTCAAAAAGATCCGCCTCGCAATTGTTCTCGGCTCTTTTATCCCCTTCGTCATCTACCTCATCTGGCAGGTCGTCATCCTCGGCATCGTTCCGGCGGAAGGTCCCGGAGGGCTCATTGAGGCGGGGCTTGCAGGCCAAAACGCGGTAGGACCTCTCAAGCAATTCCTTCAAAATCCGCTCGTCTTTACGATCGGAAAATATTTTGCGTTTTTCGCTCTCACCACTTCCTTCATCCCTCTTGCCCTTTCTTTTTTCGACTTTTTGGCAGACGGCTTCAAATGGAAAAAGACGGGCTCCCACAGGCTTCTCCTAACATTGATTGTCTTCGGAATTCCCATGCTCATCGCTCTGCTCTATCCCCACATCTTCCTCATTGCGCTTGGGTATGCAGGCGGGCTGAGCTGCGCTTTTCTATTCGGCCTCATGCCTCCCCTCCTCGCCTGGGTCGCTCGCTACAAGATGCACTGTCCGAAAGAGACCCGCCAGCTGGGTGGAGGAAAGCCCTTCTTGGCATTTCTCATGTTTTTTGCTATTTGCATCTTGATTGCAGAGGTTGTACAACAGGCTTTATAGGACTCCATGGCAGAAAAACCTGAAAAGCTCTCCTTTCTAGAGGCAAAAGAAGATACCATTGAGAACCTCGATGCGATCAAATTCCGCCTCAATCGCTGTATTGAAGAGGGGATGATCGACGAGGACGCCGCCCACTACAACGAGCTTCTCGATCTTCTCGACGAAGCTCTCCTCGCTCAAGAGTGGGACGAGCTGCTGGAAGCCATAGCCAAGGCCAAAACCCTTGAGATCGACATTGCGTCCTGGCTTGCCCGCCACGGGCAAACAAGTATCTCCCTCCCCTGGCCCAAGCGCCCGTCCCGATAATAATAATTAAAAAAAGATTTTTATTTAAAATAAAATTGAAAAAAGCTAAAATAGAAGCAAAAAATGAGAAAATAATAATGATAAAAGATCTTCCAGAAGATGTTTATGTTGAGGTCTGTCGGTATTTAGGTGGAAGAGACACTCTCAGCCTGTCCAAAACTTGCAGAGATTTGCGAGGGAAAGCGCAAACCGTTTGGGATCAAGCGACGAAGCCAGAGATTCTTCGGCTTTATCCGGAAAAAGTCCAAAAGCTCTTTCTCGGTGCGCAATGCTCCCCGGCGGTTATGAGATCCGTAGAGGAGGGGCTCTCTCGGAGAATCGAACTTAGCGTTCGGGTCAACAGAGCTCCGATTGAAGCATTGGCATTTCGCGTTGCAGATCGAGCGTTGCAAAAAGCCACCGCCCGGGACAGTGTTGGCGATAGCTTAATGACACTGGGCGACGGCTTAAAAATAGCTCTCCATATTGCCGGGCAGGCCGGTAAAAGATACGTCATTAGCATAGCGCCCGTCCCTCCTTTTGCCGCAGCGCCAGAAGGAATCAGATTTGCGATACCTCCGGAACTTCCTTTGAATGCTCTATACCATGTTCAGCACAGAAAACAAAACCCTGGTCCTCGTCACGCCTGCAACAGCTGCTCTTTATATAATTCAGACGGATTGTTGACAGAAACCGGAACCTCTTTCCTCAAGACTATTTTGCAAGGTCAAAACGAATGGGTCGAACTCGACTCGTCTTCCTCCGCCGGAGAGCCCGGAGCCCCTTGGTTTCCCTTCAAATATAGACTGGCGGCGAGAATTGTCCTCCCCTTTTCGGAATATTGGTTCAACAGGAGCGCTTCCGATAGGAGTATACTGGAGAGAATGGCCCTCGCCGGGCTGGCAACAATAACGGCCATGGGGGCCATGCTTTCTGAACCGGAGTCCCCTACCAACCCTCTCTTTCAAGAGAAAATAGACCTCCTCTTCAATTCAAATTAATGCTTTATATATTTTTTATTTTAATTGAAATTTATATAAATAACTGATATAATTATTTACAAAAAACAAATTGTGAATAAAAATGTCAGCTAAAATCGAAATAAACTGTCTGGGAATTAAAAATGTAGTCTATTCCGTAGATGTGAATGGGAAAATTTCAAACAGTTCGCCAGTCGCAGAGGTACTGCACAACTTCAATTTTTTAAAAAATACAGTTACAGTCAGTTTTTCAGACATTGAAAATGAAGAATTGTTAAATAGAGCAATCTCTTCTCTAAAAGAGAAATGTAGCAAAAAAATCACGGAACTCTCTATCAAAGGCAAGGAATTTGATATCAAACAACCCGATCTTCTAGGGTTAAAGGTTAGCAAAATAGTCCTTTTCGGTCCGAAGATCTACCGCCCTCCGTTTGATGATGAGGAAGCTCCCACTCTTTATTCCAAACTCAAAGAAAAGAATTGGAAGATTCAAAGAGACAACAAAATCAATGCCCTATGGGGCCAAAGCCCACCTCAACCAAAAACGAAAGGGGAAATCCGTGAGCTTGATGCAAAAGGTAAGCCCAGACCTCTTCCCATTCCCCCTTTAGGCTTCTCCCGCCCACTTGGCAAGCATGATAGAGGCTGCCTGGGCGACATTTAATGACTGGATCTTCCCTTTCATCGGGATATAGATCGCCTTGTCCGCCTTCTTGCGGATGAGGGGCTGGATCCCCTCCCCTTCCGATCCCAAGATTAGAACTGTCCTGGAAGAATATTTGAACTCAAAGAGGCTTTTAGCCGATGCGTCCAGTAGAGATGCGACGATCTCAAATCTCCCCTCCTTAAACTTCTCCACGGCGTCGGCGAGATTGGAGACCCGGATGAGGGGGATGATCTCACTTGCACCCGAGCTCGCCTTGGCCGCAACCGGAGTGAGGTCTGAGCCGCGGTTTTTCGACCAGCAGACACCGCTTGCCCCCAGACACTCAGCAGAACGGATGAGAGCCCCAAAATTTTGCGGATCAAAAATCTGATCGAGCATTAAAACAAGGACTCGGTCCTCTTCTTCCACCTTTTTCAAAAACTCTTTCGCGCCGTAATAGGTTCGCCCCTTCACATGCGCGACAAAAGATTGGTGGGAGTCTGAGCCCGCCATTTTAGAAAGTTCGTCATTTGCGACAAAAGAGATCGGAATCTGGTTTCTCTCGCACTCTTCCAAAAGTTGAGACTTTCTCTTCTCTTGCGGACGAACTGTATAGATGCGAAGCAGACGGTGCGGCGCGTGATGCAGCAGTTCTTGAATTGCATGCAGGCCCATCACGAGCTGATCTTGAGGAGGATACTTCATCAAAATTCCCTCGATATCTGAAACCAGCCCGAGATGGCAGTCCACCTCAGTTTGAATTTTTGCGCCAGCTCCCCTTCCACCGTAGAGGGATCGGGAAAGAGCTCCTGAACCGTGCTCTTCAGCTTTGTCGTGAGCACCTGAGTTGAAAAGTAGCGCACTTCAGCGCCGACTCCCATTCTCCAGAATTTTGCGATCATGTAATCGAGCTGCGCCCAGCCCGTTTGTCCCAAATTGCCCGAGGCCACCGCTTTCATCTTGTAGGTTGTGATATCGGAGCTGACGACAGGACTTCCCAGATCTGCCTGGTATTGGAATGTCGTTTTCGTTCTCGCATTGAGCCAGTTGTACGCATAGCCCGCATTGAACACAAAGCCGTCGCCCGGCTCGATGATAAAACCCACTCCCAAAAAGAGGCCATACCAGGCCATCTTCAGCTGATTCGGCAAGCTCGAGTACATCGTCAAAAAATTCGCCCCCTCAGCCACATTCGTCAGATAAGGATTGGGACTCGGATTTTTTCTAGACAACTGCTCAAAGTGGCCTGAGTATCCAATGAGCGGAGTCAAAATGACTTTGTAAGTTCTTCCATCGGTCAGATTGACCGCATACCCGAAATAGCCGGATCCGTCTGCGCTCCACCCGCTCGTATCAAACTCAAACTGCGGCTGGTCTTGCGTAATCGCAAGTCCCTCATAGTGCTGAGACAGCTCTCCCCTTCCAAAGGCCCCATAAGATCCCCTCAAAAAGAACATCAGATCTCGGCTGATAACCCTCAGCGTCAGCGAGTTTTCCCAAAACTGCACATTCCGATAGAGCTCGGTATAAAAAATCGCGCTCTCATCGCCCGGATTTTGCAAGTGCCAATGGATCCGATCATTCCGATAGCCCGATGACAGTTGCCACCGCAGCGGCTCATTGACAGTCGCATAAATGGAAGAAGCGAGGAGACAGAAGAGGAGCTTTTTGTACATTGCGTGGGCAATATAGCAGGTTTTTCAAAATGAGATAAGAAAAAAGACTTCAAGTTCAAGACGGCGGCCCTGCGTAAAAAAACTAAAAACTCGCTGAGTTTATTAGGGGCGGAGTTCGATGAGCCCAGTAGTCGGGGCCGTAGTCGTAGGTCAGTTGGGATCCTTTGGCAATGGACTCTTTGGCAAAGAGGACGATGTGGGTGATGTGATCGAGGGTGGCGAGCGCGGGCGTGAGGTTCGGCGAGCTGCTGTGGTTGATGTAGCGAGAGACGCCCCCTTGGTCGCGGGCGTCGATGATGTAAGGCGTTGGATGCCCTTCCGCTGAGACATATTCAAAACAGTAGCTGTTTTTGTTATCCTCTTTTTTCCGCTTGCGGACAAGGCCCGAATATTCGGCGACAAATTCCCGTTTTTTGAAATCTTTGGCCGCAAAAACGCCCCATCCCAAAGTGGGGTCAATCCAGCGAAGCTCTAGAGGGGGGATATGGAAAGACTCGAGTTCTTTTTTGTAGTAATTGCCCAACCAGATCTGCTCGAGAGTCATCTCCCCTCTTTTGCGAAGCCTCTCCCCTCTTCGGATCAGCTCTTCTTTTGTAGAGGGGTCTATAAACTCAAGAGACGGAATGTAAAGGGCTTGGGTGAGGGTTTGAAGCTCTGAGAGAAAAAGAGAGCGGCGGATCCCTTCTTTTTCAACATGGAGCCGGAAATTCATCCAATGGGCTTGGGGATTTGACAGCATTGTTTCCAAAAGAGCGGTCCATAGTCAAAGGTGAGCTGAGATCCCTCGCGAATTTCTCTCAAGGCGACAAAAATCATCCGCGGAAGACCTCGCCAATAAATCGCTTGAAGAGAGAGATTGGGCTTTTCACTGTGGTTGATGAAGCGGGTGTAGTTGCCCATTTTTTTTCCATCGAGCACATATTTTTTCTCGAGCATATCCCAGACAGTATAGCGGACAGAGTAATGATTGTCATGAATATGGGACTGATTTCTTAAAGTGATCACCCCGGTGTATTCGCCGACAAAAGAGCAAGACGGGATCCTCTCATCGGCAAAAGCCCCAAAGCCCACCTTCTCATCGATATATCGAACGGAAACTGCCGGATGAAATGCCTGTCTAATCTCTTTATCAAAATAGATGCCCATCCAAATTTTCTCAGGAGAGATGAGATCGGCCTCTTTTGCTTTTTTTGTCTTTTCAAACACCTCTTTGAGGATCTCTTCATTTTCAAAGACAGGTCTTGGGAGATATTCGAGATTTTCGAAATGGGAGCTCTCTCTTGGCGGTATGGAGACGTTGGGAGCGTGGCAAAAGTTTGTCTCTAGAGCGGGCTGCAAAAGCTGCGCCTCTTTTTTTCGGCCCAAAAATTCGGCGAGCTCTAAAGCTGTAAGCCCATATTGGTTTCTCTGGATCTTCAGGACGGGGTCGCGCCCCAGGATCTGGATGTGTTCGGTTTTGCTCTGTAAAATGCTTAGGTGAAGGAGCGTGTCGCCTGTCTTTGATGTGGGTATTCGAAGAGCGGGGTGCTTTTGAATCGGCGTCCCCTTTAAAAACTCCTCCCAACTGAGTCTTCTTTTAGAGAGTTTATCGATTTTCTTTTGCCAGTAAAAGAACTTGGGTTGTCCTTCCGCCGGCGCTTCTGTCTCTATGCCATGGGCTCGGCATAACTTTGGTTGCGGCAGGATGAAAACCTCTTCCAATACTCACCTCGGCAAGTTTTTTTGTAAGAAGAAATTCTATTAACATGCGCCCATTTGTTTGCACAAGCTTTTTCGTTTTCAAAGTGTCTTGTGATCGTGAATTCTTCTCTTCAATTTTTCTAAATCCGGCGTTAATTTTTTTTGCTCTTCAAGATTTAGTCGATCGATAAATAAAACCCCGTCGATGTGATCATTTTCATGTAAAATCACACGCGCAAGCCATCCCGACGCTCTCTCCTTAATCACCTTGCCATCCAGATTCGTGTACTCAACCTCGATCTCTTTAGCTCTTTTCACAATCGATCTGAACCCCGGAATTGACAAGCACCCCTCTTCTGCCTCCCAGGTTTCCGATCCGATTTGTCTGATTTTCGGATTGATCAGAACCTTTGCTTCGCCCATCTCCGAATTTTCTTCCGTGTTGGAAAGAGTGCGGATTACAAACATCCGGACCGAATGGTGCACTTGCGGCGCAGCCAGGCCTACCCCATCGCAAGCGTCCATGGTATCGATCATCTCGTCAGCAAGTTTGCGAATCTCCTCTGTGATCTTTAGAACAGGCTCCCCCTTTTTTTTCAAAACGGCATCTCCATAGTAGGCCAAAGGAAGAATCTTGAGCTGCCCTTCTGTGGCGAGATTCGGCGCATGTCCCTCTCTCAGCTGTCCGCTTCGATAAAACCACTTGCCACCCATTTTTTCAAATAGGCTTTTTTCGGTAAACGTCGCATCTTGATTCCCCTCCAAAATATGGGCGGTGAAGGTCACTGTTGCAAGAGATCCTTTTTCTTTAAACTCCAGCACTTCCAGCTTTTGGAAAGAACAATTTTTCGAAAATCTGGAAACGCTTCTTTTCCAGTTGAACTTGTCTTCGGAATAGTGGGGGCTTGCAGGATGAGTTGTCGCAATGATGTAGTCGGCAAGGTCGAGCGCATAAGCGGAAAAGCGGGAGCGCATCAGCTCTAGCGCATCTTTTGCCAATCGCCCCTCATGAAGCGGTTTGCAGCAGGCTGCATATTCTTTGCCGCTGGTACAAGGACATCTAGTCATGGAGTCGATTTTAGCAAAAGATCAATTTAAAGAGGCAAATGAGTTTTGCAATTGCTTCTAAAGAGTTGCTACGGGCATCAACTTCTCAATAAACATCTGATAAAACCAAACGCCCAAAACGGCGCCGACAATCGGTCCCACAACCGGGATCCAGGCGTAGCTCCACTCGGAGTCCCTTTTTCCGCTCATCGGAATCCAAGAGTGCATGATTCTCGGTCCCAAATCTCTCGCCGGATTGATCGCAAAACCTGTAGGCCCTCCCAAAGAGAGCCCAATGCTAAAAATCAAAATGCCGACCGCATACGGCCCAAAACCTGAGCCGATCCCGTTATGGATGTTAAAAATCCCCAAGATCCCAACGAGGAGCACAGCAGTTGCGATCACCTCTGTCAAAAAGTTGCTGAGCGGACTTTTGATGGCGGGATGGGTGCAAAAGCAAAGGAGTTTGGTCGTCGAGTCTTTGGTCGGTCCCCAATGTGGAAGATAGGTGATGTAAACGAGGATAGATCCGAGCATTGCCCCCAGCATCTGTCCGCCGATGTAGAGCGGCGCTTGATAAAAAGGCGTTTTCCCCGCAACGCAAAGACCGACTGTCACTGCCGGATTGATGTGTCCTCCGCTGATCCACCCAATTGCATAGACGGCAATCGCCACAGCAAAACCCCATCCGGCGGTAATCACGATCCATCCTCCCTTTTCCCCTTTTGAATGAGACAGCAGGACGTTCGCAACGACTCCATTGCCGAGCAAAATTAAAATCAGCGTTCCGACAAGTTCGGCTAAAAAGATATTCATGTTCTCCCCTTGACTTCTGCCTATTTCCCTCTTATGAAGAAAATATGGCGTTTATTTTAGCACTCGACCAAGGAACCACCTCTTCAAGGGCCCTTGTGATTGACTCTCAAGGAGCGGTTCTATCTCTCGCGCAAAAAGAATTCAAGCAATACTTTCCAAGTTCGGGTCTTGTCGAACACGATCCCGAGGAGATCTGGTCGACGCAGCTCTCTGTGGCAACGGAGGCGTTGGCAAAAGCGAATCTCAACGCCTCTCAAATCTCCGGCATTGGGATTACGAACCAAAGAGAGACGACGATTCTCTGGGATCGAAAAACGGGACATCCCCTTTTCAACGCTATCGTCTGGCAAGACAGGAGAACGACGCCTCTTTGCGAGGAGCTGAAAAAGAAAGGACTAGAGCCCCTTTTCAAACAAAAGACGGGTCTCCTTCTCGACCCTTATTTTTCCGGGACAAAACTCCACTGGCTTTTGGAAAATGTCAAAGGCGCGCGCGCGCTTGCCGAAAAGGGAGATCTCGCCTTTGGCACAGTCGACACCTGGCTCATTTGGAAACTCACGAACGGCCTTCTTCACATCACCGATGCTACAAATGCGAGTCGAACGCTTCTTTACAACATCCACGAAGGAAAATGGGATGAGGAGCTTCTCAAAATTTTAAATATTCCAGTCTCGCTTCTTCCTCAGGTAAAAAGTTCTTCCGAAGTTTATGGAACAACAGGCCCTCACATCTTCACAGCTCCCATTCCGATTAGCGGCATTGCGGGCGATCAGCAAGCGGCTCTCTTTGCGCAAGGGTGTACCGAAAAGGGCAGGGCAAAATCAACTTATGGAACCGGCTGCTTTATCTTGATGCACACGGGGACGACTGCAGTCGCATCGAAAAATCAGCTCATCACAACAATTGCTCTACAAATCGGCAAAAAAGTGACCTATGCATTGGAGGGAAGCGTTTTTAGCGCAGGCTCTGCGGTTCAGTGGTTCCGCGACAATTTAGGCCTTATCAAAAAAAGCTCCGATATCAACGATCTCGCAGCAACGGTTTCCGATAGCGGAGGCGTCTACTTTGTCTCAGCATTTACAGGTCTTGGCGCGCCTCACTGGGATCCTCACGCAAGAGGGGCTATTTTTGGCATCTCGAGAGGAACGACAGCGGCGCATCTCGCAAGAGCCGTTCTCGAGGGGATCGCCTTCCAGGCAGCGGATGTTTTAAAAGCGATGGAGGGCGACTCAAAAACTCAGGTGTTTGAGCTGAGAGTCGATGGCGGCGCGGCATCGAGCGATCTTCTCATGCAGATCCAGGCTGATCTCATGGATACGACTGTGCTTCGCCCCAAAAACCAAGAACTCACAGCATTAGGCGCAGCGTTTCTAGCAGGTCTTGGCACGGGCATTTGGAAGAGCGAACAAGAGCTCGCCTCTCTTTGGCAGATCGATCGGAAATTTACCCCCCGGGCAGATACTGCAGTAAGAGAAAAAATGCTCTCTCGTTGGAATGAAGCCATCGAGCGCTCTAAAAATTGGGAGAATCATTGAAGAGAGATGAAATGCTGGAGTACTGCAAGCGCTCGCCCGATCTTTGGGATCTCATCATCATTGGCGGCGGCGCGACGGGACTTGGGACTGCCGTTGACGCCGCATCGCGAGGCTACAAAACGCTCCTCATCGAACAGTCTGATTTTGCCAAAGGAACATCGAGCCGCAGCACCAAACTCATCCACGGCGGCCTCCGTTATCTCAAACAGGGCAACATCTCCCTTGTTATGGAGGCTCTCAAAGAGAGAGGCCTTCTCTATCAAAATGCGCCTCAACTTGTCTCAGATCTATCGTTCATCAT
>MGLY01000005.1 GCA_001794935.1 Chlamydiae bacterium RIFCSPHIGHO2_12_FULL_49_9 | reverse complement strand
CAGCTCTATCAAGAATTTAAGGGGTTTTTCCCCAATAATGCGGTGGAATATTTTGTCTCTTACTACGACTACTATCAGCCTGAAGCGTATATTGCGAGAACCGATACCTACATCGAAAAAGATCTGGCGATCAACGATCGAATTGAAAAAATGCGCCTCAGCGCAACCCGTTCTCTGATCGAGCGGCCCGATGTAATTATTGTCGCCTCAGTATCTTGCATTTATGGCCTGGGTACTCCTGAATACTATAGCCAGATGGTTTTGCACCTTGCTGTCAAACAAGAGGTGCGCCGCGATGACGTTTTGCTTCATCTTGTAGAAATGCACTATGAAAGAGGGGACTACGATCTCATGCGGGCAACATTTAGAGCGCGAGGAGACGTATTGGAAGTTGTTCCTGCTTATGAAGATGATCTCGCTTATAGAGTCGAGTTTTTTGGCGATGAGATTGAGCGAATTAGTGAAATCGATCCCCTTACAGGAAAGGTGCGCAAAAGATTAGAGAAGATCGCGATCTTTCCGGGATCTCACTACGTGACGCCGGAAAACGTTCGATTTCAGGCGATCGATACGATTCGGAAAGAGCTCAAAGAGAGGATTGCCTTTTTCGAAAAAGAAAATAGGCTCATTGAAGCTCAAAGAATCAAAGAACGAACGAACTATGATTTAGAAATGATTCGGGAAATCGGTTTCTGTAAGGGAGTCGAAAACTATTCTCGCCACTTCAGTCAAAGGGCGCCGGGCGCGCCGCCTCCATGCCTGATCGATTATTTCCCCGAAGAGTTCTTATTTTTTATCGATGAGTCTCATCAGACTTTGCCCCAGCTTCATGCGATGTACAATGGAGATCGGTCTCGCAAACAGGCGCTTGTGGAATTTGGGTTTCGGCTTCCTTCCGCTTTTGATAATCGCCCTCTAAAATTTGAGGAGACATATACAAAGTTCAAGCAAGTGATTTACGTTTCAGCTACTCCTGGAGGCTGGGAAGTCGAAGAATCTGAAGGGGATATTGTTCAGCAGATCATCCGCCCCACGGGTCTGTTGGACCCGGAGATAGAGCTTCGTCCGGCGGCAGGCCAAGTGGACGACTGTCTCGAAGAAATTCGAAAAGAGACGGAGTTGGGCAGAAGAGTTCTTGTCACGACGCTCACCAAAAAACTGTCAGAAGATCTCTCCAAGTATCTAAATGAGATCGGAGTCAAGGCAAAATATCTCCATTCGGACATCGATACTCTGGAGCGGATGCAAATTCTTAAATCACTCAGGCTTGGCGAATTTGATGTGCTCGTGGGAATTAATCTGTTGAGAGAAGGGCTCGACTTGCCGGAAGTTTCTCTTGTTGTGATTCTCGATGCTGATAAAGAAGGGTTTCTCCGATCGGAAACGGCCCTGATCCAAACTTGTGGAAGAGCGGCCCGAAATATTCACGGCCGAGTGATTCTCTATGCGGATAAGAAGACAGCGGCTATCGAAAGAACGATCGCAATTACCAAAGAGCGCAGATCTTATCAAACTGAATACAATCAAAAGCACAACATCACTCCCCGTTCCACAAAACGGGAACCGGCAACTTCTTTGGAAGAAACATTTGGCTTTGTCGAGCAGCCTCCTGCTGCAATTAAACCTGTAGAGGAAGCGACTTCCGATATTCAAGATCTTGAAACTAAAATCAAAGAGTGTTCCATAGAGATGAGAAGAGCCGCAAAAGAGCTTCGTTTTGAAGATGCTGCGAGACTGCGCGATCAGATGCGGTATTACCAAAATCTCGAAATGCTAAAGTCAGATTCTCCCTAAAAAATCCTAAGAGATTCTTGCCAAGAATCAATTTCCTCAAGTAAGTTGCTTTCCACGAAAAGATGTGATCGGAGAGGTCTTATGCGTATTTGTATTCCCGGCGGCGCCGGGTATGTTGGGTCGAGACTTGTTCCTGAATTGGTGAAGCAAGGACATGATGTTGTTGTCTTAGATTTGTATCTTTATGGAGACGATGTGTTTAAGGAGTTGGCGAACAGCTCCAAACTGATTCAGATCAAAGGAGATGTTCGAGATTCCAAGACAGTTGATAGAGCGTTAAAGGGCTGCGACGCAGTGATTCACCTGGCCTGCATTTCGAATGATCCGAGTTTTGAGCTCAATCCCGATCTTGGCAAATCGATCAATCTCGACGCTTTTGAGCCTTTTGTCGTTCAAGCAAAAAAACACAAAATAAAGCGATTTATTTTTGCCTCTTCTTCCTCTGTTTATGGCGTTAAGGATGTGCCAAACGTGACAGAGGATATGTCGCTCGAGCCTCTTACCGACTATTCAAAATTCAAAGCGGAATGTGAAAAAATTCTCTTCAAGCATATGTCGGATGAGTTTATCTGCACGGTAATTCGCCCTGCGACCGTCTGTGGGTATGCCCCCCGCCAAAGACTCGATGTTGTCGTCAATATTTTGACAAATCTTGCCTATAATAACGGGAAAGTCAAGGTAACCGGTGGATCGCAAATGCGTCCCAATATTCACATCGAAGACATGGTTCGTGTCTATCTCCATGTGCTCGAATGCCCTAAAGAAAAGATCCAGGGTGAGATCTTTAATGCTGGATATCACAATCACACCGTTCTCGATCTAGGAAAAATGGTACAGAAAATTGTGAGCAAAAAAAGGCCTGTCGATCTCGTCGTTGAGCCGACCAACGACAACCGCTCCTACCATGTGTCTTCTGAAAAAATCGCTAAAAAACTCGGATTTAAACCCAAATTTACAATCGAAAATGCTGTTGAGGATTTGGTGAAGGCGTTTGAAGCAGGCAAGCTGCCTGACTCGCTTTCTGGCGATCGCTATTTCAACATCAAAACGATGAAGGCGCTGCAACTTAAATGAGAGCGTTAATTACAGGCGGGGCGGGCTTTATTGGGAGCCATTTAACCGATCTTCTTTTGTCTCAAGGACATGAAGTGGTTGCGTTGGATAATCTCTGCGGTGGGTGGATGAAAAATCTGCGCGATGCGGAAAAGAACTCCCGTTTCCGCTTTATCAAAGGGGATATTCGGGACCCGAACTGTTTGGACTTTTCCGGAGTTGATTGGGTATTTCACTTAGCGGCTCTTGCTGACATTGTTCCATCGATTGAAAAGCCGCGAGATTACTTTGAGACAAACGTAGATGGGACGTTTAATGTTTTGGAAGCTGCAAAAAGAGCGGGCGTGAAGAGGTTTTTATATGCAGCTTCTTCTTCTTGCTATGGGATCCCAAGTCAATATCCGACCCCCGAAACCGCTCCTGTTCAGCCGCAGTATCCTTATGCCCTGACAAAATATCTTGGAGAGCAGTTAGTCCTTCACTGGGCTCAAGTCTATAAACTTCCTGCAGTGTCTCTGCGTCTATTCAATGTGTTTGGACCAAGATCACGCACAACAGGCGTTTATGGGGCTGTTTTCGGGGTCTTTTTGGCCCAGAAGCTGCACGGCAAGCCCTACACTGTTGTTGGCGACGGAAAGCAAACGAGAGACTTTACCTATGTGGGCGATGTTGCAAGCGCCTTTTATGCAGCTGCACAATCGAATCTGACAAACGAGTTTATGAATGTAGGGAGTTCAGGACACTACAGCGTCAATCGGTTGGTTGAGCTTTTGGGCGGATCGATCACTTACATTCCAAAACGCCCGGGAGAGCCCGATTGCACATTTGCTGATGTTCGCAAGATCAGAGAGAAGCTGGGATGGAAGGCCAGCGTCTCATTTGAGCAGGGCGTTGAGAAAATATTAAGTCGAATCGACGATTTTCGAGATGCGCCCCTCTGGGAGCCCGCAACAATTCAAGAGGCGACAAAAACCTGGTTTAAATATCTCCAAAATTAGGAGTTTTATGTTTTCATCCCGTTTTCAAGATTTGGCTGGGGCTGCGTCTTCTTGCGTTTTTACAAAAAAAGCAGAAAAGATAGATGAAAATCAGGCGTTAAAAGAGGCGTTTCGTCTGGTTGCAAAAACGCAGGCCTTAAACGGAATTGTCTATGTGATCGGGAACGGAGGAAGTGCAGGTATTGCCTCCCATTTTAGCACGGATTTGATAAAGTCACTTAAAATTCCATCTCAGACTCTTTACGATTCAAACCTTATGACATGTTTAGGGAATGATCTCGGATATGAAAATGTTTTTAGCTATCCACTGGGCAAGCTTTTAAAATCGAATGATCTTCTCGTGGCAATCAGCAGTTCTGGAAAGTCGCCAAATATTGTAAATGCCGCACATCAGGCGCTTTCCAAAAATGTTCAGCTCATTACACTGAGCGGATTTATGCAGGATAATCCGCTACGACAACTAGGAGATCTGAATTTTTGGGTAGATCGGTGTGATTACGGACTTGTCGAAACCGCCCATTTCTTCTTACTGCACACGATTATCGACTTATGGAACAAAACCCCGGCAACGGTTGAGGAATATGCTGAAATTTTTAGAGACGCTTTCTCAGTCAAAAATTAAATCTCTCGAAGAAATCGGTGAGCTCCTAGAAAAAGAGAGAAGCCAAGGTCTTAAGATTGTCCAATGCCACGGAGTTTTCGACTTGCTCCATCCCGGGCATATTCGTCACTTCAAAGCAGCTAAGGCGCAAGGGGATAGATTAGTTGTTAGCGTGACTCCCGACCGGTTCGTCAATAAGGGACCGGGAAGGCCTGTTTTTGGTGAATTGCTCAGACTTGAATCAATTGCTGCAATCCAAGATGTCGATTACGTCGTTCTAAATAACTCTCCTGATGCCGTGTCCGCCATCTCAAAAATAAAGCCCGCGCTTTATGTAAAAGGAAATGAATACAAGGACCATGCGGCAGATATAACGGGTAAAATTTCAGAGGAGGCTGAAGCAGTTCAGTCTTCTGGGGGAACTGTTTTTTATACAGATGACATTGTTTTTAGTTCTTCTTCTTTACTCAATCGACATTTTGAAAACACACCTCCTGAGGTTGCTCAGTTTCTCAAGGAGTTAAAAAAAGAATATAGCTCTGACGATGTCATCAAAATGGTCAATGATCTCAAAGACATGAAAGTCTTGGTCATAGGCGATGCAATTGTGGATGAATATCAGTTTGTAGAATCACTTGGCCAATCCGGCAAGGGACAACACATGGTAGCTCGCTTAGTTGAGAAAGAAACATTCCTTGGGGGATCTCTTATTGTTGCTAACCACTTAGCGCAATTTGCTAAGGATGTCACCCTAGTGGCTGCTGTTGGTAAGCAATGCCCCTATTTAAGCTTTATTCGACATCAGTTGGACTCTAACGTTCATCCTAATTTCACCTATCTCGAAGAGTCAGGCACTCTTGTTAAGAAGCGATATGTTGTTAGGGATGGGAAAATTCTTACCAAGCTATTTGAAACGTATTCTGGGCAAGAAGAATCTCTTACTGAATCGCAGACAGATCATATAATAAGCACACTGAAATCGGAAAGATCGAAATATGATCTCGTTTTAGTTTGTGACTTTGGTAATGGCTTCACGAATCCACGACTTGTGGAGGCTATTTGCGATATTCCGGCTTTTATTGCCTTAAATACTCAAACAAATAGCGGGAATCGTGGCTTTAATGTTGTAACAAGCTATCGCAGAGCGGATTGCATTTCTTTAAACGAGTGGGAGCTTCGGCTATCGGCTCATGATAGATTGAGTTCACTTGAAGGAGTTGCCGCTGATATTTGTCAGATCATGGAAAGCAAGGTGCTTTCCATTACTCAAGGAGTAAAAGGAGTATTTTGTTTTTCATCGGATGGATCATCTGTTTATATACCCGCCTTTGCTAGTACAAGTGTAGACCGAATCGGAGCTGGGGATAGTTATCTGTCCCTTTCTTCATTGTGTTTAGCAAAGGGATATTCTCCGAAGGTTGCTGGATTTGTTGGTTCTGTAGCAGCAGCTATGAGTGTCCAGATTATAGGAAATCAAGAATCGATAAAAAAAGCGCCTCTTTGCAAATTCATTACTAGGCTTATGAAATGACTCAACTGATTGCAAAAGATCTCTCTCTGGAATTTTTTAAAGAAATGCTTCGCATTCGAATGATCGAGGAGGCTATCGCCAATCGTTATAGCGAGCAAAAAATGAGATGCCCTGTCCACTTAAGTATCGGGCAAGAAGCTGTAGCTGTTGGCGTTTGTAAAGCGGTTTTACATACCGATCGTCTGATCAGCAATCATCGCGCCCACGCCCACTATCTTGCCAAAGGCGGAGATCTCAAAAAGATGATGGCTGAGATCTACGGGAAAAAGACGGGTTGTTGCTTGGGAAGGGGTGGCTCAATGCACCTTGTCGACATGTCTGTTGGGATGATGGGCTCAACTCCGATCGTGGGAGGAAGTATTCCGGTTGGAGTTGGTCTTGCTTTTGCGACTTTTTTGAAAAAAGAGAGCGATATTACAGCGATTTTCTTCGGCGAGGGATCTACTGAAGAGGGAGTCTTTGTGGAGAGCCTAAACTTTGCCGCTCTAAAAAAACTGCCCGTGTTGTTTGTTTGCGAAAATAACCTTTACTCTGTTTACTCTCCCCTCGATGTCAGACAGCCTAAAGAGCGCGATCGAATCGCGATTGCAAAGGCTCATGGTATATTTACCAAGGGCGGGTTCGGAAACGATGTGGAAGAAGTGTATCAAGTCGCTCAAGAGGCCGTAGATTCTATACGAAGCGGAAACGGCCCAGCTTACATCGAGTTCGAGACCTATCGGCACCGGGAGCATTGCGGTCCGAACTTTGACAACCACATCGGCTACAGAACGGAAGAAGAATTTTTAAGCTGGGAGAAAAAATGTCCTCTCAAAATTCACCGAAACAAACTCAAGGGACTCTCAGAGAAAGATTTTGAGGATCTTCGCTCCGAAATTTCCCATGAAATCGAAGAGGCTATTCAGTTTGCTGAAAAAAGTCCATTTCCCTCTTTTGATCCCGACCTTGAAAATCCTTATGCTACAAACTCACTATGACAAGACAGATTAAGTATAACGAAGCGATTCTAGAAGCGACCGATCAGGCCATGGAATTAGATCCTCGCATTTATCTCATGGGACTCGGCGTTCCTGATCCAAAAGGCATTTTCGGCACTCTTGATGGACTTGCTAAAAAATATGGCCCTAATCGGGTAATGGATATGCCGACCTCTGAAAACGCGATGACCGGGATTGGAATTGGCTCTGCGATTGGCGGAATGCGCCCTATCATGACCCATCAACGGGTGGATTTCTTCCTTTTGGCCCTCGATCAGCTCATCAACAATGCTGCCAAGTGGCACTATATGTTCGGCGGCGAGATGACGGCTCCAATTGTGATCCGGCTCATCATCGGAAGAGGGTGGGGACAAGGTCCTCAGCACTCCCAGTCCTTGCAGAGCTTCTTTGCCCATATCCCCGGATTAAAAGTTGTCATGCCCTCAAATCCTTATGATGCTAAGGGCCTTTTGCTTTCAGCAGTAGAAGACAACAATCCTGTAGTCTACTTGGAGCACCGTTGGCTTCACGGAGTTTTTGGCGAAGTGCCAAAAGAAATGTATCGCGTGCCGATTGGAAAGGCGAAAATTGTAAGACCCGGAACAGACGTAACGCTTGTCGCCTGCTCCCATATGGTCCTAGAGGCCTATAGGGCAGCTAAATGGCTTGAAGAAGACGGAGTGTCCGTTGAAATCATCGATGTTCGTTCGGTGAAGCCGTTGGATAAAGAGACTATTTTGACCTCTCTTCAAAAAACAGGACGGCTGGTTGTCGCAGACCCGGATTGGAAGTTTGTCGGGTTTTCGTCCGAGATTCTCGCTGTTGGAGTTGAAGAGGGATTTTCTTTTCTAAAATGCGCGCCCGCTCGAATTGCTTATCCAGACCGTTTGTGCCCGACTAGCTGGGCTTTGGCCAACCATTTTTATCCGACAGCAAAAGAGATTGCTTTTGAAGTTCTGAAGATGATGGGCAAGAAAGTGAAAGCTCAAATCTATTTCGAAGAAATTATGAAACAGTTCTCCAAAGAGTCCATGGACGTTCCCAGCAAGGAATTTACGGGCCCTTTTTAAGCGAGGAAATATGAAAAAAGTAGTAGTCATAGGCAGCAACTCCTTTTCCGGCAGCGACTTCATCGATCTTTTGCTCGAAATTGGGGAATATGAGGTCATTGGAGTCAGCCGCTCGCCTGAAAAGAGCGCCCTTTTTCTTCCCTATAAGAAAAGAAATTCTAAGCATTTTCGTTTTTTTCAAGTCGATCTGAATAAGGATTTAGGCCGCTTGGAGACGATTTTAAACGTTTTTCAGCCAGAGTATATCGTCAACTTCGCAGCACAAAGCGAAGTTGCTCCTAGCTGGGAAAATCCTCATCATTGGTTTCAAACGAATGCAGTTGCCCTCACGATGCTTGTGAACAAGCTCAAAGACATGAAGTTTTTGAAAAGGTATGTCCACATATCCTCTCCGGAAGTTTATGGCACCTGCGTTGGCAATATCAAAGAAGATGCCCCCTTAAATCCAAGCACTCCTTATGCAGCTTCTAAAGCCGCAGGAGATCTTTCTCTTTTCACCTTTTTCAAAAATTTCAACTTCCCACTCACCATGGTTCGAGCGACGAATGTGTACGGCGCTCACCAGCAGCTATTTAAAATTATCCCAAGGTCAGCGATCTACGTTAAGTTGGGCAAGCTGATCGAGTTGCATGGTGGCGGAGTCGCGGTTAAGTCATACATTCACATCCGAGATATCTCTATGGGTGAGCTTGCCGTTATGGAGAAGGGAAAATTTGGTGAGCTTTATCATCTCTCTCCAGACGCAGGAGTTGCTGTGCGAGATGTCGTCCAGACGATTTGCCAAAAGATGGGAATCGATTTTTCGAAAGCGACAAAAGAGGTTGCGGAGAGATTGGGACAAGATAAGGCCTACACGATCGACTCTACAAAAGCGCGCACTGAATTGGGCTGGGCGCCTCGGATCTCCCTTCAAGAAGGGATTGCTCAAACCGTCTCTTGGGTTGAAAAATCCTTCCATGAGATTGCCAAAGAGCCTCTAAGTTATGTTCACAAGGAATAGGTATGGGACAAGAAATAGATCTTTTAATCAATTATCCCCGCACCAAGCGCAACGTAAAAGAGCGCGGCGCGACGAAAACAGAAGAAGATCGTGCGATTGCCAGGCAGTTCGGCAAAGATTTCTTTGATGGAGATCGGCGCCACGGCTATGGCGGATTTAACTACCAACCCCGTTTCTGGCAGCCAGTCATTCCAACATTTCAAAAGCACTTTGGATTGAAAGCGGGCAGCAAGGTGCTCGATGTCGGATGCGCTAAAGGATTTATGCTCCACGACATGCTCCAACTGATCCCCGGCGTTCAAGTTGAGGGAGTTGATGTTTCTGCCTATGCGATTGAAAATACATTAGAATCGGTCAAGTTCCGCGTTAAGGTGGCAGACGTTCGCAAACTGCCCTTTAAGGACAAATCCTTTGACTTAGTCATTTCGATCAATACAGTCCATAATCTCGAGAAAAAAGAGCTAATGAAGGCCCTCCAGGAGATTGAAAGAGTCTCTAAGGGAAACAGCTTCATTACGGTGGACGCATATCGGAATGAGGAAGAAAAAGAGGCAATGTATGCCTGGAATCTAACTGCGAAAACAATCATGCATGTCGATGAGTGGAAGGCCTTTTTTAAGGAAGTCGGATACACTGGCGACTACTATTGGTTTATTCCTTAAGAAAAAGGTCTATTTCGAGAAATAGGCCTTTCTTATGTCAGAGCTTCAACAAAATAGTCAGTTCTCCTGAAAGTCTTAAGTTCTTTGTGTTGTTGGGAGGTCCCCGATGCACGAGCTTGTCGTGGAAAAGAACGCAGTAATCAGTGAAATTGGCGAGAGGGCAGGTAAATAGCTTTTCTTTCCGTTCTAGCCAAGAGGGATCAATAACTGGTTTATAGCCATTTTTCGTCAGGATTCGGTTTGTGGGAACATCTTCGGCATGGCTTCCAGGTACGACTTGAAGACTGTTTGTTGAATCGCATCCCATGAGGGGGACCCAAATTTTCCATCTCTCGTCATAATCAAAAGGAATAGGAGCTTCCTGCGATGTTCCTTTAGCAATTTCCCAAAACTGAAAATCGCAGTGAGCTGCTCCGACGTCTGGTTTCCCAGGACGAACACAACGCCAAAAGCAATCGTAGGAATCATGGTTAAGAG
>MGLY01000004.1 GCA_001794935.1 Chlamydiae bacterium RIFCSPHIGHO2_12_FULL_49_9 | reverse complement strand
ATCAGACATTGGTTTTCTCCTTCTCTTCGCCAACGAGATGTTTTTTATCGATGGCGCAGTCCCAGACGGAGTACGCCCCTAAGCTCATTCTACCACACCAACAATTAATTACAATTAAAATATTATGCAACGTAATTAATATTCTAATTAACAGTAATATTAATTATATTAAATAGACAGTCGGGGACGAGGTTCCCCGTCCCCCGCTCCCCCTCATTGCGACTACCTGGGAGCTTGCCAAATCGAGTCCTCGGCGAGGGGGTGTGCAAAGCACTACCCCCATCGCCCGAAACGGGCTTCGCCTGCGGTTCGATTTTGCTTCGTCCCAGCGTCGATGGGCTGAAACGCGTGCCCCAATTTCATTGGGGACCCCCCTCGCGTTTCAGTACTTGGGGGAAGCCCCCCGTCCCCCAAACCTTCGGATCTGCACGGAGTGGGGAAGGGGCGGGGAAGGCCTCCTTCCCCAGCTCTGCAATGCGAGGGGTCCCCGATGAAATCGGGGCTCGCAGTGCAGCCCTTAGCCGCTACAGCGAAGAGAAATCGCACCGCAGGCGAAGGCCACTTTGTGGCCGATGGGGGTAGTGCTTTGCACACCTCCTCGCCGAGGACGCGGTTTATCGAGTCTGTAGTTAGGCGCACGGGGGCAGCGGGGGACAAGGGCACCTTGTCCCCGACTGTCATTTCCTAAAACTTACTTTATTTACATTTACTGATCTTACTATTCCTGACGCCGTATCCGAAGTAGATGGCGAGGCCGAGGAGAAGCCAGAGGGCTAGCTGAAGCCAGGTAATGAGCGGGAGAAAACACATTTGGGCAATGCAGATGATGATGCCGATGAGAGGAATATAGGGAACAAGAGGCACTTTGAAGGGGCGGTTGAATTCGGGATGAGTATGGCGGAGAATCCAGACGCCAAGACAGACAATCGTAAAGAGAAAGAGGGTAGTCATGGAGACGAGGCTCCCCAAGATATCCACGGGGAAAAATCCCGCGATGAGCATCGAAGTAATGCCGGTGATGGTAGAGCTAAAGACGGGAGTCCGGAGGGTGGAGTGCAGCTTGGCAAAGCGGTGCGGAAGAAGCCCATCTTTGCTGATGGCGAGAAAAACGCGCGTTTGGCCGAGAAGTTGGACGAGGACGACAGACGAGAGGCCGGCTAGGATGGCGATTTTGACGATGAAACCAATCCAGAAAAACTGCGGGCCCATCGCATTGAGGGCAATGGCCATTGGATCGGGTACGCCGAGAAGAGTGTAGCTGACAACACCTGTCAGGATAAGGGCCGTGATAATATAGGCGATTGTACAGATGCCAAGAGAGCCGAGTATGCCGCGCGGAAGATCTTTTTGCGGATTGACCGCATCTTGCGCAAGCGTTGAGACCGTATCAAAGCCGACGTAGGCGAAAAACACAAGGCCGGCGCCTCTGAGGATGCCGCTCCACCCAAATTCGCCAAAAACGCCCGTATTGTCGGGAATGAAGGGCGTCCAGTTGGCAGGGTTGATGTGGAAAAGGCCGATGCAGATGAAAAGAAGGATCGTAGAGAGCTTGATAGCCACCATTGCATTCGTAAAGTGGGCGGCTGCTTTAATTCCGATCGAGATGAGAAGACAAACGAGGGCGACAAGAAACATGGCGGGAATGTTCAAGATAGCGCCGCTCCAGCCCAATCCCGTCGCCGCGTCATAAGCGAAGGGGGCTTGAGCAAAATCGGAGGGAAGATAAAGGCCAAAGTCTTTGAGGATGCTCATAAAATAGCCCGACCAGCCGACGGCAACCGTCGAAGCAGAGGCAAGATATTGGGCAGTGACGACCCAGCCGACGATCCAAGCGGGAAACTCCCCCATCGAGACATAAGAGTAAGAATAAGAGCCGCCCGAGATCGGAATAAGGGATGAGAGCTCTGCGTAGCAAAGGCCCGCAAAGATGCAGATGAAAGAGGCGACGATGAAGGAGAGAACAACTGCAGGGCCAGCGTATTCAGCGGCGGCTTGCCCCGTGATGACGAAAATCCCAGCCCCGATGATGGCGCCGATGCCGATCGAGATGAGATGGATCGCCTTGAGATGGCGCCTCAGCCCATGTCTCTCATCGTCGAGTTCGACGAATTCCCCTCTCATCGGTTTTCTTGCAAAGAGCCTCTTTAACATATGTCACCTGCCTAAAATTCTAGATGGCAGATTTGACAATCTTTGGCAAGATTAGGAACTTTTGGGATTTTTAGAGAGCCAATTAGATATTCCTTCGAAACGCGTCTTGATCTCATCTAAAGAACGGTCTCGTGCCGGCATTTCTTCTGAAGAGACAAGCTCCTTCCTGTACGAGCTTACAAGAGTGTTCAATTCGGCAAGACAAGCTCCCTTTTCCAGAACTTTGCGCCTTGCATAAGTTTCGTGGGTAGCTTCAAAGAGTTCTTTTTCATTTTCTTGAATGAGGTCATATTCATCCCCATCAGAATAGCCGACAATTGTCTTTACAGTCGCCCTTAGAGCTTGAACAATGTCTATAAAATGTTTGTGATCTTCAGGAGAAAAATAGACACTCATCGAGTCGAGCTGTTTTTTCAGGAGAAGAAGCTGGCTTCTAATTGTTTTGGGAGAGAAGTCGGGGAACAGTCGATAGAGATTGCGCTCATCCCAAACTCTTTTGGGTTGCATACACGGAGCAATCAAACCGGCCGCATGGAAAGGGTAGTACCAGGCTACCATATTTCCCAAGTCGACATAGGTCGCTTCTTCCGCTTTAGCTATTTCTCTTCGCGCCGTGAGTGGGGCGACGATAGAACCTATGGACCAAAACATGGTGTAAAGAGCGGCAAATGGAATCGCAACGATTTTAAGAAGGTCTCTTCCCAAGACATAAAGAGTGCACGCCGCAACTCTGAGAGCGAGATCCGCTTTGCCAGGCAATTTCTTATCAATTGCATCGCTTCGCAGGATTTCTACGCGCCTGTTTTCCCAAGATTTTAGTCCTCTCTTGTACCCTTCCCAGCAAGCCCTTGGAGTCCACATCAGCGCACGAAGAGCAACTCTTCCAACCGCCACAAAAGGTGCAGAGAAGAAAACACCCGCGCATTTTAGGCGAATTTTGTTGTTAGAATCGCAGCCATAGACCCCGCCGTAAACATCCCCTGAACCGTTATGAACTACAGTTCCCCTCAGATTCCCTTTGGAAGACACAACCCGAGTATCTTTAAACGAAAAACAACGCATATTTTAACCGTATTAGTTTTACAATAAATTATAAACAAAACTCCGTTTAATTACAATAATTGTAAATTAAAATATTTATTTAACAAAAGATCGTCTCTGTACACAGCGATCCCATCCGGCTATAATGGCCTCCATGAGCCTCCTTTTAAGCTGCCAATTCCTTCAAAAATCATTTGGAATGAGGACTCTATTTAAAGATTTTTCTTTAAGCGTCTTTGCCAAAGACAGGATCGGTCTCATCGGCCCCAACGGCTCGGGCAAATCGACCCTCTTAAAGATTTTGGCCGGGATCGAGAAGCCCGATCAGGGCCTCCTATCTCCGAGAAAAGGGCTTGTGGTCGGCTTTGTGCCCCAAGAGTGTGAGTTTGCCCACCTATCTCCTCAACAAGTTCTCATCAACGCGGCGCCAAAAGATCTTCCCGTTTATGAAAAGGAGCGGCTCGCCGAAATGTGGCTGAGCAAGCTGGGATTTAAAGGAGATGAGCCCGCAGCCGATCTTCTTTCAGGCGGATGGAAAAAACGGCTGGGGATCGCGTCTGTTCTTATTTTAAGCCCTGACGTCCTTCTTCTCGACGAGCCGACAAACCATCTCGATTTGGAAGGGATCCTCTGGCTTGAAAAGTTTTTGGCAAGAGAAGCGCCGACCTATCTTCTCGTCAGCCACGACCGCTACTTCTTACAAAACGCGACGAATCGAATCATTGAGATTAGTCCGGCCTATCCCAAGGGCATGTTCGCTATCGACGGGAGCTATGCGAAGTTTCTTTTGCAAAAAGAGATCTTTTTGGAAGGTCAGATTCAGCAAGAAAAATCGCTTGCGACAAAGGCGAGACGGGAAACCGAGTGGCTGAGGGCCGGTGTGAAAGCGAGAACGACAAAATCGCAGTCGAGAATCGACGAGGCGCATCAGATCTTAAAAGAGCACAAAGAGCTTGGGAGAAGAAACAAAGAAGTGAGAGCCAAGCTCGAATTCACATCCAGTGAACGGGAGACAAGAAAGCTTCTCGTCGCCAAAAACCTCTCGATGACTGTCGGAGACAAAACCCTTTTCTCCCATCTCGACTTCACCCTTTCTCCGGGGGTGAGATTAGGCCTTATGGGGCCCAATGGCTCGGGGAAGACGACGTTGCTCCGCCTTCTCAATGGAGAGATCGAGCAAACTCAAGGGACTCTAAAAAGGGCCGATGATCTCAAAGTGGTCTACTTCGATCAGCACAGAATGAAGCTCCCTTTGGAAACGACTCTTCGAGACGCCCTTTCGCCGAAGGGAGATTACGTCTCTTTCCGGGGCCAGGAAGTGCATGTCAATGGCTGGTGCAAAAGGTTTTTGTTTTCTCCGGATCTTCTCGATTTGCCGATTAAAAAGTTGTCGGGCGGAGAGAGGGCGAGAATTGCGATTGCCCACCTCATGCTGATGCCTGCCGATGTTTTGCTCTTGGATGAACCGACGAACGATCTCGATATTCCAACGCTTGAGATCTTGGAAGACAGCCTCCTCGATTTTCCCGGAGCCATCGCCCTCATCACGCATGATCGGTGCATGCTCGATCGGGTGTGCAATTCAATTCTCGCTCTCGGCAATCCAAATGAAACGCCCCTTTTCTCCGATTTTTCTCAGTGGCAAGCCGCCCAAAAAGCGCCCCCTAAACCGAAAGAGGAGAAGAAAGCGGAAGCATCTCCCCGCCCCAAAGGCAAACTCTCCTACCTGGAGAAAAAAGAATATGAGGAAATCGAAGGAAAAATCTTAAAACATGAAGGGGAAGTTCAAGCGTTCAATCTGCTTCTTCTCGATCCAAAAGTGGCGGAAGATCCGGCGCGCCTTTCCGAGCTCTGCGCATCGATCGCTTTAACCGAGACGCAAATCGAAAGGCTCTATATCCGATGGGAAATCCTCGAAAAGAAGCTGAATGACTTAAGCTAGAGCAACGGCCACGCCGTTAAACGCGCCATGCATCAGCATGGGAGTTACGAGACTCTTTTTTTTCAGCTTTAACTTGCCGAACGCATATCCCATGTGAGTGGTAATCGCCATCACGATCCATTTGCCGGCCTCGCTGACTTGCCCCCCGGTGATATGGGCAAATCCGAAAAGAATGGCTTGAGCGACATTGCAGATCTCTTCGCGCGTCTCTTTAGAAAACGGGAGAAGAATGGACCGATCTTCCAGCCTCTCTTGCAAAAACCCGCGGAATAAAATCTCTTCTGCAATTGGAGCGATAATCACTGTCCTAAAAATGAATTGAAGAAAGCCGGCCATTTTGAGAGCTTCAAGAGCTACTTGAGGGTTTCCGACCGGAAGAACAAAACCTCCCAAGACAAAAGCAGCAATGCAAATGACGCTTATGGCAACTCTTTGCAAAGAGATCCACAGAAACGATTTTACAAAGGGAACCAACTCAACCGACTTTCCATCAAACCAATCAGTTTTTTCTTCCCGAAGCGTCCGTTCATCGATCCATGTCAGCCCGCCAAACATCAAAGCATTGGCAACGCCGGCGAAATTCAATCCAAAAACGACCAAGCAAGCCAAAGCGACAGCCGCCACTTTTTTAGCCACCCTTGGCTCAATAAGAGGTTCTGAAAAGAGAGTAGAGAGAAAAGAAGGGGGCGCAACAGGCAGTACCATAATGGCAGCTATCCTACCATCGGAGGGAGATAAAAATCACCTGTAAATATACTGCGCCCAGGAATCTCAAATTTTTCCTTGCTTGTGGAGCTTCTTCTCCTGCTTTTTAGCCTTCTTTTCTTTGGGAGATAAAAGAGGTTTTTTCTTCTCTTCTTTCCGATGCTTGACGACTTCTTTTGTCATGGGGGTTTTCCTTGTTATGAGGAGATTTCTCGCGCCCTTGAATCTATTCTTATTGGCAAGAAAAAAGCAAGAGGGCAAAAAGGTGAGCTAAAAATTTTATTCGGAACGAAAAGAATATTAAATCTTTTAAGTTTGATTAAATCAAAGATCAGAGCAAACTGTTTATTACTTTCAATACAAGGAGAGCATGATGAGATCTGTTTTGTTTATTGCAATTGCCTATGGTCAAGCTCTAATGGCCGTTTCTCAAGAACCGATTTATGAAGGTGTGAATTTTAACCATGCGTCTTACCCGGAGAGCTATATAAAGCCCGAGTTGCGAAAAGAAAAGGGCGTTCCAAAATGGGTTGGCAAAGCTTGCACAGTTGCAGCTGTTTCTGCTGCTACATTTACAGTTCTTACATTGCAGGCCAGCCTCGGCTCTCCTACTGCTCCCTATACGCCATTTGTTGCCGCCGGTGTTGCTGGGGCTGCAACGTATGCTTATTTTGAATTGACCGATGATTCGGAGTGATTTTTCATATTTTTTTTAAAAACACGAAAAATAGTATCATAACACAAAAACTGGAGACAGAAACATGTTAATAACCATACTAAATAATAACATAAATACAAAAAAAGCAGAACCTTTCTCTATCGCCAGTTCTGTTCAACGCTTTATAGAAAAATCGACTTCCGCAACGCTCCCCTCATCTTCTAAAGCCTCTGCAAGAAGGATGAGAGCCGAATCTCAATCAGAACAGTTGAGAATCGAAAAGCAAATGACTTCTGCTGACGATCTCCCGCTCAATCGAGAAAATGCAACCCAACGGTTGCAGGATCTGGACCAACTGATCGCAAGCACTTCCGACGATTTTGAAAAGTGTGTATACACAATAGAAAAATTAGCCCTTCATGTATACCTGGGGGATACTGATGGAGTAGTAGATTGCCTGAGCAAGCTGAACAACGGGGACAGCGCCCAGTCTTCTTCCGAAGATGGTCCTCTGGTAGAAGGGGAGACTGGTCATATTTTGTTAAAATGGGCAAACGGCAACATCCCTGAATTGACAGAACTTGCAAAACTTCCCGATCCAATCCTCCTTCTGTTATTAAAAGCAAAAGGAATGCCGCTTCCCGAGTCAGTTCGCGAGTCCTTCACCGAGGATAGAATTAAAATATTGGACGAACGGCTAAAGGATGAAAAACTATCCGAATTAGATCGAGAACAGTACCTACAAACACGAGGTTTTTGTAAGGCAATGCTGGGCGATTATACAGGAGCTCTTCAAGACTATAATGAAGTGATAGATTCCAACCCTTGCTTGGACGTCGATGACCTCCCGCTAATCCGAGGCTTGATCCATTTCTTAAATAACGATCCGGAACAAGCTCGGGCCGACTTTTGCCCTCTTTGCAAAGAAGGACTTACGCTTCGCGGGTACTGGCTGGAGTTTCTCGGCGTAGGCCAGAATGCTTTTTCGGGATTCGCGCTAGCAAAAATCCTCGATCTCTAGGCGAAGGGCGCTGAAGGATTCACTTCGAGTCCTAAAAACGGTCCACTGGACCGTTTTTTCCCCGGCATAAACAACAAGGGGCTCCCCAAACGGGGAGCCCCTTGTTGTTTATGCGGGCAATCGGACGTAATCAGAACTTTTGATTGGAAAAAACTCAGAGAGACGCTTAAAATTTTCTCTTTAACACCACCTAACAAGCCATTTGGAGTTCAAGCCCATGGATCAGTTTAATGACCAAGTTCCGGTGCCGTCGAATCTATCCTTCGAATCTCTTAAAAAACTGAATCAACACGGCACAGAATACTGGAGCGCAAGAGACCTCCAGCCTTTCTTAGGCTATTCTCACTGGAGAGACTTTAAAAATGCGATCAAAAAAGCCATGGAGTCTTGCAAACAGTCTGGGAATGATCCAAGCCATCACTTTGCGGGCGCCCGCAACCCAATCACTAGTGGAAAAGGGCGTATTCAAATGGTTGAGGATTACCACCTTTCACGCTTTGCCTGTTATCTCATTGCCCAAAACGGCGATTCAAGAAAACCCGAAATTGCCCAGGCCCAAAAGTACTTTGCCATCCAAACGCGCAGGCAAGAGATTTCAGACCAGATGGCTGCTGACTTAGAAAGACTAGAAATACGAGAACAAGCAGCCATCGAATTTAAAGCTCTATCGGGCGCTGCTCGAGAGGCAGGTGTGCAGGACAAAATGTTCGGCATCTTCCATGATGCTGGATACAAGGGGCTATACGGAGGGCTTGGGGTAGATGCAATTAAAGCTCGTAAAGGGATACTGTCTAAAGAGAACCTGATGGACCGAATGGGTACTACTGAATTGGTCAACAATCAGTTTCGCATGGTCCAAACACGCGAAAAGCTCAAACGCGAAGGTATCAAGAATCAAAGAGATGCGATCGAAACCCATGAAGCGGTAGGAGAGGAGGTTCGCGCTGCAATCGTTAAAATTGGCGGAACCCTCCCCGAGAATATTCCCCCAGCTGAGTCGATTAAGAGGGTAGAAAAACGACTTAAAACGGCTAAGCCTCGACTTGCACTGGATCCTAAGGATACATTGGGGATTGCCAATTCTTCCGAATCCTGAGATCCGGCAAAACAAAAAGGGAAGGCTCTACGCCCTTCCCCAAACCCCTTCCCGCATGCGTGCGCTTCGCCACGCATGGGACGCCCTCTCACAGGGCTTCGCCCCTGCTACCGGACCGACAAAAAAACCAGCTATTGCTGGGTTTTTTTGCCGATGACCGTGACTCCGGGCTTCCCGCCGGTTCGGCTGGCGTATACTGTGCGCAGTATAAACGCCACCCTCACTTCAAGTCCTAAAAACGGTCCACTGGACCGTTTTTTCACCGCCGGACTCCTTTCTGGCGGGCACGCAAAATGCGTGTCCCGTCCCGAAAGCCGGTTCATCCTTCGTCGAAGCGCCGAAGTACTCACTTCGAGTCCTAAAAACGGTCCACTGGACCGTTTTTTCACCGGCATAAACAACAAGGGGAAGGCACTTGCCTTCCCCTTGTTGTTTATGCCGGTGACCGGACTCGAACCAGCACCCTATTGCTAGGAGTAGATTTTGAGTCTACCGCGTCTACCAATTTCGCCACACCGGCATAAACCAAAGATGATAAACGAGTTGTCTCTTTTATACCAAGATCAATTCTGGAGCGGGAATCAACAAGCCATAATTTTAATCAAGACAAGACACAAATTATAAGTAGAATAAAAAAATCGTTTTTTATATAATTTTTTGAAATTTTTAACCGGAAATGGTTTTGAACGAAATCAAACAATTTCTTCCCAGACTTCCACAACTCACTGCTGCCCTTGAAGGAGTAAGCTCGAGACTTTTTTTAGGGGTATTCAAAATTTCCGACATAAAGTCCCGTCTTCCGATTGGCAAGATTGCGCTCCAAATGTTTGAAGGGCGCAACTTTTTGAAATGCGCTGACTCATCCCTGGCAACTTTAGGGAAGACGAGCGCTCCTCTAGCACACCGGTTGGTTGTGTACTTAACCCCTCTTATCCTTGCAACCGCCGCTGCTCTCCTGGATGACGCCTCAGCGCTCCGGCGCGTCCAAGATCTTCTAGTTCCAATGTATAGAATCGGTTACGCGGTCTCCTGTTTAGCTCTCATCTATTTTGGCAGCGCATATCTCGGGGCGTCCTCTCTATTAGCTTTAGGAATTGATGTGGCAGATGGCCTCCTTCCGCCTTACTTTCAGTATGCAGGGTTGGGAGGGTTCATCATCCTAAATGCCTTGAATGGAGAAGTCGCGTCTTTGCTGATTTTGGGATTAGTTCAGTTTGCCCCTGCTTTTTTCGATTTGCTCTCAGAATCTGAAGCGGCAGATCCTCTTCCCCCGGCAACAGATGTTTTAACTTTTGAAATATTCCAAAACCTTGAAAATAAAGTTCTTCGAGTAAAGCCCGAGGCGCTCACCCGGATTCCAAAACCTGTTATTCCCGCAATTGATTTAAATCATCTTGTCGCTGCTTTTGATCGAATTCCAGGCCGTTCAGACGATCTTCGGGCAAAGTTGACTCATCTCATCGCCTCTTTGGAAGTGCATGAAAAGCTCCCTTTGCACGCCCGGAGATATAAAAAATCGATGCGAGATTATTTAAAAGTCATCGCCCACTATGTAGAGACTAAAGGAAATCCCTCTCTTTTGCTGCGGCTCATGAATCGGCTTTACCGCCCCGAAGATAAGGATTTTCCCGAATCGGGAAATTTCCAGGCAATCGAAGAGATTTATCGAGAGATTCGGAGCGATTTGGAAGGGATAGATCTTCAATCTAAAATTCTTTTCCATCTGGAAGACTTGCGGAGAGACGCTTTTCTACGCGAGCGTTTGATTCCGTTGAGAAAAGAAAGGTCTGAAGATCTATTCTCTCGCATTTTTCTCGGTTCTTATCTCGAAGGAGCCGACTGCGATCAGTGGGAGCTGAAAGCCAATTCGATTTTGTACGGTCTTTACAGCCCCAGCGCCGAAGCAAATAAGTGGGCTCTTTCCCCGCCGCAAAATGAAACCAACTTGTGCGAAGAATTTCTCTCTACTTCCGCTATCGAAAAAGCAATCCCTATTCAAGAAAGCAGAGAGTGGTGGGAACTTTGGCGCCAAAAACAAGAAGCGCAACTCCCAAACCCAACAGATCCAACTCTCATCCGAGCGATGCTTGTAGATATAGGCATCTTCGAAGCTCTAGATAACTATTAACCCGCGCTCCAAACAGGTGACAGATGGCTCGGCGAGGCACACGGGGTCCCCAACGACGCTTCGTCGGAAGG
>MGLY01000003.1:2173-11346 GCA_001794935.1 Chlamydiae bacterium RIFCSPHIGHO2_12_FULL_49_9 | reverse complement strand
GACCAAAGGTCGGAACTGCGCCGTGGGCGCAGTTGCAAGCTTCGCTTGCGCCCGGCGCTCCCCCTTCCTCTATATCCTGCTAGTCCGCCATCAGGCGGATGGATCTTGCCCACTCGCAGAGCGAGTCGTTATCATGTTCCTTTGGAGTTTTTACTCTCGATCTAGCTATTAATTACTTAACGATAAACGACTTACATATTCACAACGCGAAATTAAAATTGATATTAAATTAATTTTAATGTATAATCAGTCTATGGCGAAATATAACTAAGTGATAATTTATGAATATTACAAATAACGTTACAAATCCCTATTGCATTCAAGGCCAAGACTATTCCTCTGTAGGTCCAACAAAAGAACAGTTGGCTGCGGATTTAGAGGAAAAGGAGAAAGCGCTAAAACTTCTTTTGATCGAACTCATCATTGCAAATATGAGCGGCAATACGGCCGGCGTTGCTGCTATTGAAAAGTTGATCGGGCAACTCATGAAATCCGGTTCGAGCAAATAGGGAAAGTCAAACAGACTTTTTCGCCTTTTCAAGATCGCGCACTAGCTGATCAAAACTCTGCGGGGCGTCTTTTTTATACGCCTCAAAATCTTCTGCGATTTTTTGGTTGTGCTTTAAAAGGTTCGGCTTGGCGAGCTCTCCTGCCGTCTCTTCCAAAACGTGCATCGCTCTATCCATCACCTGCTTAAAAGCCTCTTTCTGATACGGATTGTCCGATTTTTGGGCCTCTTTCGCAGCTCTTTCAAAAAGGTCTGCTGCGTGCTTGTATTCTTGCATATAGAGTTTTTTGTCTTCCGGGTTCAGCGCCTCTGTCATAGGATCTCCACTAGTTTCTAAACTCCTACTTGTCAAAAAAGCGGGAAAAGGTCAACTACCTACTGCACAAGGCAGTAAGCTTGTGACTGATTGTTTCCAATCATCACACTTGGCTGGATGACAGCAACCTGCTCTTCAGACGCTTTTGACGTAGAAGAGAGAATATAATTATCCCTGATGTTGATAGCAGCGTTCCAATCTGCGTGAAGCTGGAAATTGCACTTTCTACAGTGATATTTAGACTTGTTCCTGCTCCCCTTTTGGATCTCTTTGCAACAGCTGCATTTTTTGCTCGTATAGCGCGGGTCCACGTATACAACTTCTTTCCCGAGCATTTGGGCTTTGTAAGCAAGAAAAAAACCAAATTGATGAAATGGCCAACTGCCTATTCTCTTATTTTGCTTTTTCCCTCGATTCTTGTTGCGTACGCCCTTCAAGTCTTCAAGAACATACGTTTTAACACCTTCCAAACTTACAAGCTGCTTCGTGACTCGGTGGTTGACATCCCGACTGAACCGCTTCTCTTTTCCGCCCATTGCTTTTAGTCGTCTACGAGCGGAAGGAGTGCCTTTTGCCTGAGCTGTCTTCCTGTTGTACAAATAACGGCGTTGCGCTGCCCGAATATTGCCATTTAAAAAAAATTGTCCCTCAGAGGTTACAGCAAGTTGCTGGATTCCCCTATCGATTCCTAGAATTGTTCCTGCTATTTTCAGCGAAGGTGTTTCTGTTTCATAGACAAGCCGGATCCAGAACTGTTTGGTCTGTGTGCTATAAGTCAGTGTAGCGCCTTTCAATTTCCAGGAATCGAAAATAGGCCTGAAATAATCGGGCACCTTAAGAACTACCCTTTCTCTTTTGCCCATGCTGGATAGAGAGAGCTGCTCTCCTCGTAAAGTCATCGTTCTTTTATCAAACCGGAGTCCAGAATACTTTTTCTTCCGAGGTCTTTTTTTAAAGGCCGTCGCTTTGACAGCCTCCATTGCAGTGTCTCGAACTGCTTGAATGAATGCTGTCGGGACCTCAGAATGCTTCTTTTTCATTTGTTCATAGAGCGCTGCATGAGCCTTTGATTTATTATAAGTCTTGTTTTCTGGCGACCAATCTACATGAGCATTGAAAATCTCAGCGCATTGTTCTAATAGAGGCAAGAAAATCGAGGGGTTGAGTTGCGCTGGAATTGACACCGTTCTTTTCATGTGTTATATAATATATTTACATGACAGACAGTGTCAATAAATCATGCGAAGTTTTCTCTTGGGTACCACAACCATTTGGCACCCAAAATCCCGTCGTCAAACCCTAAAAGGTGCTATTGGAATTGAACTGATCTGGTCTTTAGAGCAGAGGGGTTTATTACGCAACAGTTGGACACGTTGCGGAAGGTTCTACGAGAAAATATATCGAGACTCAAAAATCACGAGACTAATCGGAGAGCTTTCATCCACCGGTATAAAGCTGGTGGTGTGCCTGCTCGTCTTCATAAATAAAAAAAGGCAAGTGCCTTTGGCGAGGAACCTGTGAACAAGCTCCTATTTTTATTTTTAGTGCCATTTGCGCTCTATTCTCAAGAACCTTCGGAAGAAGTGCCCCACGAGCACAAAAGCCCTCAGGAGATCCAAAAAGAACTCGACGAGG
This sequence comes from Chlamydiae bacterium RIFCSPHIGHO2_12_FULL_49_9, assembly GCA_001794935.1. GTDB lineage: Bacteria > Chlamydiota > Chlamydiia > Chlamydiales > SM23-39 > O2-12-FULL-49-9. Next base: position 8,887 of record MGLY01000003.1, on the reverse strand, counting down.
CAGAAGCCCAATACAAAGACGCCCTCGAGATGTTCAACCCCTGGTATTCAGGCCCGCTTCTCACAGGCTCTTCCTCCATGATGCCCCCAGGGAGCGCGAACATTCAGCCCTACATCTTCGTCACCGATAACTACGCCCGTTTTGATGAAAACCACCACTCCCACAGCATCCCCGACCTGCTGCAAGTCAATCCCCAATTTCTGATCCAAGCAGGCGTGACTAACTGGATGGACGCAGTGCTCGGCCTTCAAACGCTGACGAGCTGGCAGAGCCATCAGAATTCAGGGGGCTTTGGAGATATGTCTCTCACCATCGGTTTTCCGCTCTTGAGACAAACGCCCTATCTCCCCGGCATTAAAATTACCTTCGCAGAGACTTTCCCCACCGGAAAATACGACCATCTCAGTTCAACCAAGCTCGGCACCGATTCGACAGGCGGCGGCGTCTATCAAACAGCTTTTGGCCTTGCGATTTCAAAAGTGGTCTTCTGGTCTTTCAAGCATCCGATGAACCTGAGAGCCACTCTCAACTACGCCATCTCGACGACTGCGCATGTGAAGGGGTTCAACGCCTATGGCGGAGGATTTGGCACCGATGCAAAGGTGCGCCCGGGCAATGCTTTTAGAGCCAACATCGGCATCGAATACAGCTTTACGCAGCGCTGGGTCTTTGCAAACGATTTTGTCTACAGCTATAACTGCCACACGACTTTTAGCGGCAATCCAGGGACCACCTCAACCGGCGCGGCTGCAGGTCTTGGCGGCCAGTCGAACTATCTCTTTAGCTGGGCGCCCGCGATTGAATACAACCCCACGCCAAACCTCGGCTTTGTAGCTGGCGTTTGGGTCTCTCTCTACGGCCGCAACGCGCTCAACTTTATTTCAGGAATTGCCAGCGTAACCTATACATTCCAATTCTAAGAGGCTATTTCTTTCAGCGCTTGCTCCAGTTTAAGTCTGATTGCAGAGCCATACTCTTCTCTCACTTTAAGCATCTCGTCTTGTGAGACATTTTCTGGAGAAAGAGACATCATTGTCCATGTAAGAGCAATGGTTTTGGGATCCACAGCGACCACTTGCTCGTGAGTATGGAACACCGTCTGCCCCACTGAAGGATCGTCTTGCGCATAGATCTTCACTTCAGAGCCGGGATGGGCCTCTCTAAGCACCTCGACAAGCGCCCTTCTTAAAATCCCTATATCTCGAACTTCTTCAAGCTCAAGTCCGTATGTTTTTTCGGTATGCCTTTTTGGCAGAATGAGAAAAGAATCGCCGGGGCGAGCCCCTTTCCGCATATTGTAAAAAACTAAGGCTTTATCGTTTTCGTAAACAAGCTGGCGTTGAATCACATTCTGATCGCAAAAAAAACACTTATGAGAAGTTACAGAATTGGCCACTTCAGGCACCCCTTCAGGCATTAAAGCTTCTAGCGGAGTTGCCTCTTCAATTTTACCCCCTTTGTCCTGCAGAATTTCGAGCAGGTGGCGCTGCAATATTTCTTCTGCTTCCGGCTGAAAACATTCTTTTCTGGTATAGGGAAATGCGATTGCTTTATTTTCGAGAGGTCCATGCTCTCTTAAAAAAGCTTCTTGCAAAGTCTGAACTTGCTTGAGAATGTCTTCGTCGCTGATGCGGTATTGCACTGGAGACAGATTGGCTGTTCGAAAGAGAACATACCGATTGCGCTCGACCATGTACACTATGTTTTTGATATCCTCAAACCCTGGAAGATGAGGGATGATCTCAACGACATAATGACCGAGATGCCCCTCTTGCGAAGTGTCGTATTGGGCAATGGCAAACCCTTGGAGGGAAACCGTCCTGTAGATTTCGGCGATTTTTTTGATTGTGGCAAATAATTCCTGATTTTCTTCCTCAGTTACATCGGGGGCTCCCTTTACGCCTGCTCGATTTAAAGCAATCGTCAGATGATAGGGGACCCTCGGATGTTCCGGATAAAAGACTGTAACCGTCTTTCCTTCATAGAGCTTTGTTTTTAGAAGATTTCCGACTGAAGTCCCACGGAGCGGGACAACCCTTTTTTCAGAGAAATTGCTGTCGTATCCAAATTGAACCAAACTCTTTATGCGAGAGGTCACTTCCTCTAGGGCTAAAGGCTCCAGACTCTTTCTCAACGTATCTTCTGAATGAAAAATAACCGCTGTTGCGGCGAGTAATCTAGCGACTAACATGCAAATCCTTTGGTGATTGTTTTAAATAACTCTCGGCTAATCTATGCAAAGTGACGTACTGGTTGGGATGGCCTACGCTGTTGACTCTTTGCAAGGAAAGGCGGTAGACAATTTCCTCAATGCTGAAAGGCCCTCCTCGATCAATGGCATCTACGATGGCTAAAGACGCAAAAAATGTTCCTGTGCGGCCTACACCTGCGCTACAGTGAACTGCAAGCAACCCTCCTGAGTTGGCTAGCTCTTCTCTTACCTTAAGAACAACGGCTAGAAGCTGATCGGGATCAATGCCCTGGTTGTCTTTCCAGTAAGCCATATCGAATGCGCGAACGGAGTGATCACCTGGTTCAGCAGGAATATTTAAATATCCCGCTTCGCTCAATAATCCATCCCAGTAAGGGTGGCATTTTTTCGTCTCTCCTTCATGAGAATCAGTCAGCCGGACAAGATGAGTCACTTGGCTGTTTCTTAAAAGATTAAAAAATTTAGGAACGTCTTTGGATCTTGGCCCTTCGCAAGCAACATACGGCAGATCCCCTAAATAGATCGTGCTGGCGTTATAGTAGTGCGCGGTATTGTTATAGGAAAAAGCTCCGCAGCCGGGCGCTCTGATCAGATCATTGTCAACGAGATGTTGCGCAAACTCGTAGCCATGTGTTTCCCACACAGATGCACGAGTTTTTAAAATGTCTGCAAATTCTTCTTTCAAAACAGCGTCTGATTTTCCGGGCTCGAATAGTTTGAACTCCCTATTTGCTTGGAAGTCGCGCCACCGATTTTCCACGTGTTTTTGAACAGTTGCAAAATGTTGATCCATTTCGTGTGCTTCTGCTTGCATAGCGCCGAAAAAAAACACACTCACTCCAAAGGCAACTTTAAAAATTGATCTTTTCATTTACAAATCCTCCGTTCTTTTGAAGGGCAGGGAGTATTTACCCCGAATGGCAAAAACGCAAGATCTAATTGCCTCTTTCAGATAGAATCCCTTTCAAAAAAGAGTGTCTTATGCGCACAATCTGTCTGCTTCTCGCAGCCACAGCCCTTCATGGAGGAGAGATGATCAGCGTCAGAAAAAGCGAAGATCGGGGCCATGCCGAGCACGGATGGCTCACCACCAACCACACCTTTTCTTTTGCCGATTATTACGATCCCCATTTCATGGGCTTTCGGACGCTGAGAGTGATCAACCAAGACATCATCGCCGCAGCCAAAGGCTTTGACACCCACCCCCATAAGGACATGGAGATCCTTACCTACATCATCGATGGGACAATTGCGCACAAAGACACGATGGGAAATGAGTCTCAAATCCAAAAAGGCGAATTTCAGCTGATGAGCGCAGGGAAAGGGGTGCAGCACAGCGAATTTAACCCTTCTAAAAATAAGCAAACTCATCTTTTGCAAATCTGGATCCAGCCTGAGAAAAAGGGGCTGACTCCTGAGTATCAGCAAAAGAGCTTTGCCGAGCACAAACAGGGCCTCAAACTCGTCGTTTCTCCAGATGGAAAAGAGGGCTCTTTAAAAATCCACCAGGACGCTCGCATCTATCTCGGGCGATTTGACAAGGCAGAAAAAATGAGCTACGCAACAGGCTCGAACCGCCACGTGTGGGTTCAGCTGATCCACGGGAGTCTAAATCTAAATGGAGAGTCTTTAAAGACAGGCGACGGGGCCTTTGCCAGCTACCAAAAAGAACTGATCGTTGAAGCTGAAGGAGGAACCGAGTTCCTCCTCTTCGATTTGAACTAGAAAGAGTATCCTGCGTTGACGTTGAGCCCCCCAAACAGGTTGGTGTTCTCAGGAACGCTGAGGGCGACTCCCGTCTCTGTGACGGCGGTTGTTCTTCCGTCTTTCCAATATTCAAAGGAGGGCTCTATCGTCACAAACCAGTTCATGTCCTTCCTCGGGTGAATGGTGATCGGCAGAGAGACCTTAAAGTTGCCCAGCTCATAAGTGATGATCCAGCGAGCGCCATTGATCGGATCGATCTTGACTGTTGGATAGACTTGCGGCATCCACTGAAAATCAAACCCCAGAGAAACGGTCGGGTTGATCTCCGCATCCAGCACCCACCCGAGCGGTACATAGAGATGATTGTAGTCGAACGTCACTGGCGTCGCCGTGGGGGAAGATTTCACATCCTCTCCGTGGTGCCGATAACCTAGTCCCGTGAAGAGTGAAAAGAGAACCCTTTCACGCATTTTGTGGAAGGTATATCCTATGCGCTCCTGAGCGTCGATATAGCACATGGATCTCTTTGCGGGCTCGCCGGTTGTATTGCCCTGGCGCCAAGCGAATGTAAGCGCTCCGTAAATGAGGGAGGGCGCCCGATATTCATACTCTGCTTGAAGCCCGCCGAGACTGCCTGAGGTAGTTTCAGGGCCGTCTGGAGAGATTTCAGCCCAGGTATAGTTGATCCCCGCTTGAATGTGGGATCTGAGTTCTTGTGGAATCGCATCTTTGGGCGCTTCATGCTTCGTTTTAAAAGGGCGAGCCGCAATGTTTGAATCCATTAGCTCCGCAGACAAAAAAGAAGTTGCAGCCAAAGAAAATCCAAGGAAAAATCTAAACATAAAATTCACATTGCCAAAAATTTTGTTACTAACATAGGATTTACACCTTTGATTAAAATTTTTTCTATTAAAAAGGTGTAGACATGACCAGGTTTTTTCAGTCCAAAAAGAGGGCCCTCTGGGCTCTTCTCCTTTCCTGCTCTATTGCAAGAGCTTGGGGGCAAGAGGACACTACCTATTCATCGACCCGATTCGAGACATTCTATGACGTTTTCACTTGCGAGGAAGTCGATATCACCGCAGGTGGCGGGATCACCCCTTATTGCGACGGGACTCCACCCCCAACTCCATCTCCCAACCCGCCGCCGCCTCCTCCTCCCCCACCTCCGCCGCCTCCGCCGCCGCCTCCCCCCGATGCCTGCGGAGCGCTCCTCTCCCCTCCAACGATTCCCGCTTTGCAGCAAGCGGCCCCCGATTCAGATCTATTCCCTCTTGTCCTCATCAATAATACGGGATTTGATGATGAGGATGTCTACTTCGTGATGTACGGCCTACCAGTAACAAGCTGCAGCGCTTCAGGTCCAGTAACAGGGAATTTCTCGTTCGTCAGTTTTGGCGCGCAGCCAGGCCCCTTCACATCGACAGGAACGATGGGCGGCGCGGCGGAGGCCACGGGAGTAAATACGCCTCCCTCTGCGACCTACTCCTACAAGTTTAGCGATATTCCCCAAGTCAATGGACAAACGATCGTCTATATTCCCTACGCACTTTCAGGCATCATCCTCTTTTCAGTGGAGGCAGATCTCGATTTGACGGTGGGGGCTAACTCGATTGCAATCCCCGTTGCCACCGATTCGACGGAATCTACCTATCTCACTGTTTATGGAGGCATGGAATATACTTTTTATCCTCCCAACTGCCCAACGGGAAGCTCGGCGCCTCTTAACCAGTTCACGATCGATTTTACTTGCGTCGACTATTACGGCCTTTCCATCTATTTCAACCTCTACACTCAAAATCCGGCGCCTGGACTGCCCCAAAACCGCCCTTCGGGCATTTATCAGTCAAGGCATCACACTCTTTGCGAGCTGGAAAACACCCTCAATACGGCGAGCGCGTCCGCTCTTGCGAATTGGACGGGTCTGATCCAGAGCGACGGCGCTCGGATTCTCCGCGTCGTATCGCCCGGCTATTCGATGGGCCACGCAGATGCGGGGGGAACCTTTGACATCAATTATCTCGACAATGCAGCCAGCTATGGATTTAGCTGGGCCAACGACGTTTGGACAGGGGCGAGCGCTTATTATTTGACACACCCTCTTGTCGTTATAACGGCTGACGGGACAACATTTAATGGCAGGATTGTGAGCGGGGATTTTGTTTTCACAGGAGGCGCTCCGGGCAATGTTCAGAAGTTCACTATTCCTTGGGAGACGACCACTACTACAACCACGACTGCGATTTTCAACGTAGAAAATCAGTTTCCAAATATGACCTATAGTCTCAATGGAAGCGCTCCTTGCATCATCGGAGGGGGCGGAGGCTGCCCTGCGGCAGTCACTAATGCAACCGAGATCACTCAATACCTGAGTGCGGCGATCGCGGCGGGGTTGATTCCGGGGAAGGTCTCTAAGCTGGTTCCGCAAGGCTTCGCTCCCAGCGTGATCAGCAGCTACTATAAGCCAAATACCTATTTGACCCCCCCTGGATCGACAACCGGTCCCTGGTTTGACCTTTATAGCTTGGGTTTCTTCGGGAACACTGCAGTCACGGGGAACGCCGTCTATACGTTTGCTTACGACGACTACTTGTATAACTTGGATCCGACGCTAAAAGTCGCTCCAAGCCAAGCTGTGATTGACAGCACAACTTATGTGACAATCGTACTGGGACCTTATACAGATAACTAAAGAGCCAGCTCTCAAAACTCCACGCCTGCAGAAAAATTGGGATTTTGAGGTCAGTTGCGAGGGCGGGGGGGGGGCCCCGCCCGCATTGCGCTGACGGGGGCCT
>MGLY01000003.1:1271-2155 GCA_001794935.1 Chlamydiae bacterium RIFCSPHIGHO2_12_FULL_49_9 | reverse complement strand
GGAAGCGCAATCGCAACTGGCGTCAAAAGGCCATTTTTATGCGGCGAAGAGTTTTGAGAGCTGGCTCAATAATCAAAGCGGGTAGAAAGGGTCAATCCCTGGAGGAAGAGATCGCCATTTGGCAAAGAGCTGTTGACGCTCACATCATCCGTGAAGCTGCGGAACATGTTTTGGTTGAAAAATACCTGGAAAGTATATCCCGCAGTGAAATCAAAATGGTACTTGCCGTGCGAATAATAAGTGGCCCATCCGAGTCCCAATTCCAGCTCCAGATGCGCTCTCAAATAATCGACATTCGGTTCTTTGACCGTTGTGAGCCCCCCTGAGGGAACAATTCCGGCGGACGTTGTGGCGCGCTGATCGAGTTTGACGCCCGTGTAGCGAGTAAATAAGAGATCGCCTGCTCCAACTCCGTAGAGGCGCATTCCTTTCCCGACAAGCCAGCTCGAATAGATTCCAGCTCTGGGCCCGATTGCCCATGATTTAGAGGTTTGATTTACGTAGACATTGTGGTGGCCCAATTCGGTCGCCTCATTTTCGTAGTCAACGTCCAAATACTGGCGAATAAAAGCCCCGCGCATGCCCAAGGAGGGGCGGAAAGTCAATTGCGTTCCTACATAATAGGTCCTTCCGATATCCGCATCGAGAAAATCCATCTCGAGCTCCCACATCTCTTTCCCATAGAGATACCTCGGGCTGGTCGCGTCGCGCTTTCCCCTTAGGGGAAGGAGTCTTCTCGTGCTTCCGGTTGCAAAAGATTTTGTCACTGAATCGGTGTTTCTAAACCAGGTGTATTCTGCAAAGAAATCCCAGTTATCTCGTCTCAGATCCGTACCGAAGCCGAGCTGAAAGCCTGGCGCGAAGTCAAAATTTTGCTGCACTGT
>MGLY01000003.1:775-1262 GCA_001794935.1 Chlamydiae bacterium RIFCSPHIGHO2_12_FULL_49_9 | reverse complement strand
TAAAGAATAGGCCGCATCTCCGGTTTGTTCGAGAACGGCGAGCTCCAAATTCTCTTCCGATGCGCTCCAGTAGGTAAAATTCGCTGTGAAATAGGTATTCCAACAAGTGTCGTTGCACGAAGGGGCGTTATAGGCCGCAACCGCAGGTGTCTGACAGATATGAGTTTTTTCCGGGACATCGCAGCAATCGTCGCTGGCTGGCGGGGCAGCGTTCAAGAGGGACACTGCAATCCAGGGACTTATTTTAAAAAACGAATTCATTTTCGACCCTCAAAAGCTACTGAGTTTCTTCAGTCTGGATTATCCAATTTTTTTTGTAAACGAGATCCAAAAAAAAATTTACACATTGCTTTCAAAAAATCGAAAATTTACTCTCGTGAGCTAAAATTTTTAACCACGAGTGTCCGATGTACCGCACTTTGCTCCTTCTGTTCAGCGCATTCTCTTTATTTGCGCAATCTTCCGATCTCGTCGCGGCTCTTGCCTC
>MGLY01000003.1:0-735 GCA_001794935.1 Chlamydiae bacterium RIFCSPHIGHO2_12_FULL_49_9 | reverse complement strand
CTACGCCCCCTCTGTACTCAATGGGATGATCCCCTTTGTCCAAAGTGTGGCGACAGGGCCGAACAAGACTCTTTTTATCATCTCATACAAGGGCGCTCGCAATTCCTCTCAAACTCAATATATCGTGGTGCCTGTAGAGCAGATCCTTTCGGTAGTCTACTCAACGCGCACAATTGCAACGACGGGGTTTACCGTAACTCCTCCCACGGGAATGATTCCCTATTTCCCGATCAACCTTCCCTTACGCGCCGAAGATATCCAAAATGTCGTTGCCACACTAGTCACTTCAGCTCCCTATGCAACGCCCATTTCCTCGGTGGCGATTCAGACCACTTTAGACGGTCCCTTTTACCCCACTATCACTGATGGATTGATTCCAGATGTTCAAAACATCTCGCTTGCAGCCTCTCCCAATGAGACTCTTTTGCTCGTCAATTTCATCGGCCCCTATAATCAATTGGCCTCTGTCGTCGTAGCAGTGGATCAGGTAGAGCAGGTGATCTATTATCCGAATTGACAATCTCTTATTCTCCTGGAATAAGGGTGGGTGTTTCAGATCCGGAAATAATCACTTCCGCACCAAAATTCGCCGCAGACAATCCGCGATTTTGAGGGTCGCTGACCTGAATTGTAAAGCTCGATGTATCCACATTCAAATCAATCGCGCTTGAATTCAAGTTGTTTCCTGTAAATTTGCGTATGTTGATCACATCATTTGCGATTGATCCTACAGCG
>MGLY01000002.1:22683-32803 GCA_001794935.1 Chlamydiae bacterium RIFCSPHIGHO2_12_FULL_49_9 | reverse complement strand
GGGTCGGCGAAACATTTGAGGAGGTCTTTATAGAGAACAAGACCGACAATTTCATCGAGCGACTCTTTGTAGATGGGGATCCGGCTGTAGCCCTCTTGGGCGAAGAGGGAAGCCGCTTCGCGGATCGGCGTGGAAGCGGGAAGGCTAAAGATGTCGACGCGGGGCACCATGATTTCCTTGGCGACCCGCTCTTTGAAGTTGACGAAGGAGGAGATCAGTTTTTGATCGTTGATGTCGAGGTGATGCTGGAGCTCTGATTCGCGGATCATCTCGCGGATTTTCGTCTTATCTGTGAGGAGCTCTCCCGTCTCTTCTTCCACGTGGGCTTTTCTGAGGAGGCCGCGAGTGAGAAAGAGAAGAGGCGCTACAAGCGGGAAGAGGATGAGGAGATAGAGCGAGGCAAAAGGGGCGGCTATTTTGAGAAGGGGGCGGCTCCAAAGGCTGGCGAGAAGGCGGAAGCCAAAGTCGAGAACGAGAGAGACGATGATAATGAGTCCCGAGGCAAAAAAGAGGGGCGGCCAATCATCGGATGTAGGAGCGGTGGTAAGCACTCTTTGCAAAGAGGGGAGCGTGGAGAGGAGATAAAAGAAAGCGGATGCCGAATAGGCAAGCTCATAGATGTGTTTGCTCAGCGAGATGGAGAAGTAGAGATTTTCCCACTCGTGTTTGGAAAAGAGTTTTTTTAGGATCGGACGAAAGAAAAAGAGGGGGCCGCCGGGGGATTTGAGAAGCTCTTTGGATTTATATTTGCCGAGGCGAAGGAGCGCCGTGCTCGAAGTTGTCAGAGTGAGAGCTCCGAAAAGGAAAAAGAGGGGGAGAAGAGAGCTTTCTACAAAAAAAGAGGTCATTTACGCGTGCAGTAAAGTATTTGTTCTTTCTAGATGAGCCATACAACGTTTCTCTTTTTTCCGCATAGCCTCTTTCTTTTTTGGCTCCAAATCGTCAAAGCCGAGGAGATGAAGCAGGCCGTGGACGACATAAAGAGAGGTCTCTATGTAGGGCGACCCTTTTTTCTTTTGGACGTAGCGGATGGCGGCTTTTGGACAGACGAAAATTTCGCCGAGATGCTCCTGATCCAGAGGAAAGGAGATGCAATCGGTTGGGGTCGGGTCGTCAAAGAATTCGGTGTGGAGCTCTGTGATTTTTTTTTCAGATACGAAGTAAAGAGAGAGCTCTTTGCAATCGATTTTAAGGCAGTCGAGAACGGAGCGAGCGAGGTTGATCGCTGAGAGCTTGGAGAGGGGAAGATCTTTTTGGCGATCGTAAACGTGTATTTTCATAGAGAGGAGCTGAGAGGGTCAGCTCCAGCCCGGTTATACAGGAGTGGAAGGGGTTTTGGGAAGGCCGGTCACTTTCGTGTTTTTGCCATCGACCCATCTGCCCAGTTTGCGAAGAACATCGATCCTCTCAAACCGCTTCAAAACGTTGCGCTTTTTTGCGCCTTTGTTGCCTTTTCCGTAGCTTGTGTGTCTTGTCATTGTTACTTATCCAATTTTAGGGATGAATCGGTTGGGTTGGGATTCTGCAGGCGCAGCGTTGGCATGGGCTTTGAAGCCGAATTCCAAATTGTCTCTCTTTGAACCTGTTTTAGGAGATGGTGGGCGGGGTCTGCGAGGAGAGATATTCCGCTTTCTTCCCTGTTTGCTTATACGTGTCATGGGTCGCACTCTTATCTAAGATTTGAAAGAAGAGATTATAAGGGCCCGGCCACTATTGAGCAAGAGGGAATTTTGGAGAGAATGGCAAAAAATAATTTTATTCTCGTTTGTCTCTTTTGACATCTCTTGGATTGGGAGGACGGTTTTGATCCTCTCTTTTGCGAGGGAAGTTCCTTTGGCAGATCTCATCCAATATTCTGAGGGCAGGGCAAAGGTTAGAGTTCAAAAGAGCGGTTTTTAGAGATCTTTTGAGATCTTCATTTTCAATGAGGTCGATCAGACCTAAAATGGGATCTCTAATGGGCCTCATCGCCTGATCGTCTAGGAGTCGTTCCGCCGGGGCTAAAAGATTGAAAAAGGCGACCCTTTTTCCCGGCTCGAGCTGTGTTAAAATGCCTTTGGCTAGATTGGATTCATTATGCCGCAAGAACACGTGAAAAGCCTGGGCTAATGTTTGCATTTCGGCAATTCTTCCCGTCTCGATGAGATTGCGGAGAATTTCCAGTTTGCCTTTATAGCAAGCATCAAAGAAGAGAGAAAAGAGGGTCTGAGGAGGAATCGGATCAGCGCCAAGCCACTGGTTGAGATAGTTAAACGCGTTCACTGCATTGCGATCTGCAGCGACTGCCAGAGCCCAAATTAACAAATCGGAATGGGGTCTTAAAGATTGCGGGGAGGGGAGGCGCCCTTCTAAATGTTGGTCGTGGAAGAGAAGGGTACTCAGAGGTTCTCTACAAATGATTGCGCAAAGGAAAACGAAACTGAGTTGAGCGTCGTTCAAAGATCGGGTGTGGTAAGAAAGAAGCGTTCGAAGGAGCGCGAGCTGGAACTGCGAAGCTCGAGCCAGAAAAGGGGCGCTGAGCGCATACTCCAGAGAATCTGTATTGATTTCTCCGCTGCGACTGGACTGGGAAATTGCCTCAATGACAGGGTGGGATTGATTGGTGATTGCATGGCGGAATAGCTGGTTTAAGGCGGCAGGAGTGATCGCGCCGGATCGACTGGAGTTTAAAATAGAGAGCATGATCCGTGGCGTTTCTTCATGCGCTGCGAGCTCAAAAGCAGTATCTAAAGCCTCGTCCAAAACATCCTCCCATCGGGTTGAGACTTGAATCGCCTCAAGTAGAGCCAAATCGTTTTGTTCAGCTGCATGTAAAAAGGTTTGATTGATCGCTTCATCAGATGCCATTTCCAAAATGTCTGCTCCACAGCCTTGTGGGACCAGAATCCACCAACCATTTTCCGCAATTTCATTGAGACAATTATCGAGATTGGTGAGGTCGATCAGCTGGAATTGGCGCGCTGCATGCGCTCCAATCACGATGCGGAATTGATCGTAGTGCGCAGTATCTTTGATGAGGTTATTTAGATCGTCTTCACTTAGAAGATCGGAGCGAACCCGATTGAGGATGACACAAAGTTCTTCTTCAGATTTTCTAACGGAAGCCTCTCCGATTGAGCGATAGATTGTGAAGTGGGTGATATCTGTAAACCTGGGCGATTTGAGAATGAGGGTCAGCTCTTCCGGCAATTCTTGTTGAACAGTCCAGAAAAACAAAGTGTTGAGAGATTCTGCCGAAATGGAGTCGATTCGATGGATGAAGAGAAGTCTTACAAGCTCTTTCAAATTGTCGAGATCTGTTGCTACATCGGGCAGATTGTGAAGCAGTGAGTTGATGGTATCGCCGCTGATTTCTTCCAGTCGATTGGAAAAGAAGATGGCTCTCAAGGCGTTGAGTTTTTGAGCGCTTAAGAGAGGAACGCAAGCTCGGTTGAGGTTGTCTTTGCTGATTTGATTGATCTGCTGTCCAAGAAACGCTAAAAGATGTTTCTCATCTTCTTGTTCCCATTGTTCATTGGGATTTGGACGGGCCGCTCTTGGCATGAGGCGATAAATGCATCTTAAGGAAGCTTCCCACGCGGGAAAATCGTAATCTGAATTAGGAAGAGAACATCCGGGATGCTCGGAAAGAAATCGAGAAAAAACAGCTCGAATTGATTGGATTCCCAAACGGAGAGGAAATAGCGCATCTCCCAGATCGACTAAGGAGGCGTTTTCGCTTAGGCGCGCAAGCAGGCGAGCTCCCAAAGTTCCCTCCAGGAGAGGAAGCGGTTTTCCGGGATATTGCTGAAAAATTTTCAATTTCAAATTTCGAATAGCCGCTTCCCACGCTTGGTAATCGTGCGGCGAGGCCGGCGGGCTGAGATCGTCCCCAGGGACTATCTCTTTATAAATCTCAAGAAGAGCGGTATATCTGTCTTTGACTTCCTCTATTGCTGAATCAATGGCCGAAAGTCTTTGAGTGGCAGAAAAGTCTGGGGAGATATCGGGAATGGGGCCGCTTAAAATGGTGATATTGCGAGATAGAATAGGGAAGTTGTCGGAGGAGAATAGGTTGCCAAATTCCCTGATGCCTTGACGGATGGCTCGATTTACGCCGGCCAAAGCGGCCAGCTCTCTCGGACTGAGATAGTCGAGACCAAGACTTTCCCAAGAAGAAAATAGCACCTCAGGGATTCGCCTGGTCGATGTTTGGCTCGATAATGACATTGTTTGTAATTAATTGTTTTAATTTATCACTTTATTTTACGCTAATTTTATATTAATTGTAATTAAATTAATTTTTTTCTATCTAGCTTCAATTAAAAATTTTTCTTGCTTATAGGCGTCGAAACGGAGGGAGGAGAGGTTCTTCTTATTGGGGGAGGAGAGGTCCTCGAACTCATAGATGATCCGGAAGGGGCCATCGATGAGGAGGGGGGTGGAGCAGAGGTTGAAGGCGATTTTGGCCTGGTTGAGATTCTGCTTAGTCTTGGTGATGATGAGGGGATCTTTGGCGGGGGAGTCAGTGGATAGGTGGGGGAGGAAGCTCGTCTCGGGGAGCTTCCAGAGGAGCTCGTCTACGAACTTTTGGGACTTTTCGTCCTCGACGAGGATGAGGAAGGGTTCTTTTTTTTCAAAGTGGCTCTGGGCTGTTTCGACAATGCAGCGCAGCTTTGTTGCGGCATCTCGCACCTGGAAGAAGACGACGCGGGTTTCAGAAGACATCGGATGGAGGCTCGGATTTGGGAACGATCATACCGCAAGAGACGAGAAATTTAACAGCGTCCTGATTGGTCATATCGATGTCATAGACGTCTTCTTTGGGAACCAGGAAGAGAAAACCCGAGATTGGGTGGGGCGCAGTAGGAGAAAAGACGGAGACAAGAGGAGTTTTGACTTTTCTTTGACACTCTTCAGCTACCTCTCCCGCCTGAAAACCGACTGCGAAATGGGGTCTTTCGGGAAATGGGAACATCACCGGTTTTTTAAACGCCTTTTTTCCATCTGAGGAAAGGAGGGCAGAGAACATGTCTTTGCTCACTTTGTAGATCGTTTTGACGAGGGGGATTTTCGAGATGAGCTGATTGCCCCAGTTGAGAATATTTTTAACGATGAGCCAGCGGGTGATCACTCCAAGGAGAAGAATAAAAATACAGAGAAAGATGAGAGAAAAAACGCGCGAGAGGAAAAGGTTGAGCCCATCGGGAAGGGCGATATTGAGTTTGTTTTCAATGAGGAAGATGAGCGGATCGACGATGACGGTCAGAGGAGCTGTAAAAAAATTAAACAAAAAGAGGACGATCATGAGGGTGAGGACAGCAGGCGTTAGAATGACAAGCCCTGTGAGGAGGTATTTTTTCATTGAGATTTCTCTTGATGAGGTTGGACGACGGCGCAAGAGACAATATATTGGATCGCATCTTCCGTGCGCATATCGAGGAAGATGAGATCGGCGCTATGGCACATCACCAAAAAGCCGGTTGTTGGATTCGGCGTTGTCGGTAGAAAGACCGAGAGCATCTCCCCGTTTTGCGCATCGGAGCATGTCTTTGGCGCGTCATTGGAAACAAGGCCGAGGCAGTAGCACCCTTTGTAAGGGAAGGGGAGCATGACGACTTGTCGAAATGCGTTTTTATCCGAGACAAAAAGAGACTGGATGATCTCTTTGGAGATTTTGTAAACTTTATTCACAAGGGGGATTTTTTTCATGATCCGATCGCCGAGACGGATCAGTTCCGAGAAGAAATATTTGCGAGCGACAAAGCCCAAAAAGAGGACGAAAAGAAAAAGAGCGATGAGGATGAGTATTTGACTTGCCGTTCGGATGACTTCGTGGGAAGTGATAATCCCAAACGATCTTGTCGGAAAGCGATCCAAAAACGAAGTGACGATCCCCACAAAAGGTTTTGTGAGGAGATTAACGGCGAAGCGAACCACCCAGATCGTCACTGCAAGCGGGAGAAGGGTAACGAGTCCCGTAAGGAAATATTTCTTCATCCTCTCATGATGGTGGCAGATCTGTTATTTCTCAAGGAAAAGAAGAGGGAACAACTGACATCTGGTTTTCTAAGACTTTCTCGCTCTAAGATTTTCTCTTTTTGGATGCTGTTTCGGTGTCGGGCGCAGGTTGGATCGACCACTCGGAGAGCTGAAGCGCATAGTCGAGTCTTTCCAGGCGAACGTAGATTTGCTGGCCGGCAGTGAATGTTTTGCCCGTATTGACGCCATAAAAACTCATGCGGGAGCTATTGTATTCGAAAAAGTCGTTCCCGATTTTCGAGACATGGACGCTCGCTTCCAAGTCAAAAGCGGGGACTTCAAACGAGAGACCGAACGGCTTGATGCGAGTGATGATAGCCGGATAGATCCGGGTGGGATCTTCTGCAAAATGGGTTCCTGCAAGGCGCAGTTTTTTGAGCAGGACGACCGAACTTTCCGCGCGGAAAGAGACTCTCTCTTTTTCAGAGCAGGCGGCGGCGATTTGATTGACGTCGGTATCATCGGGGAGCTCATCGAAGAGAAGGCGTTGGATGATGAGATCCGAATATCTGCGGATCGGGCTTGTGAAGTGGCAGTAGTGCTCGAGCGCAAGGCCGTAGTGGCCGATGTTATCTGAAGAGTAAGCGGCAAGGCGCATGCTCCTGATGAAGCTCACGGATAGTTGGGGGAGAAGGGGTGAGTTTTTTGCATCTTGAAAGAGCTTTTGGATATCGCGGTGGGTGGGCTTTGGGGGCAAGAAAAGTCCCAAAGATCTCGCAAAGGCGAAAAAGTCCTGGAACGAGTCATCCGTTGGCTGTTCGTGGACGCGGTAGATGACCGGCTTCCCTTTTTTGGCGAGATGGACCGCTACGATTTCGTTGCCCTTGAGCATGAACTCTTCGATCATCTGGTGGGTGATATCGTATTCAACCCTCTCAATTTTTTGAGGAACTCCACGGCTGTCCACGATGATTACATCGTCGGGGAGAGCGAAGTCGATGCTGCCTCTTTCCATTCTCTTCTTTTTGAAAAGATGGCATAATCTCACCATCCGGTCGAGCAGGGCTGCGTGGAGGCTCTTTTTCTTTTTCTCGATCACTTCAAGGGCTTGTTTATATGTGAAGCGCTTGCGGCTTTTAATGCAGGTGCGGACGATCTGATAGTCGATGAGATTTCCATCTGTGTCAAACTCGGCCAAAACCGATTGAGTGAGTCTTTTGACGCCTTCTTTCAAGCTGCAGAGCTCGTTCGAGAGCTCTTCCGGAAGCATCGGGACCACCTGTCCCGGAAAATAGGTGGAGTTGCAGCGAATGAGGGCCTCAACATCGAGATGGCCGCCCGGCTTTACATAGTGGGCGACATCTGCAATGTGGATGCCGAGGAGGAAGTGGCCCTTCTCATCTTCGGTAAGTGAAATCGCATCGTCATAGTCTTTTGCCGTATCGGGGTCGATGGTGACGCACTCCCAATCGGAAAGATCATATCTTTTTTTTGCCTCGGAAGCGGAGACTTTCGCTCCAAAAGCTCTCGCCTCATCGAGCGCCTCTACGCTAAATCCGTCAGGAAGGGCAAACTCTTGAATTGCCGCTTTTACGTCGATCGACGGGTCGGAAATGTGCCCGATGTATTGAGACATCTCTGCTTCGACGAGGTCTTGATCTCCTTTCCAGTTGATCACTTTGCAGATGATTCTATCTCCCTCTTTAAGAGCGGCGCTTTTTGCTTTGACGATGACCGGCTTTTCTTGGCCAAGAAGGGGAGAAAAGACGGTGTAGTGGCGGCCCGATTTGCGCAAGACGGTGCCGGCGAGGTGTGTGCGGCTTCTCTTTAAAATCGCGACGACGGCCCCTTCGGGCCCTTTTGAAGAGATGATGGGATTGACTTCGATTTCGACTTCATCGCCGTCGACGGCGTCTTGCAATAGATGTTTGGGGATGAAGACATCGGGACCGTTTGAGTTTTTGACGAAGCCAAAGCCCTTTTTATGGACACTGATAACGCCGGTAACGAGATTCGCCGATTTGGGAATAGCAAAGGCGCCTCCTTTCAAAACGAGTTTCCCCTCATCTACGAAGCTACTGAGAATATTTAGGAAGAGGGGTTTGTGGATTTCCGGGATGGCGAGCTGTTTGATGAGCTGATCCGCTGTGAGCGGGCTGTATCGTTTTCCCTGCACGTATTGGCGGAGGGTTTTTGCGAGATTATTTGCGATTTTAGAAGAGGGATTGGACTTTTTGGATCCTTTCCGGTTTTTAGAGGTCATAGTCCAATCATAGGAGAGCTCATCAAAACCTACAAGGTGTTTCTCAGCAAGGAGATTTTTGAAATATTAACCCTCGGGAGGCGAGATGCCCGGTGAGGGCGGCGGGCGTTGTGAACACTTCGGCGTCGAGGCCGGTCTTTCTTGCTGCGGAGACATATTCGGGGATATCGTCGGTGTAAAAGCATTGGGCTGGAGTGCATTCGGCCTTGGCTAAAGCTTTTTTGAAAATGAGTGGGTCAGGTTTTGCGACGCCGACCTGGTAGGAGAGAATGAGCTCATCAAAGAGGCGAAGGATCGGATAGCGCGAGTAGACTCGATTGAAGTGGCTCTCCGAAGTATTGGAGAGGAGGATAAGGCGGATCCCTTTCTCTTTGAGCGCCCGGATGATTGGAAAGAGCGATTCATTCGGAGTGAAAATGTCGGAAAAGGCAATATTGAGCTCAAGAAAGGAAAAGGAGCGCAAAGACTCCGATTTAACTCTCTGATATAGCTCGGAGCTGGAGATTTTGCCGCTCTCCACAAGATCGCGCAGCTTATGATCGAAAAAAAGCTGTTTGACCTTATCTTCAGAAAGTCCTGTGCACTGGGCGAGCTGGGAGATCATTTTTCCGTAGCTGAAAAAGACGATCACATTTCCCAGATCGAAATAGACGGTTTTTATTTGGGTACAGTATAGCTCAGGATCCAAAAACTCACCTCGGGATATAATTCAACGACCTCTTCTGCCCACTTTTCCGCCTCTTCTCTTCCAGGAAAAAGCATCGCAGCGGTAGCTAGCGCATCGGCGAGCCAACAGGTTGGCGCAATCACAACTGCCGCGGCAATGGAGTAGTTCGTTTTTTCAAGCGGCTGAGCTGTAAGGGGGTCGATGATGTGAAAGTAGCGATGGATCTGGTGGTCGGGGGCGGCGTCTGCCGGAAGAGTCCATCCCCCCTGGCTATAATCGCCGCTGGTAGCGATGGCTGCATTGCGAAGGGCGATAGGGGCCATGGGTTTGCCATCCATCGTAAGTCCCGGATCCACCTGAACGGTCCAATCTCTTTTTTCCGGATACTCGCCTGAGGCGCGGATCTCTCCCGCCCATTCGACGAAAAGATCGTTAAATCCCTCTTTTTGAAGCCGCTCCACAATCCAATCGATGCAACGCCCTTTGGAAATGGCGCAAAGATCAATCGAGATATCGGGATTGTCTTTTTGAAATTGTCCATTTTTGAGGGCGACATGTTTCCAGCCGACAGCATCAGTTGCGAGTTGGAGCTCCTCGGCAGACGGGGCCCTTTTTTCTCGAAGGGACTCTCTCCATATTTTTTCGAGCTTCCCGATCGTTGGATCGAATCTTCCTCCGCTAATTTCTACGATCTTGCCGCAAAAAGCGAGCAGCTCTTGGAGCGAAGGAGAAAGGGAAGCCGGTTTGTTCGCCTCTAATTGATTGAGGCGGGAGATTTCAGAGTTGGGGTTCCAGTTGTTGAAATGATCATCTACTTCCTGAAATGTCTTTTCGATGATTTGCCATACTTTCTTTTTTTCGATCGCAGAGAGTTTTTTGCCGACAGTGATTCGGTAGGGCATCGTCATTGCCCGCCCTTGAAAATAGGTGCAGGGGTCAGAGTCGTTTTGACAGGCTGCAAGGATGAGAAGGAGGATTATTTTACGCATGAGCCTATCCCACTATTAAGGTTTTAAATGTTTTTAGAGATTTTTGAGCGGATTTCAAATGCCCTTTAGGGTCTCCCTTTCGAGGGCCGTGTGAACACACACGGCTGAGAAAGGGCATTTGAAATCCGCCGAAAAGGTCAAAAACAGGAAAATCAGAATAGTGGGATAGGCTCATACCGTTTCAAATGGCTCTATAATGTGTTCTGCAAAAGCATTGCAATCGTCATCGGCCCCACCCCG
>MGLY01000002.1:11664-22596 GCA_001794935.1 Chlamydiae bacterium RIFCSPHIGHO2_12_FULL_49_9 | reverse complement strand
AGGATATCGGCAGAGCGGGTGATCTCGGGGAGTTTTTCCGATTTTCCATGGGCGACTGTTACTGTGGCGTTGCACCCTTTTCTCTTTTGCATCAAAATGGCGGCGAGCGGTTTGCCTACGAGGTTGCTCCTTCCCAAAATGACAACGTGTTTTCCCTCAACGGGCGTGTGGCTCTTTTCGAGCATCACTTGGATGCCGTGAGGCGTGCAGGGGAGAAAACCCCCTTCTTCCCCGAGCAGCATCTTGCCCACATTCATCGGATGAAATCCATCGACATCTTTTTCCGGATCAATCGCCGATGTGATGATTTTGGGATCAATTTGAGGAGGGAGCGGAAGCTGCACTAAAATTCCGTCGATG
The DNA here is from genome assembly GCA_001794935.1 of Chlamydiae bacterium RIFCSPHIGHO2_12_FULL_49_9. Classification (GTDB taxonomy): domain Bacteria; phylum Chlamydiota; class Chlamydiia; order Chlamydiales; family SM23-39; genus O2-12-FULL-49-9. The sequence goes on along the minus strand of MGLY01000002.1, from coordinate 22,236 downwards.
GCGTCATTTTGATTGAGCTTGTCGATCTGTTTTAAAAGCTCTTTTTGAGATGTGTCTTCAGGAAGTTCTACGAGAGTCGATTCGATGCCGGTGGCAACGCATGCTTTTTGTTTTCCTCGGACATAGCTTTGGGAGGCCGGGTGGCTGCCGACCAAGAGAAAGGCGAGACCCACTTTTCTTTTTTTTAAGTTAAGGATTTTTTCTCTCACCGTCTTTTGGATTTCAGCTGCGATCTCTTTTCCGTCGATGATCATCAGATCTTCCTGTTCAAAATGGCCGATGTTTCGGCGTGGATCTGTCCATTGGAGGCGAAAATCGTCTCTTTGGAGTGGATGTCGAATGGTTTGCCGCTCCATTGCGTCACTTTTCCTCCCGCTTCCTCCACGAGCAACTTTCCCGCTGCGCAGTCCCAGGGGCCGAGCTTGACCTCAAAAAAACCCTCAAAGCGGCCGGCTGCCGTGTAGGCGAGATCAATCGCTGCGGAACCGAGTCTGCGAATGGGGATGCCGAGTTTTAAAATGTCGACGAAGTGGTCGATGCAGTGGTTCGGGTTTTTAGCCAGATCATAGGGAAAGCCGGTAGATAAAATCGACTCGTCGAGTTTTTTTACATCGGAGACTTTTAGTTTTTGTCCGTTGAGAAACGCCCCTTTTCCCTTCTCTGCGACAAAGAGTTCATGGGTGATGGGCTGGAAGACAACTGCGCTGACAACTTCCCCTTTTCTCTCCGCTGCGATGCTGACCGAAAAAACGGGGATCTGATGGGCGAAATTGACCGTGCCGTCTAAAGGGTCTACGACCCAAAGAAGGGTCTCCTCTTCTTTGCCGCTACAGCCGCTCTCTTCAGCTAAAAATTTAGAGCTGGGGACGTTGCTTTTGATGAAGTCCAAAATCGCTTTCTCTGCCTTATGGTCATATTCTGTAACGAGGTTGTGCTTGCCTGTTTTAGAGGAGATTGAAAAATGGGTGCCGAAGCCGAGTTTCAAAATCTCTCCGGCGAGAAGCGCTGCTTCAATAGCGATTAAGGTGATGTGTGAGAGGGAATCTTTTTTTTCAGCCAAAATACCACCCATATTCGACGGAGCCTTTCAAAAAGGGCAAGAGGCGCCGCGAACCAGACAAATGCGTACAACGCATCGACTGCCGGCATGCCCACAAGATCGGCGAAAATCCATCTTCCGCTAAACGGCACTCTTCTGTCAAAAAGAAAAAGGAGAATAAGCTGTAAGAGTGTCGAAATTGAAGAAACGAAAAAGGTAAAAAGACTTAAATGGAATGGATTGTTGAATAAAAAGTGCTTTTTTAGCCTCAGGAGAAGAAGACAAGAGAGTGTGTAGCCCAGAGCGTGGAGTCCCATCGGATCATCTGAGAAGAGATCTACGAGGGCGCCAGATATTGCGGAGAGCCAAAGGGCTCTTGGGGTGGAACATTTGAGAGAGACGAGAGCGATCCAGGGAGCAAACGCGATGAGGTGAAGTCCCGGCAAAAGCGATCCTTGCAAGAGAAGGGCGATGAGTCCCAAAAAAAAGGCGAAGATCAGCATGATGAATCTATTTTTTTTATGGCCGACTTTAAAAGCGGAACATTTTCATGAAGAAGCTGCTGCCACTTCCAGGCGGTGTCGATGATGGTCGCAAGGTCGGAGAGTTTGGGCGTCCATCCGAGAACTTTTTCCGCTTTTTGTCTATCTGCGACGAGGATGCTCGGATCGCCGGGCCGCCTTTTTTCCAGCTTGATGGGCACTTTTTTACCCGTATATTTTTCAATCGACTCGATGATCTCGAAGACGGAAAAACCATTAGTTGTTCCCAGATTGATCACATCGCTTTTTTGTTCTGTTAAAAGATATTTGAGCGCAAGGACGTGGGCCTCTGCGAGATCCTGGACGTGGATATAGTCGCGAATGGCGCTGCCGTCTTTCGATTCAAAGTCGGTGCCATAGACGATGGCCTCGGGTTGGATGCCGAGAACGGCGTGGAGAATCGAGGGGATGAGATGGGTTTCGGGGTCATGGTTTTCTCCGATCTCAAGATCGGGATCGGCCCCTGCGACATTGAAATAGCGAAGGTTGATCGATCTCAGCCCATAGGAATGAGAGTAGTCGCGGATCATCTGCTCGATCATGAGCTTTGATCTTCCGTAAGGGTTGATCGGATCTTGGGGGTGAGTCTCTATGATAGGGATCGATTGGGGGATGCCGTAGGTGGCGCAGGTGCTGGAAAAAATGAGATCTTTGATTCCGTTTTGTCTCATCGCATTGAGAAGATGGATGGCGCTCCCGACGTTGTTTTCATAATACTTGGCCGGATCCTGGACCGATTCAAACACGATCGCAGACGCCGCAAAATGGAGGACCGCTTTTGGCTTAAATTCAGCAATCGCGCTATTTAGACGGGCTGCATCGCTCAAATCCCCCCTAATAAAAGGGCCCCACTTCACCGCATATTCATGGCCTGTGGAGAGATTGTCATAGGTAATTGGCAAAAAGCCGGCTTTCGCCAAACACTTGCAAGTGTGGCTGCCGATGTAGCCCGCGCCGCCGGTAACTAAAACAGAATCCATGAAAGACACTCTAAAAGATTCAAAGGGAGTTGTCGACTGAAAAAAGAAAACAGAAAAAAAAGAAATCGACGCCGGCATAAGGGCTGACTGTTACCCACATTTCTTGCCGCTAGAATCAAAGGAACATGATAACGACTTGCTCTGCGAGTCGTTATCATGTTCCTTTGCCCTCCATGGATAGACTTGTGGGGTGCAGTCAGCCCATAAGGGGGGTGCTATATGAAATCATTTTTTGTCGTGTGAAGAAGCCTTCTCATGTGTTTTTGATTTGATCGGGCACGCCGATTGCGATGTAGTCAAATCCCTTGGTTTTCATATCGAGCGGTTTATATTGATTGCGCCCGTCAAAAAAGGCCGATCCCTTCATTTTTTTCAAAATGGGGGGGAACTCAACGAGACGAAACTGCTTCCACTCGGTGAGAAGCGCAATGGCGTCTGCGCCGACGGCCGCGTCGAATTCATCTTTACACCAAGTGATATTTGGGATGTTTTCGAGCGTTTTTTTTGCATTTGGCATGGCGACCGGATCAAAGAGGCGTAAGATAGCGCCCTGGCTTAAGAGATCTTCGATGAGAGTGAGGGAGGGAGCTTCGCGCATATCGTCCGTGTCGGGTTTGAAGGAAAGCCCCCAGATGGCGACTGTTTTGCCTTTGAGGCCTCCTTTTGCCGCAAAATATTTTGAGATCTTTTGGCCGAGCACTTTTTTCTGCCTGTTATTGACCTGATCGACTGCCTGAAGAAGAAGCGGCTCGGAGCCTGCCTTTTTCGCAACGGAGATGAGAGCGCGGATATCTTTGGGGAAGCAAGATCCGCCATAGCCCACTCCCGGATAGAGAAAGCTGTAGCCGATGCGGGAATCAGAGCCGATCCCTTTTCTCACTTCATTGACATTTGCCCCCACTTTTTTACACACGTCTGCGATCTCATTCATAAACGAGATGCGGGTGGCGAGCATGGCGTTTGCGGCGTATTTGGTCATCTCGGCAGAGAGAGTGTCCATCATCAAAATCCGGTCGTGGCTTAAAGTAAAGGCCGAGTAGATCTCTTTGAGGGTCTCCGCGGGAGCTGTTTTGTCTGAGCCGATGATGATCCGATCGGGCTTCAAGCAGTCTTGCACCGCCGCGCCCTCTTTTAAAAACTCGGGGTTGGAGAGGACGTCAAATGGGATAGAGGCCTCTCTTTTGGCAAGCTCATCTCGAATGACGCTGGCTACTCGATAAGCGGTTCCGACGGGCACTGTCGATTTGTTGACGATGATTCGGTATTCTTTCATGTGTTTTGCAATGGATCTCGCAGCCGTTTCGACGTAGCTCAGATCGCAAGAGCCGTCGTTTTGAGAGGGGGTGGGGACAGCGATAAAGCAGATGGTTGCCGCCTGAACCGCCTCTGCATAATCGGTTAAGAAGAGAAGGCGGCCCTGTTGGATGTTTCTCTTGACGATTTCATCAAGACCTGGCTCATAGATGGGGATGATCCCTTTTTTTAAGTTCTCGATTTTTTTGGTGTCGATATCGAGACACAGAGCGGTGTGGCCCATTTCTGCAAAGCATGCGCCTGTAACAAGTCCTACGTAGCCGGTTCCAACGATGAGTATGTGCATGAGCCTATCCCACTATGATTAAAAGGAACCATTCGTAACAGAAGAGAAGATTATTCTGCTAGAGAAACGTGGCCTGAGCTTAAAGAATATTTCCGCGTGCAGAGCTTGGCAAGCTCCATATCATGGGTGGCCAAGATGAGAGTTTTTTTCTCTATTTTGACGAGATCGAAGAGGATTTTTGCGATCAGTTCTCTACTTGCCCGATCTAAATTCCCTGTGGGCTCATCCGCCAAGAGAAGATCGGGATCGTTGCAAAGAGCTCTTGCAATTGCAACCCGCTGTTTTTCCCCGCCGGAGAGGAGCTTTGCGGGAAAGTCGGCTCTCTCTTCGAGTCCCACTTTCTTTAAGAGAGCAAGACCCTTTTCTCTAGTTGCGGAAAGTCTTCCGATCCGAGCCGGCATGAGCACATTTTCAAGGGCTGTGAAATCGTCGAGCAAATTGAACGACTGGAAGATGAATCCAATGTGCTCATTTCGGAGCCCCGCTCCATTAGATGAACTGAACGCTTTTCCCTTAATTTCGATAGTGCCGCTGTCGGGCTCCTCAAGAGTTCCCAAAATGTGAAGAAGGGTTGTCTTTCCCTCTCCCGATCTTCCGCAAATCGCAATCGATTCTCCCTGGGATGCGCTGAGCGATACGTCGTGGAGGACTTCGACCCTTTGGGGCTCTTTGAACGATTTGAATAAATTTTTAGCGGACAGAATCATTCGGACCTCAAGACACAGGAGGGGCGGATGCGGCTCGCTTTGATAGCGGGAATAAGGCCTGCTGCAAAAGAGAGGAGCGGCGTTGCAATGAGAACGAAAAGGAGAGCCTCATAGCTGAGCTCGTTGGGAAGCGCTTTTCCAAAAAAAGCGGGATTGAAGGCGCTTCTTCCCTGAATGTAGCTTAGAAAAGAGACAAGAGAGTCGAGGTGGCGCAGAGTAAAAAGGGCAAGCAAACTGCCCAAGAGACAGCTCAAAGCGCCCATCAGAGCCCCGCAAATGCCAAAAATCGAGGCGATGCTTTTAAAAGAGGCGCCCATTGACTGCAGGATGGCGATCTCTTTTTTCTTATCGTTGACGAGCAAAACGAGAAGGGAGATCACATTGGAGCAGGCGACGATCAAAATGATGGCGGCGATCAGCAGAAACAAAGTCCTGTCGCTTCGAAACTGGAGCATCAGATCTTTTGAAAACTCAAACTCCTCAAAAGTCGCCGCCTTCCAGTAAGAAGAGAGCTCCGCTTTTTCAAGGCGGGATTCGATCTCTTTTTTGAGGAGGGCCGCATCGGTTAAGTTGTCTGTCCAGACAAAGATGCCGTTTGTCGGTGTCCCATCGGGAGAAAAAGTTCGATTGGCAGCATGGATCGCGCGGGTCGTCTCTACAGGAACGATTGCGCATTTATTGCCGATCGACAAGACTCCCGGGTCATAGAAGCCGACGATCCGAACGTCGATTTTTTGCTCCTGCGAAGAGGCGGCGGATGAGGCCATGTAATTGAGAGAGCCCAAGGTTCCAATGCGCACCCCGCCCTCTTTATAATTTTTCGGCAAGAGAACCGGCGTCCGATTTTCTCTTTGGGGCAGTCTGCACTCTCCTTTGACGAAGTAGACCCAGGGCGGAGGAGTTTCCGGCTCCGATTCAAAGTCGATCCGGCAGACTCCATTTTCTACGAACTTTTTAAGGGAAGAATCCAGATCGTTAGGCGTAGGCTCGATGAGAATGGAACGCAATTTGGGATTTTGCTCTGTCAAAGATAAAAGATAGGACATCTGAGATAAAAACGAGGGGGCTCCATCGGCCGGGCTCATAAGATTTAAACGGAGGAGCGCGCCGCTGATCTCATAATCCTGGAATAGGATTTCAGGATGCTCTTTTTTTAGATCGGCGAGCTCATTGAATGCTTCTTTGACGGGGTCCTCTCCGGTTTTTTTAGGCCAGTAGGGGGGAATTTCTGCATCGAGATCGGTCGAATAGGGGTCGGAGAGGGGGCTTTGATATTTTTCGCCAATGGTTTTGAGCGTGTAGTTGGAATTCGATGCGAGCGCGTCAATTTGATAATAGTAGGAGTTATAGTATTTTTCAGTCGGCGAGAGTCTGACGGGGGCGTGAAGAGAGGTGAGCTTTTGGAGCCAATTTTTTTCGATTCCGGAGATCACAGAAAGAAAAATCAGCACCAGCCACACCACGAGGGATATGACGAGCACTGACATGAGCGAAATCAAAGCCGTAGAGAGCGACTTTTTTTTCGGTACGAGGTACTTGTAGGCTAAACTCAGCTCAAACAAAGCTATTTGGCTTCTTTGAAGATCACATGGCGTCGAAGCGTTGAATCGTATTTTTTCAACTCGATCCTTTCGGTCGTGTTGATTTTATTTTTGACAGTCCAGTAGCACTCGCTCGATTCGGTGCTTTTCAATTTAATGTTTTCGCGTTTGCCTTTAGCCATGTAAGCCACCTTAAAAATTTATCCATACATTCTACTGAATAGGACTGTTTTACGCAATGGGAATGCGCGTTTGCACTTCGAGATCCAAAAGATCGCCTTTTGGATTGCGAATCATTTTTTGAAATCCGAGCCCCGCGATCATCGCCGCATTGTCTTGGCTGAGATTCAGAGGGGGCCAAAAAAGATCCATTTCAGGAAGAGTTTCCGAGAAGAGATCTCGGAGTCTTTGGTTGTTGCAGACACCTCCGCCAAAAACGATTGATCTGCACTCAAAGTTCTTGATGGCAAGGGAGGCTTTTAAGACGACATCTCGCAAAGCGGTTTCTTGAAAAGAGGCTGCGACGTCGGCCCTATTGACTATTTCTGTTTTGCCCTGCCCGTTTTGCCCTTTGACTGCGTAGAGGACGTTTGTTTTTAGTCCGCTGAAGGAAAAACAAAGCGGGTTTTTCTTCACCCGGCCTGCGCTAAAGGAGAAGGCTTTTGGGTTGCCCTCACGGCTGAGCCTTTCTATATGGGGTCCTCCCGGATAGGGGAGGCCGAGGAGGGTTGCCACCTTGTCAAAGGCCTCGCCGATGGCGTCGTCGACCGTCGTCCCGATCGGCTCGTAGCTTCCGATATCGTTGATCTTCAAAAGAAGAGTATGGCCGCCGGACAAAACGACGCCCAATGCAGGAAAAGGGTTTTTAAAAGAGGGATCCATCATGGCTGCGTAGAGATGAGCTTCGACGTGGTTGATACCGATGAAGGGCTTTTTCCATGCGATGGAAAGGCCTTTGGCTGCATTCATGCCGATGAGGAGCGCGCCAACCAGGCCGGGTCCTTTAGCGACTGCAATCAAATCAACATCATCCGGGGTGACATTTGCTTTGGCCATCGCCTCCTCAATGACGGGAATGATGGCGTCGATGTGGCGTCTACAGGCAAGCTCAGGGAATACGCCGCCGAAGCGCTCATGGATATCTGCAGAGGAGGCTACGACGTTCGACAGGATTCGAACGCCATTTTCTACAATGGAAGCGCCCGTCTCATCGCAGGTGCTTTCAATGCCAAGAACAATCATTTCTTAATCTCTGCCAAGCCCAGCTCCGGGAATAGAAGAAGGCGACTGACTTACAGGGCTTGCTCCCGGTTGGTCATCATCGTCCGAAGAAAGTGCATACGGATTATACCGCTCTTCAGAAACTTGTACAGAATCCTTAGCTGGGGGGGGCTCTTCTACAGAATCCTCTTCTTCTATTCCCTCTCCCTCCTCCAGTAGATCAGCGGACCACCTATTTTTTGCCTTTCCCGAAGAGGAAGGGGAGGCGTCGCCATAGATTGCAAAATGGATTTGATTGGCTGTAAAGAGAACGCCATTGAAGACAAAGAGGAGGGTGTTTTTAAACCCCTCAAAGATTGCCGCGAAGAGGACGAGGGCAAAAGAGGCGACTTTTAGCACTGTCGTATCCGCTTCAGCAAAGATTTTTTTTGCAGCCTCTAATTGATTGACTTCATGTGAAAAGTAGTCGAATCGAACAGTTGGGATAGACATAAATAGATTTATCTTTGTTTAACGGGCTCTATTTTAGAGGGGTTTATTGTATAAGGAAAGTTTTAAAATTATTTTTACACAAAATGGCCGGCCTCTTTGTCGAGAATCCAGAGGGCCTTTCTCTCGACGGTGCCGATATGGCTTGCAGGATAGGGGGAGAGGATGGCGGCGTCTAAGACTTTGGGAACGATTGACGCCTTCGATTTGCCAATGGCGTAGATGGCGGCCTGATGGCTCTCATTGATGCAGGGGAAGGTGAGGGTCATCCGGTGGGCCTTGAGAGAGGGGATGAAGTTGGCTGCGACAAGATTTTCTTTAATTTCAAGAGCTTTTGTATTCGGGAACAAAGAGGCGGTATGTCCATCTTCGCCTACGCCCAGCATGACGAGATCAAAAAGCGACTTGTCCAGGCGGCGCCGGATGATCTCTTCGTAATCGAGCGCATTTTTTTCGATGTCGCCCTCCGCTTTCATCCGAAAGATCTGATGAGGCGGGATGGGGAGGTTTTTGAGTCCGCTTTCCATCGCCATATGGTAGTTGCTTTCGGGGTGGGTTGCGGGGACGGCTCTTTCATCGCTCCAAAAGAGCCACACTTTATCCCACTCGATATCGCGAGATTGGGATAGCATTTTGAAGATTGCCTTCGGCGTTGAACCTCCGGAAAGAGCCACTGCAAATCGGCCTCTTTGCTGGATCGATCGTTTGGCTGAGTGAATCCAATGCTCGGCGGCAAAGAGAACTGCCTTTTCCGCAACGATGTAATCTCTTCTTTCATCATAGGATTCGATATTCAACATAGCTGATCCCGATCGAGTGAGTTTAAAGTTTCGAGCATCTCGAGATAATGAGCGCTCGTCCCTTGAGTGATGATCTCTTTGACAAGCGATTGCCCTGTAGCCGTTTGCCCGAGAACGAACTGGTAGGGAAGCTCACACTTTTCTTTCGATGCGATCTGGATGGAGACGCGATGATACTCTTTGGGGATTCTCGCGCAGTGAAAACTGTAGCCCGATTTCGTTTCAATGTTTATAGAAATGACTGTTCCGGGTCCCAACTTTTGCCAGATAGCGGAATAAATCTGAGCCTCTGTCTGGTCAAAGTCAAAGTGGAGATTTTTGGAGGCCCTTTTAAACTTCCAGCCGAGTCTGCTCGAAATCCAAGCGAGGAGATACATCGCCTGGATTTTTAAATGGCAGAAAAACTCGGTCTCTTGCGAATTGTAAGAGATCTCCACTTTGGAGATCTCCTGGAGATGTCCCTGGAGATCTTTGGGGCTGAATGTAGAGAAGACGAGTTCCCTCCATCCCTCGATCCGCGCCCAATTGAGATCGGCGATATCGAGATTTGTCTCTTTTTTAATTTTGAGCACTTTTTGAGAAAAAGCAAGGAGCGATTCAGCCGACTCAGAGTCAAAGATGATCCGGTTTGCCAATTTGGAAAGGGGCTCAAATAGAGGGTGGGGTTCGCTGCAATCTTCTGCCCAAAGAAGAGAGACGGGAAGATCGGGAATGATATGGGGAAGAAGAACGAAGGGAACTCTTGCAAGCAAAGGCCCCGCCACCCCGATATCGATATAATCGCAGGCGATGAGATCGGAGCCGTTGGGGGGAGTCACGACGGAAACGGCCGTTTTGAGATAGTTTTGGGAGGAGTCGGGATCAGATGAGATGAAGATGACTCGGCAAGGATATTTTTCGAGCACTTTTTGGACGATATTTCGAAAGTAGTCGGTTCTCCCCGAGAGCTTATTGAAGACGATGAGGTTGAAAAGGCACGCCCTCATCTTGTTTTCTTTGGCGAGCCCCTCCCAGATTTTAAGGAGCTGAGATTCAATTTGAGCGGGCGGTATGATGTGTTGAGTTGTCATAAGATGCGCCAGGATCTGCCGTCTTTTTCGATCATCCCGCCTGCCGACTCGGGTCCCCAAGAGCCGGAAGGGTAATTGGGGAAATCTTTTGGAGGCTGGCTTTGCCAGTATTGAAGAATAGGCGTTAGGATTTGCCAAGAGTGGAATACTTCGTCTGATCTTGCAAAAAGGGTGCTGTCTCCCAAAATGCAGTCGCGGATAAGTCTCTCATAAGCCTCGGGCGGCGTTTGCCCAAAGTAAGAGCCGTAGCGAAAATCCATCTTCACCGGCTGGATTGGCCCTTGAGGTCCCGGCGCTTTGCAGTTGATTCGAATCGCAATTCCCTCATCGGGCTGGATCCGGATCGCAAGGACGTTCGATTGACTTTTCCCTTGCTGCTGAAAGAGAACGCCAGGAGCGTCTTTGAAGGCAATCGCGATCTCTGTGCCCCTTTTAGGGAGTCTTTTGCCGCCCCTTAAATAAAAAGGGACGCCTGCCCAGCGCCAGTTGTCGATGTGAAGTTTGAGGGCGGCATAGGTTTCGATGTTCGATTTGGGATCGACATTTTTTTCTTGTCGATAGGAGAGGACCGGCTCGCCATTGA
>MGLY01000002.1:5267-11631 GCA_001794935.1 Chlamydiae bacterium RIFCSPHIGHO2_12_FULL_49_9 | reverse complement strand
GAAGCTGCATCATGTGATTTTGGACGATATCTCGGAGAAGCCCCTCCTCTTCAAAGAAATGGCCTCTCGTTCCGATTCCGATGTCTTCAGCAACGGTGATCTGGACATGGTCGATGTGCTTATAGTTCCAAAGCGATTCGAAAATCGAATTTGCAAAGCGGAAGACGAGAAGGTTTTGCACTGTCTCTTTGCCGAGGTAGTGATCGATGCGGTAAATTTGCGATTCGTGAAGGCTTTGTGAGATCTCCACTTGGAGATCGGCTGCGCTCTTTGAGTCGTGGCCAAACGGCTTTTCGATAATCACTCTCGAAAAGCGATCTTGAACTTTTTGGGTATCGTAGAGAAGGCCGTGCGCTTTTAGCTTCGCTGTGATGAGGGGAAAGAACTTGGGTTGAACCGAGAGATAAAAAACGCGATTGCCCCTTGTGGCAAACCGATTGTCGATCTCGGTTAGGAATTTCGCCAGTTGTTTATATCCCTCATCGCTATCGAATTCCGATTGGCGATAAAAGATCTGCTCTTGAAAATGGTTCCAAAAAGTTTCATCGATCGGCTTTGTTCTCGAGTAGGAGTTGATCTCTTGTTTCATTTCATCTCGAAACTCGGCGTGGCTCTTTTCTCTTCTCGCAAATCCTACGCAGGCAAAATTGGGGGGCAAGAGTCCGTCTTTGCCCAAATTGTAAATGGCAGGGGCAAGTTTTCTCCCGGTGAGATCGCCGGTCGCTCCGAAAATGACAAGAACGCAAGGGTCGATATTGCGGGAAGATCTGCCCGCCTCTTCGAGAATGTGAGCTCTAGAATCATTCGGCATAATGAAACATCCTTTCGAGACAAATGCTGGCTCTTTCTAAAGTGGAGCTCTCGATTTCGATGATTTGGGAGGAGCGGGGACTTTCAAGAGCTTCAATAATCGAGGCCAGGCTATTGGATCTCATGTATTTACACATTGTGCAGCCGCCGATGACGCGCGCAAGAGGCGCCTCCATTGCAAGTCTCGATGCAACCCCGCACTCAGTCAGTAGAACAAAGGGTCTATTTTCTTTTTGGCGCTGCATGACAAAATTTTGCATTTGGGTAGTAGAACCTACGACATCCGCTTTTGCCACCACTTCGGGTTTGCATTCAGGGTGGGCGAGCACGAGGGCGTCTTTGTTTTGGCTCCGAATCAAGTCAATGCTCCCTGCATCGAACTCCTCATGAACATAGCAGGTTCCCGGATATGTTAGAATCTCTTTATGGACGCCCCGTTTTTGCAAGAGATTTTTTGCGTTTTCTCCCATGAGTTTATCCGGAAGAAAATAAATTTTGTCAGAGGGGATCTTTTCAATGATTTGGATGACATTTGAGGAGGTGACGCAGACATCGCACTCGGCCTTCACGGAAGCGGTCGTGTTGATATAGCAGACAAAGGTGTGTTTTGGATATTTTTTTCTAAGTTCTTTCACCTGGGTGGCCGCAATTGAATCGGCCAAAGAACACCCCCCATTTGGATTGGGATCGATGACCGTTTTTTGCGGAGAGAGGATTTTCACAGTTTCCGCCATGAAGCGAACAGAGGGGAATACGATCAAGTCAGCAGGCGCCATTTTACCGATTTTTGCAAGTCCATAGGAGTCGCCGACGTGATCGGCAACGCCATAAATGATATCGGGGTGGACGTAAGAGTGGGCGAGGATGAGAGCGTTTTTTTCTTTTTTCAGCTCCAAAATCCGGTTGATTTGAGGGGCGATTTTTTCACACCTCTCCATCGTGTAAGCGCAAAGGGGATTGAGAAGAGACACGCCCTTAAACTTTTCAAAGAGCGCGCTTGGGGTGATCATGTTTTTTGGTCGAGATAGCTTTGTAAAAGAAGGGTAGCCGCCACCATGTCGAGCTTTTCCGTTCTCTGTTTTCGATTAAGGGAGAGCTCTTTTAAGCTCGACTCGGCTCCTTTGCTGGACAGCCTCTCATCGCAGAGAAGAATCGGAATATGGAGAGCGTCTTCCAAAAGACGGGCAAACTCTTCCACTTTCCCTGCCATCTCTCCTTTTTGTCCGCTCATCAAGAGGGGAAGGCCAATTAAGATGAGCTCCACATCCTTTAAGGGGAGAGCCTTTGCAATATTTTGGATCGCTTTTTTGCCCCCTTCAACCGTTGTAAGCGGGAGAGCGATTTTGCGAGTTGGATCGGAGAGGGCGATTCCGATCCTTTTGAGTCCGTAGTCGATTGCGGCAATTCTACGCATTCGTCATGAGCTTCTTTTTTGGGGGAGCCGCCCTTTTCTCAAGAAGCGTAGATGCGATGAAGTCGGCAAAGAGCGGATGGGCCGCTAAAGGTTTTGATTTAAACTCGGGATGAAACTGAACGCCGAGCATCCAGGGGTGAGAGGGGATTTCAGAAATTTCGCAAAGATGCTCTTTTTCCAGTGTTCCCGAAAAGAGCATCCCCTTTTCTTCAAACGCCTGCTTGTATTGGTTATTGAACTCGTAGCGGTGGCGGTGTCTTTCCCACACGAGTGTTTTCCCGTATGCTTTATGGGCAAGCGAGCCTTTTTTTATCTCGCAAGGGTAAGCGCCGAGCCGCATGGTTCCTCCGAGCATCTGGATCTTTTTTTGCTCGGAGAGCATCGAGATCACAGGGTCGGGAGTGTTTGGATTGACTTCTGTCGAGTGGGCGTTTTTAAGGCCGAGCACATGGCGGGCAAACTCTACGATCATCACCTGCATGCCGAGACAGAGCCCAAAATAGGGGATCTGATTTTCCCTGCAGTAGCGAGCGGTGAGAATTTTTCCCTCCCAGCCCCTCTCTCCAAATCCTCCGGGAACCAAATAGCCATCGCAGCCTTGAATCGCTTTTTCAACAGATCCGTTTTCGACGATTCTGTCCGATTCAAAACGGCGGATCTCTAAACCCACTCCTGCCTTGATCGCGGCGTGATGGAGCGATTCAAAGACCGACTTGTAGGCGTCTTGATGATCCATGTACTTGCCGACGATGCCAATGACGACTTTTTTCTTCGGATGGAGCGCTGCGTAGACCATCTTTTCCCAAGCGGACAGGTCGGGGTTTTTTGTTTTTAGCCCGAGCGATTTGCAGATCATCTCGTCGAGGCGCTGCGCATGGAGATCGATCGGCACTTCATAGATGCTGTGAGCGACATCTTTTTCATCGATGACCGCGTCTTGGGGCACGCTGCAAAAGAGGGAGATTTTCGCCTTGATCTCATCTGTCAGCGCCTGTTCGCAGCGGCACAAAATGAGATCGGGGACGATGCCGATTTCCCGAAGAACCTGAACTGAGTGCTGCGTCGGCTTGGTCTTCACTTCGCCGGCCGCCTTTAGATAGGGAACATAGGTGAGGTGGATGTTGATGCAATCTTTGGGTCTTTCATAGCGAAACTGTCTAATCGCCTCTAAAAAGGGGAGGGATTCGATGTCGCCGACCGTTCCGCCGATTTCGACGATGACAATTTGCGTTGTCTTTTCTTGGGCTGAGCAGGCGTTGATGCGCTCTTTGATCTCATCTGTGACATGAGGGATCACCTGAACCGTTTTCCCGAGATAGTCGCCCTTGCGCTCTTTTTTAATCACCTGATCGTAGATTTGACCGGAGGTGGAGTTCGACGCTTTGGAGAGGGGCGAATGGGTGTAGCGGTAATAGTGTCCCAGGTCGAGATCGGTCTCCGCTCCATCGTCCGTAACGTAAACTTCTCCATGCTGAAATGGGTTCATCGTCCCCGGATCGACGTTGAGGTAGGGATCGAGTTTGAGCATCGCGATCTTGAGCTCTCTGCTCTCCAGTAAGAGGCCGATGGAGGCTGCGGTGATTCCCTTGCCGAGCGAGGAAACAACCCCTCCCGTGATGAAGATATACTTTACGGACATAAATAGCGCTCGAGTTTGACGAGATCCTCCGGAGTATCGACGCTCCTGGGGATTTCGTCAACTATTCCGATTTTGACTTTATAGCCCTTCTCTAAAACTTTGAGCTGTTCGAGATCTTCTTGCAGTTGCAAAGGGGTATTTGTTTGGGAAAGAGATTTTAAGAGAAAGTCCGTTCGATAGCCGTAGATTCCAAGGTGTCCGAACGCCTTCAGCGGATCTTTTTCTCTATGATAGGGGATAGGGGATCTGCTGAAATAGAGAGCGTTTTGGCGCTCGTCGAAGACGCACTTGACGATGTGAGGAGAAAGGAAATCGGAGAGGTCTTTGAGGGGAAAAACGGCAGTCGCTACGGGAGCGGCGGGGTCGTTTTTAAGCTGCTCGATGATTTGGCTCATCGTCTTAGGCTCTGTGCAGGGGTGGTCGCCCTGGACGTTGAGGATGATAGAGGAGTCCTGAAGGGCCTTTGTGTTTTTGAGAGCTTCGAGGATTCTCTCCGTCCCGTTTTGGCAATCGGGGGAAGTCCAAAGGATTTGACCTCCGAGCGATTCGATGTGGGTTGCAATTTTCTCGTCGTCCGTCGCGACGAAGAGAGCGTCCAGATCAGTGCAAAGAGAGGCTCTTTCAAAGGTTCTTTGGAGGATCGTTTTTCCTTGAGCCTTTGCCAAGAGCTTGCCGGGAAAGCGGGCGCTATTGAATCTGGCGGGAATTACGCAGACTGTCATAGAGCGTTAAGCTTACCGGAATCGGGGTTGAAATGCAACAGACGGAATAAAAATGGCAACAGGATCGGCGAAGCGCCGATACAAGATCCTCGAGCCCCCAAAAATGAAACATTTTTAGGGCCCCTGTCCCAAGGGCAGGATGATTGTTTTAATCTTTTTTTATCCTGCCCCGCGCTTCGCGGGATCCTGCCCGCTCGTCTCGAGCGGATCTTGTTATTTTTCTCCTATTTTTTCGCTTGCTTAGATTCTGGTCGCAAGGTTAAATACCTATCCAAATCAGGAGAGGATCATGGGGGCGATTAGCGTCCTGGATATTTTTTCGATCGGCGTTGGCCCGTCGAGTTCCCATACGGTGGGCCCTATGCGCGCTGCCAGACGCTTTCTCATGGATCTCAGACAGCAGGAGATTTTAGAGGACGTCGCTTCCCTGAAAGTGGAGCTCTATGGTTCTCTCGCCATGACAGGAAAGGGACACTGCACCGATATCGCCATCCTGCTCGGCCTGGAGGGGGAGACTCCCGATGGCGTAGATCCAGAATCTATTCCATTTAGAATCAGTGAGATACAAGATAAAAAGTCTCTTCGTCTCTTCGGCGCCCGCCCCATTCAGTTCGATCCCGAAGCAGATATCCTTTTTTTAAAAGGCAAGCGCCTTCCCTTCCACTCAAACGCCCTTCGGATGAAGGCCTTTAATTCTCAGGGAAGACAGATCCATTCCGAGCTTTACTATTCGGTCGGGGGCGGCTTCGTGATCGACCATAGGGAGGCGATCGAAGGAGCCCCTGCCCAGGACTCCAAGACAGTTCCTTACCCTTACAAAACAGCTGAAGAGCTGATCGCGCACACCAGAAGAGAAAATAGGGCCATTTGGGAAATTGTTTTAGAAAATGAAAAAGCAATGCGTCCCGAATCTGTAGTTCGCGAAGGAGTCTTTCACATTTGGCGGACGATAACCGGCAGTATGGAAAGAGGTTTGAGAACAACCGGCGAGCTGCCGGGCAATCTTGGTGTAAAGAGAAGGGCGCCAAAGCTCTATTTGGAATTGCAAGAGACAAAAATTGGGGATGACCCAACTCTTGTCATGGAATGGGTGAGTCTCTATGCGCTTGCCGTCAACGAGGAAAACGCCGCAGGGAGCCGCGTTGTGACTGCGCCGACGAATGGATCTGCCGGCGTGATTCCCGCTGTTTTGCACTACTGTAAAAAATTCGTTCCCGCTTTTAATGACGAGTCGATCTTTATCTTCTTTTTAACTGCTACGGCGATGGCCATTTTATACAAAGAGGGAGCGTCTCTCTCTGCTGCTGAAATGGGATGCCAGGGGGAAATCGGCGTCTCTTCGTCGATGGCTGCTGCCGGCCTTGCCGCCATTTTGGGCGGGACGACGGGACAAATTGAGTGCGCAGCAGAAATTGCGATGGAGCACCACCTCGGCATGACATGCGATCCAGTTGGAGGTCTTGTCCAGATCCCCTGTATTGAAAGAAACGCGATGGGCGCCATCAAGGCGATCAACTCGGCCAGACTGGCTCTTCGCGGGAACGGCGAACAAGTCGTCTCTCTCGACGCCGTCATCCGAGCCATGCGCGAGACGGGCGAGAATATGAAATCAATCTACAAGGAAACATCCGAAGGAGGTCTGGCTCTGCAGATTTCCGTCGGAGCCCCGGTTTGCTAGGAGTCTATATGGTCAGCGCTCTTCAGAAAAAAAGACTCGAGTATAAACCCTCTATCCCGCAGCTTCTCAAAGATCTCAAAAAAGTGGGGTTCTATCCGGCA
>MGLY01000002.1:0-5258 GCA_001794935.1 Chlamydiae bacterium RIFCSPHIGHO2_12_FULL_49_9 | reverse complement strand
GAGGCACATCATCCTCACTCAAAACCCTTGAAAGTCGGTTTTGTTTTTTCGGGAGGGCAAGCAGCCGGCGGCCCCAATGTCGCAGCCGCTCTTTTCGATGCTCTTCACTCATTTGATCCGAAATCGGAACTCATCGGATTTTTGGGAGGACCCTCTGGCATCATCGACAATGAATGGAGGCGGATCGAATCTAAAGAACTCTCCCTTTATCGCAATCAGGGGGGATTTGATCTCGTCGGTTCCGGAAGAACAAAAATCCAAACGGAGGGGCAGCTCGCCTCAGCTTTAAAAACGGTTTGTCATCACAAGTTGGATGGACTTGTGATCATCGGCGGCGACGACTCCAATACGAATGCGGCCATTTTGGCCGAGTATTTTTTAGATAAGGGATGTCCTACAAGAGTGATTGGCGTGCCAAAAACCATCGACGGCGATTTGCAGACAGAGGACATTGAGATTTCTTTTGGGTTCGATAGCGCCTGCAAGACATATGCGGAACTGATTGGCAATATCGCGAGGGATGCCCTTTCCGCCAAAAAGTATTACCACTTCATCAAGCTGATGGGACGATCCGCTTCTCATATCGCGCTCGAATGCGCGCTCGCAACGCAGCCGAACCTCACATTGATCGGCGAAGAGAGGAAGGGGATCGACCAGATTGTCTCAGAGATCGCAGATCTCATTGCAAATCGGTTCAAAGCGGGCAAAGAGTATGGGGTTGTTCTGGTGCCTGAAGGGCTCATTGAATTTATTCCGGAAGTAAAAGAGATTATCCAAGAGCTCAATCGGATCTTGGCGAAAGATGGGTCGACGGAGCCCCAAAACGGGCTTTCTGAAAAATTGAAAAAACGGTTTGAGAGCTTTCCTGAAAAAATCCGGAAACAGCTCCTTTTAGATCGCGATCCGCACGGAAACGTTCAAGTCTCTCAGATTGAGACCGAAGTTCTTCTCATGGATCTTGTGAAAAAAGAGCTGAAAAAAAGAGGGGATTACAAAGGGAAATTTAAGGCGCAAGAGCACTTTTTAGGCTATGAGGGAAGATCGTGCATGCCGACGAACTTTGACGCCAATTACTGCTATGCGCTTGGGACTATCGCAGCTCTTGCCATTCGAGATAATCTGACCGGCATGATCGCATCGGTGCAGCATTTGGCAAGGCCGGCTGGCGAGTGGCGGTGCAAAATGGCACCGATTGTTCAGATGATGGACTTTGAGATGCGCTCCGGCAAAGAAAAACCGGTGATCCAAAAAGCTCTTGTCGATTTGTCGGGCAAGCCATTTAATCGCTTCGCCAAGATGAGAAAATCGTGGGAAATCGAAGATCATTATCAATATCCGGGTCCGATTCAATTTTTCGGCGATCCCGCGCTGACCGATTCAGCCCCTTTGATCCTAAGAGGGGTTTTGTGATTGAGCGCCTCTCAACTGCAATGAGCGGGCTCTATGAACGGGTCGAGCTCACTTCGAACCAAAATATTCTTAAAGTTGCGCTCCAGGCTCTTTACGGATTTAGCGCCATGCTTCTTTCAATGGTTTTGTTTCCGACAGTTATTCAGCCCCTCTTTGTTCCTCTCATCACAGTAGGGGCTTTCACCCAGGCAGCCTTCCTTTTTAACTCTCCTCCAATCCCTCCTCATCATCGGAGATGAGGTCAATCTTCTGCCAGCCGCCCTGTTTAAAGCGGATCCAGTATGTGCTAAAAAACACTCCTGCGTAGAGAACGGCGAGCCCCCAGGCGTATTCGACCGGAAGCGCGTTGCGGACGACGATCGCATAAACGGGGGCGAGCAAAAAGACCCAAACCGAAAGGGAGCCTGCGATCAAGAGAAAGAATGTGTCGCCGGCAGCCACTAAAAGTCCCGAAAAGAGCCAGCGGATCCCGTCGAAAAAAATGTAGACGAAAGTGAGAAGCATGCAGGTATTTAGCGATTTGAGCATGGCGGCATCGGCAATAGAGTCTGCCCCTTCAAAGAAAAGAAAGTGCGCCGTGTCTACAGGATCTACAACCAAAATGAGTGCAGTGACAGATGAAAACAAGACGAGGAGAACGAGGCCCGATTTAAGCACTCTATCTACCAAATGGTGCTTTTTTGCGCCGATAAAATTGCCTGCAACGGCGGCGGCGCCGCGGCTAAGGCCATCGCAAAAAAAGGAGAGAAAAATCGCAAAACTTTGGCAGATGCTGGAGACCGTAATATGCGTTTCTCCCAAATAGGTCATCATCGAATAAAAAACGGCCCACCCAAACACTTCCAAAGAGTAAAATACGCCTTGAGGGACGCCGACTTTGAAGCATTTGACCATCTCTTTCCAGTCGATGCGGCAGTTTCCGGTTCCGTACTCGTCCCTGTTTTCTTTCTTTAAGAAGAAATAGGCGAGAACGGCCCCTTCAAATATGTAGCCGAAACAAGTGGCGATCGCGGCGCCCCGAATCCCCATCTCGGGAATAAAACCTTTGATGCCGAAAATCAAAGCGGCGTCGAGTACAATATTGATGAGATTAGCTGAGATGCCGAGCCAGATCATCATCCTGGTTTGGCCCCTTCCGATAAAAAAACCGGAGATGGCGGTCATTAGGGCGTAGCTCGGCCCAAAGAGCATGAGCCAGCGAAAATACTCAATCTCGAGTTCAACATAGCGGCTCTCTGAAAAAATAGAAGGCGCTCCATAAATGGCCATCGGGATGAAAAAGACAAAAAGGGCAATGGAAAACCAGATCATCTGCCAGACAGGGACGCCCAGGCGTTTCTTTTCTCCCGATCCATTGTATTGGGCAACAAACACCTCTGACATCGCCGTGATCATCCCAAAGCCCGACATGACCGCCCAGGCAAGCGTTCCCGAATAAACAGAAGCGTTGAGAGTTTCAACTGAATAATGAGCGAGGAAAATTCTGTCGACAAAGATCATGAAGAGAGATGCCATAGAGGAGATCATAAGTGGGAGCGAAAGAGACCAAAGTTCGCGAATGCTTCCTTCCGGATGACGAGTCAATGCAGATGATCTCATGAGACGCTCGGGATGATTTTTTGAGGATGATTTCAATATATCATGTCCCGTTTTTTAAATTTAATTTAATTTTAAGATGTTAAAACACAAAATTTTGTTAGATTAATTAATATCGTATATTGATGATAATTAGAAAATTGGTATGTTGCGGTTATGAGATTTAGCAATCCGCATATCCGAGATTCGCATCGAACATTTAAGCACTTCCTTTTGTGGAAGTTAGGTTACTACGATGACCCTGCGCCTCCTTTATCGCCCCCATCCCATTTCACCTATCCCGCATCGCCCCAGCCATTTATAAAGGAGCGCCCCTCTGCAGTGTGGATCGGGCACAGCACTTATCTCATCGAAGTCGATGGGCTCTCTATCCTGACTGACCCGGTTTGGGACACTCACTGCTCTCCGGTCCGCCTCAAGGCGTTTCGAAGAACATCGGAGCCGGCGATTCCATTCGCGGATCTGCCGCCGATCGATCTCGTCCTCATCAGCCACAACCATTACGATCACCTCGATTTAAAAACTGTATCTGCCATCCATAAGTTTCATCCTCAGGTCGAATGGGTTATCCCGTCGAGACTCTCTGGATGGTTTCATAGACGCGGGATCCGCAATGTCAAAGAGATTGGTTGGTGGGAGTCTTCAAAGATGAAAAACTGTAAGATCACAGCAGTTCCGGCGCAGCACTTTTCCGGCCGCTCTCTTTGGGATAAAAACAGAACCCACTGGAATGGGTATGTGTTGGAGTCGCCTTCGAAAAAAAGGCTCTACTTCACAGGAGATACGGGCTATAACCCTTACGATTTTAAGGCCATTGGGGAAAAATGGCCCCACATGGATTTAAGCCTCATCCCAATCGGCACTTATGTGCCTCAAAGATTCATGAAGCCGGTGCACGTTGGCCCCGAAGAGGCGGTTCGCATTCACCAAGACGTCAAGTCGCGCTTAAGTCTCGGCATGCACTGGAATACATTTCGGTTGTCCGATGAGCCGCAAGACCGTCCGCCCTATGATCTTTTTCTCGAGATGCGAAAGAAAAGGTTGCCTTTTGCCGCCTTTCTTCCCATAGAGATTGGCGCCTACGTCAATTGGTGATCTAAACGATCACCATTCTCACCTTGATGGATCCCCAGATGCGTTTATTGCAGGGACTCAAGGGGAGTTTATAGGAATATAAAATCGCAATTTTGTCGTCGATTTTCATTCTTCTCCACCCAAAATTTCTCTCCTCTTTAAAGCGAACCCCATACTCCTTTTGAGGATCGACAACTGTTTCTTTATCAAAATCCCTTTTTAAAAAATGGGGCCAAAGGACTTTCGCTGTTTCCTTCCAAACCTGGTTGACAGCGCTTGCCTGAGCGAGCTCGGGACCTGTGAGAAACGAAAATGTGAGTTCAAGAACATCTTGATATAGCCTGGGTCTGACGGAGAGGGTCATATCGACCTCCTGTTTTTCTTTACAATATCTTTATCTTAACTAAGAAATCAAAAAGATTTTTTAACTTTTCTGTTTTTCCTATGAAATCTGGCCGAATTAAATCGGCGCTGATATACTTGTTTCCCAAAAATGGATCTCATCTATGCACCGCAAATACGACCCTCAATCGATCGAAAAGAAATGGCAAAAGATCTGGAAAGAACAAAAAATCTATAAAGCCGAGATCGACCCCTCAAAGCCCAAATACTACGTCCTCGATATGTTTCCCTATCCTTCGGGCTCAGGACTTCACGTAGGGCACGTTACCGGCTATACGGGAACCGATATCTTGGCCCGATACAAGAGACAAAAGGGGTTCAATGTTCTCCATCCAATGGGCTGGGATAGTTTTGGCCTTCCCGCCGAGCAGTTTGCGATCCGAACAGGCACTCATCCGGCAGTCACAACCAAGACGAACATCGACACTTATCGCCGTCAGCTCGAATCGCTCGGATTTAGCTATGACTGGGATCGGGAGATCGCGACGAGCGATCCAACTTATTATAAATGGACCCAGTGGATCTTTACCAAACTCTTTGAAAAGGGACTTGCCTACGAGGCGGACATCAACGTCAATTATTGTCCTGCTCTGGGCACTGTGCTCGCCAATGAGGAGGTCGAAAATGGCAGAGCGAAAGAGGGGGGATACCCCGTTGAAAGGCGCCCCTTAAAACAGTGGATCCTTCGGATTACCGCCTACGCAGATAGACTCCTTGCCGATCTCGATCTTCTCGATTGGCCCGATCACTTAAAAAAGCTGCAGGCGAACTGGATT
>MGLY01000001.1:4359-11065 GCA_001794935.1 Chlamydiae bacterium RIFCSPHIGHO2_12_FULL_49_9 | reverse complement strand
CCCCCTTTTTAATGGGTTGCAGGGCTTCCCTGCATCGTTATATCGTTACATCGTTCTTATCGTTGACCCTGACCTGGGGAGCAAATCTCTAGGGTGGCGGCATTACATGTTTACCACTACCGAAAAAGGAGGATTTGATGAGAAAGATATGGTTCGCACTATTCACGGCTGGCGCTTTGTTTGCCGAAGATAAACTTGTCCATTCGCACGATGCGATTCGGCAATACTCTATGCATGGCAACTTTCAAAAAGGGATTGCCACAAAGGAGATGGGGGCGAAGGAATTTGAAGTGTGGAGAGCGAGCATTGCCGTGGGCTCAAAGACGCCGCGCCACGTTCATGAATCGGAAGAAGTCTTCATCGTCTTAAAGGGAAAAATCCGCGCTATCGTAGGAGATCAAGAGATCGATTGTGAAGCTCCCGCAACGCTCATTTGTCCTGCAAACGTGCCGCATCAGCTGATCAACATCGGCGACGAGCCGACGGATCAGATCCTGGTGCTTGGAATTGATTCAAAGATTAGCGATGCAAACGGCCAGGAGATGAAACTACCCTGGAGATAGGCTTGGAATCAGCTCTTCCTTCATAAAAGTAAGAGCTTTCTCTGCATCTCCGGGATAGAGCGTTCCGAGCCACTGCTTAAAGGGGATCGCTTCGAGCGTCTCTTCGATTTGGTTATCCTCTTCAATTGCCCTTGCAAGGCGGGGGATCGCCCATTCGAGCGAGTCGGCGTCCATGTCGAGACTGAGTCGTTTCGATTGGATTTCGTAAGCTTCTCTTGATTTGATGCCGCCGAGAGCCAGTTTCTTGGCCATCGTTTCGAGCTCTTTTTGAGCAGATGACCCTTTTTGCCCGATTGTCTCAAGGGCTCTGTCGAAGAGGGGTTTTTCTTTGAGAAGTTCGAGCGCTTTTTTATACTTTTCGTCGATCTTTTCGGCAAATTCGGTCGCATCTTCCAGGACAAAAATAGGGTAGGAGATCTCAAAGTCAATCGCAAAGCCGCAGAGATCATCTAATTGCTGATAGGCTCTTTTTATCGCTTCGATTTGAGCGTCGGCTTTCCCTTCTTTAAATAGAGGGCTTTGAAGAAGTTCTTTCATCCCTTGGACAAGCTCTTTTACAATCTTACGCCGTTTGCGCGCTTTTCCCCGGTTGTATCCCGAAAGGGATTGATTTTCAAATTGCTCATCGCTCATCGAGCGGTTTTTTAAATCGGCGGATAAATGAGAATAGGGAGCGGCTGCAGCCATGTTGCCTCGGCCGCCTTCCGGAATATCTTTCCAGTGCATGCGCAGTTTTTGCTTGGGGTCGATCACGCTTCTGCAAAGGGATCTGAGCTCTTTCAGCGCCTCTTGATCGCTGCTGAGATAATCTGTTTTAAAAGAACCGTCGCCTTCTTTAAATACGAGATGAAGATTGGTGATGTCGATCGATTGGGCATCTCGTCCGTTAGAGAGGGTTTTGCAAAGCTTATCGAATCGGTTTTGTTGCTCCGGCGTCAAAGGAATAACCATGTAATGGCCCGACGGCGTAACGAGTCTCAATTGAAAAGGCTCTTCTTCTACCGGCCGGTCTGCAGAGACCACCCTGAAGCCGATATCCTCTCTGCGAGGGCTTCCTATAGCTGAGCACCCATCTTCGTCTTCTTTTTCGTCGTCATTACGCGAGTGAGCGCTGGGTCGAGAGGTTGGCTCCGGTGAGCGAATAGCAATTCTGACTGTCATGATTATCTCGTTAATTTGTAACTCTAATTATACCAATAATTTGATATAAAATCAATACTAAAATGGATCTTAAGATGTTGGTTTTCAGTAAAATAAAAATACCGCCCCTGTAGAGGGGGCGGCAGGAGAGAGGCTAAGGCAGGAGGAAGTGCCTTATGCTCTGTTACTTTCTGCGACTGCAAGGATCAGGGCATTGGCTTTGCCAAGCATCTGAGAGCTCATCGTATCGATAGAGGACTGGAGCGTTTGTTGGATCGCTTTTGTCATATCGGCAAAGAAGTTCAAGAGGATCTGCGTCTTTTGACATTCGGCAAATTCGCTTTGAGCGGCAGCCTGAGCGAATGTAAAGCCCGATTTGATCGCCATACCGCTATATTGGGAGAAGTTTCTCCAAGATTGACCGGCCTGCTGCTTTTGTGTATTTAGATCGCTTAATCGTTTTTCAAGAGAAGCTTTCTCATCGGCTGCTCTTGATTGAAGCTTTTCAAAGAACTCGCGAGTCTGTTGAGGTTTTTCAGCAAGCTGAGTCTTTGCTTGGTCTTGTGCAGAGAGGTCAGCTCTAGGATCCATTGAAGAAACGGCGCTTACATCACCGGCTTCAGTTTTGGATCCCGGGACGCTAGCCCGAGCAGCAACAATTGTTGTTGGATTCTTTGTTGCGGTACGGTCGATGAAATCGTTATTGGCGTTGACTCGATCGAGATTAGCTTGTGTCTTGGAGATATCGCTATTGTATTTCATGCCCATGCCGATGCTGATCCCTTCGCCGACGGCGCTCATTCCCGCGCTCGAGATATCGCCGATGGCGCCCATCAAGGTAGCGTCTGCCTGCTTTTCATAGGTCTCTTTTGTCGCGTCCGCTGATTTTTGAGCCGCTTTTCCCTCTACAAGGGCGTTTTTAGCAGCTACTTCGTAAAGGAGTCTTGCTCTTTCAGAGTCGAGCATAATCACGGCGAGAGCGTCGCCTAATGTGAGGGCCCATGTTGCTGGTATTGCTTGATTGAATTGCATAATTTTTTCCTTATCCTAAAATTTCAGCTGCGACTGCGCCCGGGCGAACAAAGTTGCTCCACTGGCTCGTCATTTGAGCAAACGTGTCGTTCGTCTGCTTCATTAAGTTAGTTTGCGACTGGATAAACGGGCTCATGATTTCAAGAAACTTCTGAGCCAGTATTAGATATTTTTGGTGTTCGCCGCTTTCTCTTAGCGCTTCGCTCTCACCTACTTCAGCCACACCCATAGCGATGTAAAAACCGCTTGCGGTGAGGCTTGTGCCCATTCTAGAGGCGTCGAGAAGCGAGTAGACGAGGGCAAATCCTTCGGCTCCAAGCTTTTCGGTTAAGTATGTTTTGGCCTTGCTGGCATTCGCTTGAGCGGCAGCGCCTTCTCCGGCGGCAGCGCCGCATCTCATCGAGATGATCAGGGCTAAAATATTGCCGATGACTTCGGCCGCGATTTTCTTTTTCTTTTCATCTCCGCCGGGAATTAAGCCCATAATTCCCATCATCATGTCGACGAAAGGATTGAAAGCGACAACGGCCTGGCTTGCGACCATGTAAGAGTTAGAACTAAAGCCGGAAGTTTCAGATGCGGTGGATGCTTCTGCGCCTGCATCGGCTGCCAATTCGTCTGAAATGGCAACTGCTGCGGCGTCTCCTGCTTCAGCCTCCGTTACCATGAGAGAGTCTCCGGCAGCTGCAATACCTCCACCGGCTGCAGAGACGGCGATCACGATTGCGAGCTTCACTGCAAAGCATTCCCAATCGCTAAGTCCTGCGCTTTTCAAGGCATTGTCGAGTTTTTGCGTTTGGCCTGTGGCCATTAAGACTGTCAAAGTCGCCATCACAAGGAGGAGAGTTGCTCCGCCTGTAAAAGCAGCGAGAATACAGCCGAGGGCCATGGCAATACCGCCAAAGACTTGGCCCCAAAATTTGCGGTGGGCAGCAGCGCGTTTTGCCGCTTCATATTTTTTGATCGCTTTTTCAACATCTTTGAGGTTTTTTCGAGCCTGGTCGACCATCTTTTGAGAGATGCCGTTTTGATCTCTATTTGTCTTCGATTCGTTTTGGTTTAAAAAGACCTGGATCGTTCCAATCAGTTCCATAAATTCGGCGAGAGCTTCTAAAAACGATTGGTTTTTATCCGTTTCTACAAGGCTTGGGGCTGTTGTTGTGCGGAGCGATTTGCCTGTCGGTATGCTCGAAGTATCCAACGCGACGATGTTGGACGTGCTCTCTTGGAGCAGTTCGGCCGTCAGAGCGGAAAGGTTGATGTTGTCAATAGATTCAATTCTAGCTGTTGCCATGTTTTTTCCCTTTACGCCGCAATTGCTGCTGTGATGGTTGCCATGATGGTCAAAGCCGATTGCTGGGCCATCTGGTAGTCGTTCGACGCCTGGTCGTTTGTCTTCGATGTGGTGTCGGAGGCTCCGGAGCTAAGTCCGTTGTAGTAAGTTTGCGCCTGGCCGCTGAGGGTATTGTCGAGGTTAAACTGAGCAACTGCTGCGCTGACGTGGTCTTTATCTGCTTTTTTGACTTTTGCCATATCTGCATCGAGAACTTTTACCCACGCATTTGAGTAGTTAAGGCCTTGCTGAGAGATTGCTTCTGTGAGCGGCATGAGGCCGTTGGCGACGTAGTTTTGGATCGCATCGGCGTTTTCCATGAGGGCAATCAGAAGCGCCACATAACCTGCGATATGAGGAGCCGGAGGCGTTGGAGCAGTTGTAGTGGATGGATCTAAAATTACGTTGCTGATTGTAGTCATATTAACCTTTGTTGCTAAACTGTATTATTGCTTACACTCTATTCTACATTAAAATATTTATTTTGTAAATAGTTTGTGTGTATAAAGCTATCCCGATATTAATAATTTTGAATTCAGGAAGGAGTTTTTCAATTAAATGAGGGAATGAACAGTGTCTAGAAGACCTGTCTCTTTCCAGAGCTTGAAATAGCGATGGGCTGCAGATTTGGAAGCCCACTCGGGTCCTTTGGGGACTTGGGACCATTTGCAGTCTGTTTTGAGGACAAAAAGGACTGTATTGACAACCGATCTCCAGGGAGTGTGCGGCTTGCCGCGGCCCCTTTTTTCCGGTTTAGGAAAGAGGGTCTCGATGCGCTGCCACTCATGGTCTTTAAGCAGTAGATCTCGATCCATAATTTACCTATAAAAAAGGGCGAGAGTTATCCCGCCCTACGCACCTTAGCTCGATTTAAAGTTGTTGATGATATTGAATATCAGGGCGACTAAACCGCTGCCTGATTTGTCGACGAAGCCGGCGAACAGTTTAATACACTGGTCGTCCATGTTCGAGACAGCCGCTGCAAGCGTACCAATCATCTTCGACTGCTGAGTGACGAGGCCGCCGCCTTCCATAAGGGCGTTGTTGATCATCTGGTAAGCCGGGTTCGGCTGCGGAGGTGTTGAGCCTGAAGGAGCCGGGTTTAACGAGTTGATCGCAGCTGCCAAATCTTGCGACGTATATTTACCTGTTTTAATACCTGCCAAGATACCCGCAATCGTGTCCGTGTGCGAGTCGCCTGATGAGTCTTTCCAGGTGATCGAAGTACCGGTAATTTGACCGAATACGCTGTTCATCCAAGTAGAGCTAAAACCTTGCATACCCGGGGTGCTTCCGATGATTTCGGTTGCAGCTGTCAGGTCTTTAAAGAAGGTTGTAGCATCTTGAGGAGACCAATTACCCACGTTGGCCCAAAGGGTCTCAAGAGGGGTAATATACTGGTTTGTCAGGTCATCCAAGTCGTTCGTTGTATTGGCATAACCGCTCATCTGATCTTGGAATTCTTGGTCTTTAGCGTTTAAGATATAGGCGATGATCATCATGATAGCGCCAGTTCCGTACTGTTTAAGCATCGCGTCAAGAGTATCGAGCATGTAGGCGCTCTCTTCGCCGGCGAAGTTAAAATTTTTCCAGAACGGGTTCGGGAATGTCGAAGAGCCAGAGGCAGAAATCAACATCTGGATTATAGCGAGGTCTGTAGGGTTCGTACAATCATAGACTTGGCCCGTTATGGGAGATGTATACATCAAGTGTCCCGTTTTAGGGTCGATGTAGAAGTTGGGAGGAACGAAGTTTTTATCTCCGTAGTGGTCTCCATTCATCAACAAAGTGATGTTCGCTTTAATCTGGTCTAAGAAGGAGTTGTCGTTTTTTGCAGGAACTGCGTTGATGAGGTTCAAAATCTTGGTCAAGAAAGCCATCGCGCCGGCATCTCCGCCGGAAGCATAAGCAAGAGCAGCCTCGTTGCCGAGAACATTAAGGAGGTCGGTTACGTCTGCGCTATTGAGCATCTTGATCAAGGTTTGGCTTTCAGGAGTTGAACCTGAGAGCAGACCTTTTTGAGAAAGGGTGATAATAAATTCAATCAAAGCAAGGCCTTTAGCCATGTTTGTCGGATCCATACCGTAGGCGGCAATTAAAGCCTGCAATTGAGCTGCATAGTCGGTCGTGTCAGTATTGGCCGGATCAACAGGGGCTGCCTTTTTTACGGAAGCTGCTTTAGAGTTTGCTGCAGTAAAAAGGTCTTTCGCGCCCGCAGCAGCCGTTAAGGCATAAACGAGAGCTAGAGAAGTAATATGGGCAGATTTCTTGGCCAGTTCTATAGACTGGGTCTGATTTGCCATCTCGTTGATTTCGTTAATTATATTGACTGACATAGTTATATGCTCTCTTTTTATTAGTTAATTTTTTGGGTTAAAATATTGCTGTAATTGTTGTAAGTAGTAAGCTTCAGCTGCTTGCGCTGATGAAAACCGACTTGGAGGCGTCCATGTCTTCCAATTGCTTTTAAAAAACTCGACAAACTTATCATAAGGGGTTGAGCCCGGCGGTCTCTGTGGGTCTTCGACAAGAAGACTGGAGAGAAGAGCGCCAAGGGCCGCTTTGTCGGGGCTTGTGGCAACATAAGCGCAAAGAAAGTCTGCGGCAAGCGTTGCAAAGTCATCTACTGACCCGCCCT
>MGLY01000001.1:0-4336 GCA_001794935.1 Chlamydiae bacterium RIFCSPHIGHO2_12_FULL_49_9 | reverse complement strand
GTCGGGAAGAGGTTTGCAAACGTCAAGCAGGCAAAGATCACATCGGGGCCTGCCGTAGGGCTGGGCCAAAATCCGGGCTGTGCAGAGCCTGGAACTTGAACTGTTTCCAGCCAGGTGAGAATGATACTTGCTGGAGTCATGCCAGAAGGGACTTGTTTTGTAGCACACCAAGTCTGGAATACGGTCGCGTTAGCGAGAGACGGAGGGTAGCGGAATATATAAAGCGTGGCGCTAATGAGAGCAGCAATATCAGGAGCTGCTTTCCCAACATCTGGCAAAATATCTTTGAGCAAATCTAAAACTCTCGTGATTTCGGCTTGTGAGTTAGGGTCCATCTTGCCCGATTTAGTAACGTTTGCAATGAGCTCGTCAAGATAGTCGATAAGACACGCAGCTTCGCCGGCCTCGTCATATGGGGTGCTTGAGGAAGCGGCAATTACATCAACCGGATTAACCGTTTGGGTGGCCGTCGCCGAATAAGAGTGATTTGTGTTGGTGATATACATTCTTTATCCCACAAGCTTAATTTTGTTGCTTTTCTTCTTGCTTTTTTTAATAGCCGGCTTCGGTTCTGTAACAAATTGCTGGCGAAAGGCATTGATCTCGGTTTTCATCGCGTTGAGATCGTCGTTTTCTTCATTTTCAGGAGAGTTGGCAAAGTCTGCGAGTTGATCCGCGCTAAGTCCCACTTGTCTTGAGATCATTTCAGCCTGAAGAGAAAGGGTCTCTTTCAGTTGGAGGGCCTCTTGAACGGCCTCTTCTCGGGCCTTCGGGTCGTCCGACTGGATCTTCTCCTGGAGAGCCGTGAATGTCTTCATCGTCTCTTGGACAAGGGCCTGCATTTTCTCGGGGGATAGGGCGTTGAGGTCGCTAAAGGTTTCCTCAATCATCTTTTCTAGGGGTAATGCCATGATTCTATTTCTCCTTACCCTCCAGTTTATCCCATTATTAATAAAAAGTAAAGACAATATTTATTTAGAATAAAGCAATTAATTGATTATTAATGATTTATGATAAATCCCTATTTAATTAATCTATAAGTGATTGATTTTGTTGCCTTAGTGTTATGTATTTACGCTTAATAATTTAAAGAATGTTGAGGTTTGTCTCGGGCAGGGGACTTGACGTAATGGTCTTATATAAGGATTCCAAAGGACGGAGTCCTTTGGCGGGGGTTAAAGGGTGCAAGCGCCCCCTTGATTTAAGAGGTCGATGGTTTTTTTGTTTGTTAAATCGTTTGTATTAAGTAGTTTGTATTTGTGTTGGACAATTTTATAAGTTAGGTTATAAAATTGTCCATAAAGAGGTGTTATGTTTCGACGAGCATTGGAGGCAAAATTATTGGAAGTGAGAAAGCAGTTCCCTGTAGTAGCCATATTTGGGCCGCGCCAATCGGGGAAGACCACGCTGGCTCAGGCTGTCTTTCCAAGCTACCGGTATGTCAATCTCGAGTCCTTTGAGGAACAGGAGTTTGCGACTTCCGATCCCCAGGGCTTTTTGATGCGCTTTAAGGGGGAGGAGGGGGTTATCCTCGATGAGATTCAAAAAGCGCCAAAGCTTCTCTCCTATATCCAGATCGAGGTAGATCGAGAGCAGCACCCCGGGCGGTTTGTGATTACGGGCTCTCAGAATATTTTGCTCAATCATCATGTGAATCAGACCTTGGCAGGCCGGGTTGCGCTTTTGACTTTACTCCCTTTTTCTATTGAGGAGCTGAGAGATGCCGGCCAACTGCCTAAAACTGCCGAGGAGGCGATTTTTCGAGGATTTTATCCTCGAGTCTATCGCGATTCAGCGGATCCGATTATTTTCGCAGAGAGCTATATACGCACCTATGTTGAGCGGGATGTTAGGGATATCTTGCAAATAACATCTCTATTGGAGTTCCAAAAATTCATGCGTCTTTGTGCGGCTAGAGTGGGACAGCTGCTCGACCTCACGGAGCTCTCTAAAGATGCGGGCATTTCTCTCTCTACGGTCAAATCTTGGCTTTCGGTTTTGGAAGCCTCTTATATTATCTTTCTTTTGCAGCCCCATCATGTTAATTTCAATAAGCGGCTGGTCAAAATGCCCAAGCTCTATTTCTATGATGTTTCTTTGGCGTGTAATCTCTTAAGACTCACTAATCCCGATGATGTATACGATCATTATTTAAGGGGCGCTCTTTTTGAATCGATGATTGTCTCGGATCTTTTGAAAAAGCGATTTCATCATGGCTTGCCGCCGAATGTCTATTTCTGGAGAGATAAGTCGGGAAATGAAGTCGACTGTCTTCTTGAAGAGGGAAGTAGGTTGACTCCGGTCGAAATTAAGTCCTCTGCTACGATCCAGTCTGACATGTTCAGCGGACTTGCCAAGTGGTGCGCTCTTGCCGAAGTCAGCCCGGAACTGGGCACTGTTATCTATGCCGGATATGAAAGGCAGGAACGGAAACAGGGCCGCATTCTTCCCTGGAGAGATCTTTGAGCCTTTCATTTCAATTGTAGTCCGCGGGCAGTGATTTTTTCGGAAAGGGAAAAGGTGGTCGTTCCCGGATAGATGACGTAGAGATGGTCGAGCTTCAAATCTTCGCAGGCAATTCGCATGGATGGGGTAATTTTGGGAGCATCGGAATACTTGAATTCGTAGCCGATCCGTTTCCCGTCTTTCAGGAGAAGGAGATCCAGTTCTGCTTTGGACTGGGTTCCCCAAAAGTAGCACTCTTCCGAAGAGGCTCCTGTTTGGCGAATGATCTCTTCTAGAGCGAATCCTTCCCAGAAAGATCCCATTTTAGGGTAAACATCCATTTCGGCTTGGCTTCGAATGCCGATTAATGCATGCAAGATGCCGCTGTCGCGAAAATAAATCTTTGGAGACTTGATCTGCCTTTTGTCCAGATTTTCATGCCAGGGAAGAAGAATGCGGATCATAAAAGTCCCCGCTAAAATATCCAGGTATTTTCGAACCATGTGATCGGAAATGCCAAGGGATTTTCCAAGCTCGCTGGCATTGAATATTTGCCCATGGTAATGCGCAAGCATGAGCCAGAACCGCCTCATTTGCTGGGGAGGGATCTGGAATCCCAAATTGGGAATGTCTCTTTCCAAAAATGTAGCAATATAAGATTGCCGCCAAAGAAAACTGTCTTCATCTGTTTTAGCCAGATACGAAAGGGGAAATCCGCCGCGCAGCCAAAGCAGGTCGCTGTCATGGTCCACTTCATCCAGGGAAAATGGCATGAGTTCCATGTAGCCGATTCTGCCAGCCAGGGTTTCGGAAGATTGACGGATCAAATCTCTGGAAGCGCTTCCCAAGATCAGGAATTTCTGTTTTCTTTTCTTATCATCGATCAATACCCGAATGACGGGGAATAGTTCGGGAGCCCGTTGGATTTCGTCGATAATGATAAGGTTGCCGGCTAACTTGGAGAAGGCGAGCATTGGATTCTCAAGCCTGGCCAAATCCAATGGGTTTTCAAGGTCGAAAAAATGAAAGTTTTCTGGACTGTCCTGTTCAAGGAACATCCTGGCCAAGGTGGTTTTTCCCACTTGGCGAGGGCCTAAGATGGCGCAAGCCGGATGAACGCGAAAGTTCATCTCAATGGTTTTTAGATACTTAGGCCTTTTCATCTCTTTCGCACCTTGTATTTTCTGAATCCGATTTAGATTTTACAAGGTCCTTTATTTTTAAGGCAATCAGGATCCCAAAGGACGAAAGTCCTTTGGCAGGGGTTCGGGGACGGAGTCCCCGCCCCGCCTCCTAGGCGGATTTGTCGCGAATGACGCGGGGCGGCTTTTGGTCGAGGATGCAGTCGGCGTCGATGACGATCTCTTTGATGGAGGGGTCGGAGGGGACCTCGAACATGAGATCGCGGAGGGTCGTTTCGGCGATCATCCGCAGCGCCCGGGCGCCGGTACCGGTGTCTTTGGCCTTTTTGGCCATGGCTTCGAGGGCGGCCTGGGTGAACTCGAGCTTGACGTTCTCTTCGGCGAAGAGCTGGACGTACTGTTTGACGACGGCATTTTTGGGTTTTACGAGGATCTCGACAAGATCATCGATGGTGAGCTCGTTGCAGTTGGCGATGCTGTTGAAACGGCCGACAAATTCGGGGATCATGCCAAACGAGATGAGGTCTTCCGGCTCCACTTTGGAGAGGAGGAAATTGGTCTCTTCGGCATCAAAGCGCCGTTTGGTGGCGGCATCGAATCCGATGGTGCTTTTGCCGAGGCGTTTGGCGATCATTTTATCGAGGTGGACGAAGGCGCCGCCGACGATAAAGAGGATGTTTTGGGTGTTGACCTTGATGTACTCTTGGTTCGGGTGCTTGCGGCCGCCTTTGGGAGGGACGTTGGCAACA